>JBJKSJ010000136.1:0-12504 GCA_046704085.1 Ktedonobacterales bacterium | reverse complement strand
GGCGCGGCCCCGGCTGGGCTGGAGGGTCTTGACGCGCCTGCTGCACGGTCAGCCCCAGCGAGCGCGCATCTTGGAAGCGGGCGTTGGGGTCTTTCGCCAGGGCGATTTGCAGCGCCTGCACCATGCGCGGCGGCAGACTGGGGTTGAGCAGGCGCGGGTCTGGCAGCGGCTCGCGGGCATGTTTCATCAGCACCTGGAGCGGTGTGCTGCCCGAATAGGGCACCATGCCAGTGAGCATCTGATAGAGGATAATCCCCAGGCTATAGAGATCGCTGCGCGCATCGGTCTGGCCCTGCGCCAGTTCCGGGGCCATGTATTCGACGGTCCCGATGCCCGCGCTGGTTGTGGTCAGGCGCGTTTGCGCCGGGGCCAGGGCGACGCCAAAGTCGGCCAGCAGGACATGTGTTCCGTCCTGCAAGAGGACGTTCTGCGGCTTGAGGTCACGGTGGATGATGCCATGTGCATGGGCGTAGTAGACGGCCTTGCAGAGTTGGATGAAGAGCGGCACGGCCTCATCCAATGAGAGGGGGCCATTGTACTGCCTGAGCAGGTCGCGCAGCGTGCCCTCGCGGACCAGCGGCATGACCAGATAGAGCGTCTGGTTTTCCTCGCCAAACTCGATCAAAGGCAGAATGTTGGGGTGAGAGAACTGCGAGATCGCCTCGGCCTCGCGCAGAAAGCGCGCGCGGAACTCCTGCTGCTCGCTGAAGTCGGACCGAATGATTTTGACGGCTACTTCGCGGCCAAAGGCGGCCAGTTGCCTGGCGCGGTAGACCTCGGCCATGCCGCCGCCGCCGATGCGCTCGATCAGTTCATAGTTGCCCAGGCGCGCGCCCTCAAATCTCGCCATACGTCGATGCTTCCTCCTGCCTGGAACGTGATGATGAGGCCGGATGATCGCTCTGGAGGGCAGTTCAAGGGCATCCCTGCCAGGAGCAACTCAGCCGGGAAGAGTATACCATATCCATGCCAGCCGATCATCCAACCAGCGCGGTGGCGCTAGACGCCGAAGGTGAAGGATTGCTCCATTGGCGCGAAGTAGCGCGTCCTGTCACTGCTGAAGCTGCTGATCGGCGTGCTATAGGTGATCAGATAGAGATTGCCCTTATAGGTGACGCCCTCGATGACGCTGTGCAAGCCAATCAGAGTGTTCTCACACTCTTCCTGGGTCCATTGCTGCCCACCAAGAGTGATCAGTTTGTGCGGTTGGGGCACGGGGCTGAGGATGAGACAGTAGGTATCGTCACTGGTCGCGGCATCCCCTTTATTTTTCTCCTCGTTACTGACGCTAAACACCTGGCTGGCAGGTCCATCAAACTCTGCCCCGTTCCCCGCTGTGGATGGGGCTTTTTGCCAGGTAGCTGGATAGATGATTCTGAAGGTCTTATCGGGGCTGATGAACAGCCGAAAGCCTGGCGGGACAACAGGTGTTGGAGTGGGAGTTGGCCTGACTGTTGCCGCTGATCGGGCGTGCAAAGCATTGACCAGGACGACACCCGCGCCGCCAATGATCAGCACGAGCGCCAGCGCCCCCAGCAGGGCGATCAGGATCGTCCGCTTTTTCCGGGAGGGTGGCGGCATCTGCCTGGCCTTGAAGGCCAGGGTAGGCGGCAGGACATCGCTGGAAGCTGCGCGGGCTGACCCGCGCGGCAGGGTGGGCGCCGTTTTGCGATTGAGTCGGCTGCTCTGCCTCGGCGCCACAGGTCTTCCTGGCGGCGCCCGATCAGTGTCTGCGCGCGATTGGCTGGCTGGTAGCTGTCCCGACGCATGGGCGTTTCTGCCAGTGCGCGGGGCCGCGCTGTCTGGATATGTGGCTGCCTGCGCGGCAAAATTGGAGAGCCTGTCCGGGTGCCCGGCAGCGCGCGGCTTCTGGGCGCTGTGCTGACCAGCGGGGCTGGATGTGGAGCGCCAGCCAGAGGGCGGCAATTGGGAGCGCGGCAAGACATCGGCGCACGCGCGCTCGACGGCGGCGCCCAGGGCTGCGGCGCTCTGGAAGCGTTCACGGGGATTTTTTGCCAGCGCAGCCTGAAGGATGGTAACGAGCGCAGCGGGCAGCGCGGGGTTGAAGGCGTGCGGGTCGGGCAATGGATCGTTGCTCTGTTTGACGAGAACCTCAAACGGGCTGCTGCCCTCGAAAGGAAGCCGCCCGGTGAGGAGTTGATAGAGCAGCACGCCCAGGCTATAGATGTCGCTGAGCGCGGATGCCTGACCACGCGCCTGCTCTGGCGCCATATAATCCACTGTGCCGATGCCGGTTCCAATTCCGGTGAGTTGGGTGGCGCTGAGATCACGGGCGATGCCAAAGTCGGCCAGGAAGACATGGACGCCGCGTTGAAGCAAAACATTCTGGGGCTTGATGTCGCGGTGGATGATGCCTTCTTCGTGGGCATACTGCACCGCCTGGCAGAGTTGCAGAAAAAGGGAGATGGCTTCTTCCGGGGGCAGCGCGCCATTGCGCCGTTTGAGCAGATCACGCAGCGTGCCCCCGCGCACCAGCGGCGTAACCAGATAGAGGGTCTCGCGCTCCTGGCCGAACTCGATCAGCGGTAGGATGTTGGGATGCGAGAGCCGCGAGATGGCCCTGGCCTCGTGCAGAAAGCGCGCGCGAAACGCTTCGATCCCGCTGAGGTCCGCGCGAACAATCTTCAGCGCCACCTCGCGGCCAAAGGCGGTGAGTTGCCTGGCGCGATAGACTTCGGCCATGCCACCGCCGCCGATGCGCTCAATCAGTTCATAATCACCCAGGCGTGCGCCGTCTCGTTCAGCCATGAATATGCTACCTCTGCCAGCCCGCGCAAGAGAATAATCAACCGAGCAGACTCTCGGAGGCGCCCAGGAGTCTGTCGCGGACGCTGCAAATCTCAGCGGCATCGATTATAGCATGCCCTGGTTCGCCCCTCATCGTCTCATCTTTTATGATGACGAGAGAGGCTATAAAGGCGTAACCTACTGGATGCGCTTAGACCGTATAGGTAAATAGCCACCAGTCGCTCACTGTTCCTGCCTGTCCGCCGCTATCCACCGCCCAGACTTTCCAACAGCCGGGCTGCGCTCCAACGAAGTCGAAGGTGTAGCTGGTCGTCGTCAGTCCCGTTGGGTTTTTCAAGAGCGCGCCGCTAGTGCAGGTTGTGTCGCCTGGTGAGTAATAGTCCACTTCAACGCTGTAGGATACGGCGCCTGATACTGCCTGCCATTGCAGCGTCGTCGTCCGCGGATAGTTGTTGAATATTGTGCCATTGGCTGGCGAAAGCTGGACAGGCGCTGGAAGTATCGTCGGCGTGGGTGTGGGCGTTGCCGTCGGTGTGGGTGTGGGCGTGGGGGTGTCTGTTGGCGTGGGCGAAGGGGTCGCTGTGGCCGTCGCAGTGGGGGTTGGCTGAAGCGCGGTGGTTGCTGTTGGCTGCTGGGCCGTCTTGCTGCCGGGACTAAATAAGCCCAGGCCATAGGCGACGGCTACTGACGAAAGAATCAGGATCACAATCAGCGCGGCAATCAGCGCAACCACGAGCGGTCCGCGCCCGCGCTGCTGGCCTCCGGCGCCCATCGTCCCTGGCCCGAAGCCGCTGCCGGTGTTCCAGGTTGGCTGATCGTAGGTGCCCGCTTCTGCCGGGCCAACGGCCCAGCCAGGCGGCGGAGCGGTCCGGCGATCAGGCGGTGGGCGCGTGCCGCCTGGTCGGGATGGCGTGGGGCCGCTGGGAAACTCCGGGAGCGGTCCAGCCGGGTTGTCTCTGAAATCCTGGCCGTGCCAGGAAACGCCCTGGCCGTCCTGGGTCGGCTGCGTTGGGCGCGCGCCGGGGGTGGGCCGCTGGTTCGGCCCTGGGCGCAGGGGCGCGCCGGGAATGATCACGCCGCCGGGACGGTTCGCCTGCGGGCCGGGGGCTGCGTCTGGTCGTATCTGCTGCACGGCGCGGCCCAACGCCTGGGCGCTCTGGAAGCGACGCCTGGGGTCTTTCTCCAGCGCGGTCTGAAGCACCTGTACGGTTTCGCGGGGCAGGCTGGGGTTCAGGATGCGCGGGTCGGGCAGCGGATCGTTGGTGTGCTTCATCAGCACCTGGAACGGCGTAGTGCCTGAATAGGGCACCTGTCCGGTGAGTAACTGGTAGAGGACCACGCCCAGGCTGTAGATGTCGCTGCGTTTATCAGCCTGGCCCAGCGCCTGCTCCGGGGCCATATACTCGACGGTGCCGATCCCCGCGCCTGTGGCCGTCATCTGGGTTTCGGCGGTGTCGCGCGCAATGCCAAAGTCGGCCAGCAGGACGTGGGTGCGCCGCTGAAGCAGCACGTTCTGCGGCTTAATATCCCGATGAATGATGCCCTCGTCATGCGCGTACTGCACGGCGTCGCACAACTGGGTGAAGATGGGCACGGCTTCATCCAACGGCAGCGGGCCATTGCGCTGCTTGAGCAGATCGCGCAGCGTGCCCTCACGGGCCAGTGGCATGACCAGATAGAGCGTGCCGTTCTGTTCGCCAAATTCGATCAGTGGCAAGATATTGGGATGCGAGAGCTTCGAGATGGCCTGAGCCTCGCGGAGAAACCGTTCGCGGAACGTTGCGTCTTCAGCGTAGCCCGAACGAATGACTTTGATCGCTACCTCGCGGCCAAAGGCAGTGAGTTGCCTGGCGCGATAGACCTCGGCCATGCCGCCGCCGCCAATGACTTCGATGAGTTCATACGCGCCAAGGCGCATGCCTTCCAAGCCAGCCATAAAAAGATTCCTCCTGCCCCATGCAGAGGTATGTGGGTAGCATCCCGTTGTGACGCTTCTCGCTGAAGCGCCACACCGCCAGTCTGCGCTCTGCCGGATTGATTATAACTGGCGCTGCGTTGGGTGGCAAGGTGTTCTTTCAGAATTTGCCGTGTCCGCTCCCGTGAGCATGCTGAGCGTGCCCGTGATGTGGGCCTTGCGCTGCTGCGCCGGGCGCAGAGGATGTGCCAGTCGGGCCGGGCGTTGGTGAAGCGCCCGACGGCGTTGGGCTGGGCGCCGAAGCTGGCGATGGGGTCGGCGTCGGCGCTGGATTGGTCGGCGTTGGAGTCGGCGGCGGACTGGTTGGCGTAGGAGTTGGTGTCGGCGTCGGCGCTGGATTGGTCGGCGTGGGTGTGGGTGTCGGGCTGGTCGGCGTCGGAGTAGGCGACGGCGTGGGCGTGGCAGTCGGTGGTGGACGAGTCGGCGTGGGCGACGGCGGGTTCGTTGGCGATGGTGAGGGCGGATAGGTTGGCGAAGGCGAAGGCGTTGTGCCTGGCGGCATGGTCGACGAAGGTGACGGCGTAATCGGCTGGGCGCCAGCGGCTCCAGCGCCGGGGTGCAGCCAGCCCAGGCCGAAGTAGCCGTAGGCGATGGAGGAGGCAGCAACAATCAAGACCAGTGCGGCGACCAGCGCGGCGATGAGTTGTCCACGCCCGCGCATAGGGCCACGCTCGTTGCCAGGCGGGCCGCCCCCACCAGCGGGTGGGCCGCCTCCGCCAGCGGGCGGCTGCGCGCCCTGACCGGCGTTCGGTGGCCTGCTGGCGCCCTGGCCGCCCCAGGTGGGCGCGTTATACCCAGGCGTTTGGGCGGCCCAGCCGCCAGCCGCTGCCGCGACTGGCGGGAGAATCGGCGGAGGCCCCGAAAACCTGCCGGGCGCAGAGCCAGCGTCCGGGCTGCGCTGCGTGGCCTGGGTTCCAGACGCCTCCCTGGTGGGCAGATCGCCTGTCCCGGCTTGCGCGGCGGCGTCCGGGTGTGTGACGCGCCCCTGGTCCAGCAGCGGTGTTGGGTTCGACTGGATGGTTGGCAGCGCGCCAATATCCTGATTGCCTGGAGTGACCGGCCAGGCAGATGGACCAGAAGCCGCCTGAGTGGGTATGCCGCTGCCTGGATTGCCCAACATGCCAGGAACTACCGGCCAGATGACCTGGCTGGGCGCCACAGTGGGCGATGTCGTGTAAGGTCGCATCTGCTGGGCGGCCTGGCTCAGAGCGGCGGCGCTCTCGAAGCGCCGCTGCGGGTCTTTCGCCAGGGCCATCTGAAGCACTTGTATGGCCTCAGCCGAAAGGTTGGGATGATATTGGCGCGGGTCGGGCAGTGGGTCGCTGGCATGTCTGAACAAGACCTGAAGGGGTGAGGTGCCGGTATAGGGAACCACCCCGGTCAGCAATTGATAGAGAACCACGCCCAGGCTGTAGATGTCGCTGCGCGCGTCGGCCTGCCCTAGCGCCTGCTCTGGCGCCATATACTCTGCCGTGCCAACGCCCACGCCGGTTGAGGTCATCTGGCTATCGAGGCGGTCGCGCGCAATGCCAAAGTCGGCCAGCAGGACATGGATGCGCCGCTGAAGCAGGACGTTCTGGGGCTTGATGTCGCGGTGGATAATGCCCTCTTCATGGGCGTATTGCACCGCGTTGCAGAGTTGGCTGAAGATAGAAATGGTCTCGGCAATAGAGAGCAGACCACCGCGCTGCCTGAGCAGGTCGCGCAAGGTGCCCTCGCGGACTAGCGGCATGACCAGATAGAGCGCCCCGTTCTCGTCGCCAAATTCGATCAGCGGCAGGATATTGGGGTGCGAGAGCCGCGAGATGGCGTGCGCCTCGCGCAGAAAGCGCCCGCGAAATGTCGGGTCTTCGTTGAGGTCCGAACGCATGACCTTGAGGGCCACCTCGCGGCCAAAGGCGCTCAGTTGCCTGGCGCGGTAGACCTCGGCCATGCCCCCGCTGCCGATGCGTTCAATCAGTTCATACGCGCCCAGGCGCGTTCCTTCTAAGCCAGCCATAGGGAAATACCTGCCTGCCACCAGGAAGCGGAAAAGCGATGATACAGTGCATTTTTAACAGCGGTATCAGCAAGGAAAGATGTTTTTAGCGAGCCGATTGAGAGCAAAAAAAGACACCTCGTACCACAACGTGCATGAGGTGTGCCAACGCTTCTTCGATCGGTTGGCTCTGGGCCGCAGATGTGGCTGCTGGCCGCCTGATGGGAACTTAGGCAGAGGCTGATTCGATACCCTGCGCGGAGCTATATTCCCTATATTCCATCTGTCGGGCAGTCTGGCGGGCGAGGTCATCCCCCTGAAGCCGCCCGACCAGATGCAGCGCCATGTCGATGCCCGCGCTGATGCCCGCCGAGGTGACGATTGGCCCCTCGTCAACATAGCGAATATCTTCCAGGACAGTGGCGTTGGGCAGGCTCTTACGCAGGCGCTCGATGCTGGCCCAATGCGTCGTGACCTGGCGACCCTCCAGCAAGCCCGCCCGGCCCAGCAGGAACGCGCCCGTGCAAACAGAGGCAGTAAGCTGCGCCCGCTCCGATTGGGCGCGAATCCAGGCGATCAGGCGTGGGTTATCGACCTCGCGGCGCGTGCCCCAGCCGCCAGGGACGACGAGCAGGTCAATGGGCGGATGGTCGTCGAGGCCATACTGCGCCTGAACGAGCAAGCCGCCCGCGCAGCGAATGGGCTGGCCGTTGGCGCGCTCGGCCAGGGTGAAGGCGGTGAAAGGCGGCTCTTTGCCATCCTCTTGCCCCAGTTTGGCCGCCACCGAGAAGACCTCAAAGGGGCCGCAGAAATCCAACACCTCAACATCATCGAAGATCAGGATGCCAACATTCATGTAGTCAATACCTCTTCATCTGCTTCGGTCAGCCCTGCTGCTGCAAATGCAGCGGCAAGATCATCGTAGCGCGCGAATCGTATCACCTGTCGATCTTTCACCTGGAAGGCCGATGCCAGTGTCCTGGCGCCCGTGACCTCGCCCGTTGCTAACGAGCGCCAGATGCCCTGCTGCTCAAGTACCACCTGCGCTCCGCGCACGAAGGCGCGCCGCGTCTGGAGGGTCAAACCGGCGCGGGCCAGCCAATCGCGCAGCAATTGATGGCCGAAGCCAGAGCCGCGCGGCCCTACCACTTCGATGTTCGGGTCGGATAGCGCAATCAAACGATCACTGTCCTGCGCGTTGGCTGCCTCCTGCCAGGCTTGGACGATAGCCAGTGAATCTCCAGGCGCCATACCAGAAACCTTTCTTACCTCAACTGCGCGGCCAGGGCTTCGGGCGCTGTAACTGGCTCCTTGCAGGCAAAACGCTGGCAGACATAGGCGGTGGCGACGCCGTGACGCTGCGGGCGATCCTGCAAGAGCGGGATAGCCTCCAAAGCGGCCTTGTCGCCTGGTTGAGCGACGGCCAGCGCCAGATTGGGCCGGAACTGCCGGTTAACGACAGCGAGCAGCGCGCGCGTGTCGGCTGCGGCGGGATCGCCGATGATGGCGACCTCATAGGCCGGGCCGATCAGGAAATCCAGGGCAATGAGCATCTGGCTGAGCGCGCTGGGATGCTCGCTCATGGCCGGGGCGAGCGGACGCAGGATCGTTTCGGCGCGGCTGCGATAGCCATCTTCGCCGGTATAGGTCGCCAGGCGCAGCAGCAGTTCGGCGGCGCTGCTGTTGCCGGAAGGTGTGGCGTTATCCATCAGTTCTTTGGGGCGGCCCACCAGTTCTTCGTGGTCCTTGCCGGTGCTGAAGAAGCCACCATCCTCCTCATCCCAGAAGAGGTCGATCATCTGGTCGGCCAGCTTGCGCGCCTCGCTGAACCAGAGCGGGTTGTATGTGGTCTGGTAGACCTCCAGCAGCGCCAGCGCGAGATTCGTAGAGTCCTCTAGATAGCCATTGAGTCTGGCCTGCCCCTCCCGGTAGCTGCGCAGCAGGCGCCCGCTGCTGTTCATCGTGGTCAGCAGAAAATTGGCGGTCAGTTCGGCGTTGACGCGATAGTCGTCGCGGCCCAGCACGCGCGCCGCCTCGGCAAAGCTGCGCAGCATCAAGCCGTTCCACCCGGTGAGGATTTTATTGTCCAGCCCCGGCCAGACACGCTCGGCGCGCACATCGTAGAGGCGCTTGCGGCCACTTGCTAGCGCCTGCTCCAGCCGTTCGACGCTGACGCCCTGCTGTTGGGCAATCTCTTCAAGCGAAAGATCGACGTGCAAAATGTTTTTCTGCTCGAAATTGCCGTGTTCGGTGACATCATAGAAGGCGCAGAAGAGCGTGCCGTCCTCTTCGCCCAGGGCGGCCTTGATGTCTGCCGGGGTCCAGAGGTAGAACTTACCCTCCACGCCCTCGCTGTCGGCATCCTGGGTGGAATAGAAGCCGCCTTCTGGGCTGAGCATCTCGCGCTGGACATAATCCAGCGTCTCTTCGCAGATGCGCCGATAGAACGGCTTGCCGGTGATCTGATAGGCGTGCAGATAGGCGCGGCTGAGCAAGGCGTTGTCATAGAGCATCTTCTCGAAGTGGGGCACGAGCCAGCGGTCATCGGTGGCGTAGCGATGGAAGCCGCCGCCAAGCTGGTCATAGATGCCGCCGCGCGCCATCTTCTCCAGGGTAAACTCGACCATACCCAGTTCGGAATCCCTGGGACTGCCCGCCGCGCTGGTATCGCCCGGCGCACTGCTGGTCGTAATCTGGGCGTCGCTGGCTGACTGGCGCAGGTGCTGTTGCAGCAGGAAATCCAGCGCCATCGGATGGGGGAACTTGGGCGCGCGCCCGAAGCCGCCGTAAGTTGCATCGAAGCTGGCGGCGAGATGACCGACGGCTTCTGCCAGGACGGCGGAGTCGATGCTGCCGGTTTCCTGATCCTCTTCGTCCAGGGTCGGTGGCTCCAGGCGGACGCGGCGGTTGTAGAAATCGCGGAACTGCTCGGCGGTTTCGTTCACCTTGTCGCGCCGGTTGCGATAGTAGTCGTTGATGCGCTGCAAGAGGGTGGGGAAGCCGGGCATGCCGTAGCGGTCTTTGGGCGGGAAGTAGGTGCCGCCATAGAAGGGCAGACCCTCCGGCGTGAGGAAGACCGTCATGGGCCAGCCGCCGCTGCCGGTCAGCGCCTGCACGGCGTCCATATACAGCGCGTCAATATCCGGGCGCTCCTCGCGGTCCACCTTGATGCTGACGAAGTTCGCATTCATTAGTCGAGCAGTAGTCTCGTTCTCGAACGATTCTTGCTCCATTACTGAACACCAATGGCATGCCGCGTAACCGACACTGAGTAGAATCGGCTTGTCCTCTGCTCTTGCCTTCGCCAGCGCCTCCTCGCCCCAGGAATACCAATCAACGGGGTTATGCGCGTGTTTGAGCAGGTAGGGGCTGGTTTCGTGAATCAGCCGGTTCGTATGCCGAGGCTCAGCGCCTTTATGCTCCTGGTTACTCATTGTTCTCCTTCCATGTCCAGCCTTTATGGACTTTGCGCTTGCCATTCTTTAGTTCGTGCATATGCACTATAGTTAGCCCCTTCTCCTGGCAGAATGCTTTCAAGTTTGTGATGACGACTCGTTGGCCGTCAGGGTTAAAGCCCTCACCTTCACAATTTATACCAACCCTAACAAGCGTAGCACAGGAAACGGGCGAAGGACAAGGATGGGCTGCGGCGGAGCCTGGCTCCTGAGCGCCAGCGCTCCTCCACGCGCCGCGCCACACCCCAGCCAGCACGGAGGCTGGTGCTACAGGTGGCGCCGCTGCTCCAGCCAGGCCAGCGCCGGGAACGGGCGGCGCGGAGGCACAGCGGGTTCGTCGGGGCACGTCTGCCGCTGAGCGGAGCGCGGCGTGGGGATGCGGAAGGGATAGCGGTCTGCCAGCCAGACTTTGGCCGGGAACGGACGCGCGGGGGCCAGATACCAGGGCGTAGAAGTAGATGCGTGCATAGGAGACTCCCTTTCTTGCCGTGTGCGGCACAGAAATGGAACGGCCCTATTGGTGAACCCTGGCCTCTCCAGACCGGAGCGGTTCACCAATAGGGCCGTTGGGGGTCTCGATGGTACAATAGCCCCCAGGCCCATATTTGGTGTGACCGAGTATGGGTTCATGGCATGGTCGGTGTTTGTTGCGCCGACTGTGCCAGCCGTTCTTCAATTCGCTATCAGAAATGTGATCTACTCCAGGTGATCAAGGATGCAGCAAGTATAGCTGACCGACGCCCGTTTGTCAAGCATTTTCAGACAAATGGGCCTTATGGCTGCTGCGCTAGAGCCTGTTATGAACTTTTTTGATACACTGGGGGTATGGCAAGAAACCCCTACCCCAGTGCTGTGAGCGACGACGAGTGGGCCTTTGTCGCTCCGTACCTGACCCTGATGAGCGAAGAGGCCACACAACGGGAGTATCCTTTGCGTGACGTGTTCAATGGCCTGCGCTGGATCGTGCGAGTCGGTGCCTCCTGGCGGATGCTGCCCAATGATCTGCCACCGTGGGAGTCGGTCTATCAGCAGACCCAGCGCTGGCTCAACGCCAGGGTCTTCGAGGGGATGGTCAACGACTTGCTCCAACTCTTGCGCGTGGCGGCAGGGCGTAAGGAGCAGCCATCGGGAGCCATCTTTGATAGCCGCACGCTTCAGTCCAGTCCTGAAAGCGGCGCGCGAGCAGGCTACGACGGAGCGAAACGGCGCAAAGGGAGCAAGGTGCATGTGGCCGTCGATACGCTGGGTCAGTTGTTGGCGCTGCGGGTCACCCCGGCCACCGAGCAGGACCGGGACCAAGTGGCCGCCTTGGCAGCGCAGGTGCAAGCGGTGACGGAACAGAGCGTGGAGGTCGCTTTCGTGGACCAAGGCTACACCGGAGATCAGCCACTGGAGGCAGCGGCGGAGCAGAGCATCAGCCTTGAAGTGGTCAAGCTGCCGGAAGCAAAGAAGGGCTTTGTCCTGCTGCCGCGTCGGTGGGGCATCGAGCGCAGTTTCGCCTGGACCGATCGCTTTCGACGCCTGGCACGCGACTATGAGCGCCTGCCACAAACGCTGGCAGGGTTGCACTTCTTGGCTTTTGCCATCCTGCTACTGCATCGCTTTATCCATCAGGTCGTTCACTGTCTCTGAAGTTCCTAACAGGCTCTAGGCAGAAATGCCTATTTTTCAGTTCGCCATAATATTTGGTCTATAAGCCCGTCTTGGGACTTTGACTTTATATGCTCATATGACTGTTGCACGATTTGCTCAAGGATTGGCAGCTGTATATCACTAAGCTGCTTGACATACACACAATACCCGGTAGCAGTATGTTTACCCAACTTAGCCAGCAATCCAGAGTAGCGCGCTGTGCCGTCCATTAGGTAAATGGTAATCTTACCTTTTCTTGGATAAAAACCAATAATATGACCGTCTCCTTCGCGCCCGCTGTCGTATTTGTAGTGGTAGGTGTCAAACCCGATAGTGCCTACATTCCATAGCTTTGGTGCGTGTCCGCTTATGCGCTGCATCATTTCAATCAGCGCTTGGCTATCTTTTACAGTTTGCTCATCAAGTGAAGCAATATAGTTTTGGATCGAGCCGTCATTTTGAGTGGTTATTTTGTTCATACGTCGATTGTACCACCTTAGAAGCTGTTATGCACTTTTTCATGGACTTGCTTTTCATAGGGCTTGGCAGCAACCGTATTAAACAGCGATCCATTGCTGTTAGCTCGGAGGTGAGCGGACTTCTCCAAAAGTGCATAACACGCTCTAGAGACGGGGGGGGGGGGCGGGGGGGGGGCGGGCGGCGCCCCCAGGGGCGGTTTTTGGGGTTATATTCGG
>JBJKSJ010000135.1:0-9282 GCA_046704085.1 Ktedonobacterales bacterium | reverse complement strand
ATTCAGAGCGGCACGTATACTAAGGTCTTTCAAGAGGGGCAGGATGATTTGCGCGATATGGCCGTTCGCCCTGATGGGAGCGGCGTATTGATTGCCGATACAAGTGCTGGCAAGATTCTGGAGTATCATGTGGCCGACAAGAGCGTCAGGACATTTGTTCAGGACCAGAACCTGAACAGCGTGCAAGGGCTGGCATTTGATACCAATGGCAATTTTTACGCTGCTGCTGGCGGCACGATCTATCAGCTTGACCCCACCAGCGGAAAGCAGATCAAAACCTTTGATTTGCAAACTGGCAGCGATGGCATGGCCTATGATAACCACCGCAACACGCTGGATGTGGCGACAGGCGATAAGATTGTGGCCCTTGACCCGAAAACCGGGAAGATTACTACTCTGATTGATGGGCTAAGCGGGGCCGATGGGGTGGCAGTTGATCGGCGCGGCAACCTCTTTATTGCCTCTGGCTTGGGGGTGCTGGAATTGAATACTGACAACCAACTGCTGATTGTGGGCACCAATAACAACGGCGTGTCCTGGGATGATGTCTCCCCCCTTTCTGGCAGCGGCGCGGCGAGTTATTAAAAACGCAGGCGGCTGAAGCATTGGCTTCAGCCGCCTGCGCTGATCCTCAGTCGCCGCGCGGTCCGGCGGCGCGCACGTCGGGGTCGGCGTCAGGGAACTTGGCAAAGTTTTCGGCAAAGCTGCGCGCCAGTTCACGCGCCTGGCGGTCATACGCCGCGCCATCCTGCCAGGTATCGCGCGGGCGCAGAATATGGCTGGGCACATCCGGGCAGGAGGTGGGCACATGCAGCCCGAAGATCGGGTCGGTCCAGGTTTCCACCTTGTCCAGCGCGCCGGAGATGGCGGCGCGCACCATCGCGCGGGTGTAGGGCAGGCTGATGCGCTCGCCGACGCCATAGGGGCCACCGCTCCAGCCGGTATTGACCAGATAGACGCGCACCTGATGTTCTTCGACCTTCTGGCGGAACATCCTAGAGTAGACCGTCGCGGGCAGCGGGAAGAAGGGCGCGCCAAAGCAGAGGCTAAAATCTGGCTCAGGCTCGTCGCCCATGCCCGCCTCGGTTCCGGCCAGCTTGGCCGTGTAGCCAGAGAGGAAATAATAGCTGGCCTGCTCTGGTGTCAGGATCGAGAGCGGCGGCAGCACCCCGAAGGCATCCGCGCTCAGTAGTAGGATGGAGGAGGGATGGCCGCCCAGGCCATCAGGGGTCGCGTTTTCAATGAAATCGAGTGGGTAGGCGGCGCGTGTGTTCTCGGTGAGCGTGCCATCCGTGTAATCCGGCTCGCGTGTCACCGGGTCCACCACGACATTCTCTACGACAGAGCCAAACCTGATGGCATTCCAGATCTGCGGCTCGTGCTTCTGCGAGAGATTGATACACTTGGCATAGCAGCCGCCCTCGAAGTTGAAGACGCCACGATCGCCCCAACCATGCTCATCATCGCCGATCAGTTGCCGGTCGGGGTCGGTCGAGAGCGTCGTTTTGCCCGTGCCGGAAAGGCCGAAGAAGAGGGCGACATCGCCGGTTGAGCCGATATTCGCCGAGCAGTGCATCGGAAAGACCTGCTGCTGCGGGAGGATATAGTTCAGCACCCCGAAGATGGATTTTTTAATTTCGCCCGCGTATTTGGTGCCAGCGATCAGAATCAACCCCTGCTCAAAATTGACCAGCACAGCCACCTCGGTGCGCGTGCCATCAACTTCGGGCACGGCGAGAAACTCTGGCACGGAGATGACGGTGAAGGCAGGCTTGTTCCTGATCTGTTCTTCCGGGGTCATGCGGATAAATAATTGGCGCGCAAAGAGTTCGTGCCAGGCATATTCGGCGACCACGCGGATGGGCAAGCGATGGGCCGGGTCGGCGCCCGCCCAGGCATCCAGCACAAAGACATCGCGGCCCTGAAGATAGGCGCTCAGGCGGGCGTGGAAGCGATCAAAGACTGCTGGCTCAAGCGGCTGGTTGATCTTGCCCCAGGCGATCTTCGCGGCATTCTCTGGATTGCGCACGATAAACTTATCTTTGGGCGAGCGCCCGGTGCGCAGGCCAGTGGTTGCCACCAGCGCGCCGTTGGCTGCCAGCACCGCCTCGTTGCGCGCGACGGCATGTTCGACAAGCTGGGGAACTGAGAGATTCCAGTAGACGTTACCGAGGTTGGTTAAACCAACTTCAGCCAGGCTTTGACCGCTGGCGGTTACTATAGCCATATGTTCTGCTTCCTCACCTTCGTTGGTTGCTCTTTAGCACGGACATCAGTGTCCTTGAGGGTGAACGTATTCGGGGTGGTGTCCTTTCAGACGAGACTATGCTTAGTATATCTCACCGATCAAACCGCACAAAGTATAGTTTCCAATCACGAGCAAACTCGTGATTGGTTGGTACAACTTACGCTGCCGCCAGCACCCTTGGCTGGACTGACCAAGCGAACGTCAGCCATACTGGGCAAACTACAATGCCCTCTATCCCATTGGCAAAGGCCGTTGGGAGTGCTTTGCGCAAGATGTTATAGGCGCCGTTCACATCTGCATTGAGGGTGCGCCCATCCCTGGCCTGGTACAGCCCGCGCTTCAGCCGCTTGCCATTGAAGCACAGCTTGTCTTTCCGTTTCGGATCATACGCCGGGATGGGATCACTGTCCAGAAAACTTGCCTTGGAGGTGTAACTTTCCTCTTGGAGGATGACCTGGATGCCTGCAAGCTGAGCTTTGTAGATAAGCAGTTCGATGAAACGGGCGTGTGGAATCTGCACGAAATGCTGGTTATTGACCCGCCCTAGGTCGCATTCCTGCTTCCAGAACAGGTTCTTGCCAATCACCAGCGTGCCTATGCCTTCTGCTACCAGCAAGGCGATGACGGCTTTGCTCGCCGCGTGCAGATAGTGCTGAATTCGCCGGATGCGCTTGTTTGTGAGCCGTTCCATTCGTGCGGTTGTGCTAGTTGTGCCCAGGGCCGCTTGCAACTCAGCTCGCCGCTTGTTGTAATATTGGTTGGTAGACTTCAGTGGGCGACCGTTAACGAGATGCGGGACAAAGCCCATCTTGTTTGAAGTTATCGCCGCGAGATTATCTACACCAATATCTATTGCTGCGTACAGAGCAGGATTGCCAGACGGTGGAGCTTCCTGACGCTCATACACCACTTCGACCACAGAGAAGCCGATGCGCGGCACGATACGCACTTGTGCGATATGGATTTGGTTCGTCTGAATAGTGATGGGCAGCATTGAGGGCTGAATCAGCCCCTGCTTCAAGCCAGAACGGCTGAGAGCCTGGATAGTATACACCAGCACGTTGCGGCCTTGCTGCTTGGCTTTGTATTTGGGCAGCTTAGGATGGCTCTTGAACTTGGAAGGGTCTTCCCGGTACGCCTCACAGGCGGCAAAGTAGCTCTGCCAGTTCTGATCCAGCAGACGCAACACCTGCTGGGCCACTTTAGCAGGTAGTGCCCGGTATGCCTCATGGCCCTTCATCTGGTGGTAAACCGCCTCAAACGGAAGATAGTGTCCCTTAAAGATGAAGGATTGCCGTATTAGATAGAGCGCCGCGTTGTACAGATTCTTGGAGGCGAAGGCTGCTGCGTCAACAGCAGCAAAGCGACTATCGCTGCGGCAGATGAGGTGCTGCTCGACGAGGTGCATCCTCGGCCTCCAAGGCTCTCTCCAAGAGCCACAATACATCTTTGTTAAAAGACCGTTTCTCTTGGCGGGCGTGCTGCCGTACCTGCTCTAACAAGTCAGGCGGGAAATACACTGACATTTTTTGAGGTTTGCTCCCTTGTTCCATAACGGGAATATACCTCTTTGGCAGCGTTATGTCAAGGGCTAGTATAATCAAGCAAACGCAAGAAGAAAGAATGATGCTTACGAATGTTCTTGGTACCTGTTTTCCCTGCCTGGTGTCAACAAACTTGCCAGGGAAGACGCCTGCGGGCTATACTACACAATATGAAGCACCATGAGTGGTGCGCAACGTTGCAGAAGAGATGAGCAGGCACGATGGCTGCTCTCATGTGTCAGCGACAAGGTGAGCGATTCATTGCTTGAGCCATTACCAGAACAGGAAGAACCGCTGGCGGAGCGCCAGGCGCGGCTGGAGGCGCTGATGCAGCGCGTGCTGGCCTGTCGGCTCTGCCAGGAGCAGGGCCATCTGCGCGTCGCCAATCCGGTAGGCGGGGCGCGTGGCCGCGTGACCGACCGCGTGATGCTCATCGGCCAGGCGCCTGGTCACCTGTCGGTGGAGCGGCGCCTGCCCTTCGCCGGACCCGGTGGCCGCGTGCTGCAAAGCTGGTTTGTGCGCGCGGGCTTTCAGCCTGAAGATTTCCGTGAGCGCATCTACCTCAGCGCCCTGACGCGCTGCGACCCTGGCCGCAATCCGCGCGGCACGGGCGACCGCAAACCCTCCCCGCCAGAACTGGCGCTTTGCCGCCCCTATCTGCTGGCGGAGCTTGCGCTGGTGCGCCCGCGTGTGCTGGCGCTGGTCGGCGGTATGGCGATCCAGACCTTCTGGGGGCCGGGGAGGCTGGATGAGATCGTGGGGACATACCGCGAGCAGGATGGGCGGCTGCTCCTCCCTCTGCCGCATCCCTCCGGCGCCAGCCGCTGGCTCAACGCGCCGAAGCATCTGGCGCTGCTCACCAAAGCGCTGGAGCATCTGGCCCGCTGGCGCGTGGAACTGGCCCTGGACCAACTCTGAGTAGACTCCGACGGTTTTTTCATCATTTTGTCAGTTTAGGAAGGATAGAAAGCTGATGGCTGAACAGACAGCAGCGAGCGAACAGCAGAAGACGCCGAAGAAAGTGCTGGTGGTGATGGCGCACCCCGATGATGGCGAGTTTGGCGCGGCGGGGACGATTGCCCGCTGGGCGCTCCAGGGGTACGAGATTTATTACTGCGTGGTGACGGACGGGAATTGTGGCTCAAGTGACCCGGAGATGACCTCCGAAAAGCTGGTGGCGCTGCGCCATGAGGAACATTGGGCAGCGGCGCGCACGCTGGGGGCAAAGGAAGCGCTCTTTCTGCACTACATCGATTCGACATTGGAGCCAACGCTGCAACTGCGCCATGATATTGCGCGGCTAATTCGCCAGATTCGGCCCGATATAATGATCTGTCAAGACCCGACGACGCGCTGGTCCGGCCAGGGCTACATCAACCACCCCGATCATCGCGCCGCTGGCGAAGCTACGCTGGCGGCAATCATGCCAGCGGCGGGCACGCGCTTGATCTTCACCGATCTGCTCGAAGAAGGGTTGGAGCCGCACGATGTCAAGGAACTCTATCTCACGGGCACACAGCAGGCCGATCGCTGGGTGGACATCAGCGAGACGCTAGAAACCAAGATCGCCGCGCTGCGTCAGCACAAGAGCCAGATCAAAGATTGGGATCCCGCTGAAGAGATGAAACAGTGGGCCAAAGGGACGGCAGAGCAGGCCCGCAAACACGGGCACGACTTCCAGTATGCAGAAGGCTTTAAGTATTTCCGGTTTAAGGACGAGTAGGCGGCTGCCGCCTACTCCCCTTTCGCTTGCTTCTTGAGCTGATACTCATGGACGCCCTGCTTCAGGGTGCCCAGCGCCGTTGTCGCGCAGGTGGGTCGGGTCATCACGACTTCGCGCCCAAGGGCGTCCATCAAATCCTCAAAGGTAAGCGCCTCGATCTCTTCGGGCGTTTTACCCTCAGCGAGTTCGCTGACATAGGAGGCTGCGGCCATGCTGATGGTGCAGCCTTCGCCATCGAAATAGACATCTTGCAGGTGGCCGTCTTCATCGAACTTCGCCTGCATGGTGATGGTATCGGAGCAGCCGGGGCTGCCGCCGGTCAGACTGATGTCCGCGTCTTCAAGCGTGCCCCGATGATAAGGATGCTGGTAATGCTCCAGCAGAAACTCAACGGCTTCCTGACGGGTCATGCTCATGTGTTTTAGGACTCCTTGTAACCAGAGGAAAAAAGAGCGACGGGTTACAGGCGTGCATCCCTGCCGCGCTCTTTCGGATACGCGCAACGCTTTTCTGGTATTGTATCCGATAAAGCGGCAAGGATGCTAGTTCGTTGTCGCCGTAACCCGCAAGCGTGTTGAATAGCTAGGGCTTCTCGATAGGCGCGCCGACCAGATTACCCCATTCGGTCCAGGAGCCATCGTAGTTACGCACGTTTGGATAGCCGAGCAGTTGGGTCAGCACAAACCATGTATGGGCCGAACGCTCGCCGATGCGGCAGTACGCAACGACCTGCTTATCCGGCGTGACGTCTTCATTGCCATAGAGGTCGCGCAGCTCGGCGGCAGACTTAAAGGTGCCATCCTCGCGCGCCGCTCTGGCCCAGGGAATGCTCCGGGCGGTGGGGATATGCCCGCCGCGCTGCGCGCCTTCCTGGGGATAGTTGACCATGTGCAGCAGCCTGCCGGTGTACTCATCGGGCGAGCGCACATCCACCAGCGCGTAGCCCGGCTTGCCCAGCTGGTCTTCTACCTGGCGGCGGAACGCACGGATGGAGAGGTCTGGCTCCTGGGCGTGATAGGTGGTGGCCGAGAATGTTGGCACCTCCTTGGTGAAGGCGCGCCCTTCGGCCTCCCACTTGGCACGACCACCATTCATAATGCGGGCATCTTTGTGGCCGTAAAACTTGAACAACCAGAAGCTATAGGCGGCATACCAGTTGTTCTTATCACCATAGAAGATGACGGTGGTGTCGTTCTTGATTCCGTAGCGGCTTGCCAGCTTCTCGAAATCAGCTTTGCTCACGAAGTCGCGGCGCACGGGGTCTTGCACATCCACATGCCAGTCGAGCTTGACGGCATTCTGAAGATGCCCGACCTCGTAGAGAAGGACATCTTCGTCGGCCTCGATGATACGGACCGTTGGATCGTTCAGATGATCCGCCACCCAGGCGGTATCAACCAGCACCTCAGGATGCGCATATTCCGTCGCATTGGCGGTCGTCGTTCCCGTCGTCTCAGTTCCTGCCATATGTCCTGCTTCCTCCATTTCGCTTCAGTGGCCCGTTTTTCTGGCGGACCATTCAGGTACGCTCTTCTCAAAGAGCAGACCAGACAAACCTTCTTTAGTATAACAAAGTTGATAGATTTAGTCAACTCTACCGGCCAGACGCATCAGATCTCTCTACCGATGGTTGTACAACTCAATGCTCCAGCGCCATTCCTGCTGATCAGGATCGTTCCACCAGCGTTCCAGGATGCCCACTTCGCCGCCCGGCAGGATGACCGGCGTCCCATAATCGGCTTCCGTCGGCCAGATGTCCTCGCGGGTGATCGCCTGGTCCTGGCGGAGCAGGCGCGCGATTGGGCTGCTGGCGGAGCGCAGCAGGTCATGGCCTTGCGCCAAAATCTCCCCGGCGTCGCTCAGCACCGCAACATTCAACTGTGGCGGCGCGGCATGTACCAGCAGGACATCCGTCGGATTGAGCTGCCCGCGCGCAAAGGAGATACCCGTTGGTCCTACGTCGGCAATCCAGAGATCCCAGATGTGACAAGCATTTTGCGCCATTGTGTGCGCCTCCCTCATATTTTGATGGTTGCCAGCCGGTCTTCATTACTGCATATCTCTCGCCAAGACTGGCGCCATCGCTTTCTCCGCTACAGGTGCTTTGCCTGGTATTTTTGTCTTGACACTGTTCTCTCCCTCTTGCATCGTATGCTAGGATAGTTTTGTTGCCAGGCAGCAGGTACATCTGACTGCCCAGGCAAGCGTCCCTGGCAGGATCGATACTGCATCCAAGCCTATGCCCGTCCTGGAGCAGAAGCTACTAAGGAGGGATGGTCCTGGAAACCAAGAGCATTAGCAGACTTCTCAGCCTCCTCGAACTAGGAGGTCAGACAGCGTTGGTACGGGTCTACCCATCCGTTGAGCCACCCACCACCGGGATGCTGTCGGGCGACTACAGCGGATTCCAGGGAGGGCAAAGGTCCGCAGCACAGGCAGCGCCCTGGTATGCTGATCTGTTAATGCAAGCAGGGCAACTTCAGTCCTGTGCGGTCTTCAACGCTGCTGGTGAACGCTGGCTGGTGGGGGAGCAGGCGCTCGATTTTCTAAGGCAAATAGGAAGATTGTCCTATGAACTGCTGCCTGCCCCGGCATCGCCAGGTTTCGCTCCCTCAGGAGGGGAAGCGCGCCCACCATCCTACCAGTCTCCGGCTCCTGCTGGCTTTCCTTCGCCGCGAGGAGAATCTGTGCCTGAGCAGCCAGGAGAGGCCACGCGGTTTCCTGTCAGGCCCGGTTCCTTTGCTGCTTCCTGGCGGCCATCTCGTACCAATTGGGGAGATGCTGCTGCCCGTAATGGGCAGTTAGTCACCCGTGACCAGCGCCGCGCCCTCGCGCTGGTGAATGGTCAACGCTCGGTCGAAGAACTTGCCCGCCTGCTAGGATATACGCCTCAGGCGCTCTTCGAACTGCTCACTACTTTACGAGAACAGCAATTCATCTCTTGAACGCAGGACCATTCGGCCCAGCCGGATTCAGCGTTCTAATAATACTCAATTGGTCAAGGAGGTATGTACTATGAGACCCTGGCCTACCGACCGCCCCCAACAGGGGGGGAATGCCAGACCCAGATGGACCCCAGGAGCCCCTGCCGAGGCGCAGGATTCGCTGGTCTCCGCGCGCCCCACCACAGACTCCAGGAATAATCAGGGCGCCGATCAGCCCCTGCCCGCCTGGGGCCACCAGCCATCGTTCGTTGGCAGTCCGACAGCAGCGGCGCCGACAACCACGATGCCCCGCCCTTCTGGCCCGATGACAGGCGCCTCTCGCCCGCTCGTCGAAGGAGCGGAGGCGGCTCAGCCTCCAGGGTATGAAATTGCGCGCCCGGCGATCCCATCTGGCCGGTTCGGGCGCGCCACTGGCCTCAGCTTAAAGCTGCGCTTCTTGCTGGCGCTAACGCTGCTCTCGCTGGCGCCGGCCTTTCTGCTCGTCTTGCTCTACCAGCAAGCCAACCAGACATCGCTGGCGCAGTCGGGTCAGCAAATTCTTTTCGCAACTGCCCAGGCCGATACGCAGGCGCTGACGCATGAACTTGCGCAGCGCCAGGCGCATCTTGCCGGGCTGGCGCAGCAGAGCAGTATTGCCCAGGCCAGCCAGGGGGCCGCTTCATCGGCGACACTCCAGCAAGCTCAGAATCTCCTGGGCGAAGCCAGCCTCTCGACGGCAGATGGCGTGGCCTGGATGGTCCTCAACGGAAATGATCAGATCGTTGCTGCTACCCACACATCCCTGGCGGGGCAGGCGCTGGTGACAAGTGCCAGCTTGCCTGG
>JBJKSJ010000134.1:0-20076 GCA_046704085.1 Ktedonobacterales bacterium | reverse complement strand
GGTCCATAGAATTCAAACCGCTCTTCGTCCAGGTGAAAGTATAGCCCTGTAAAGGCATCGATATTGCCCTCAAAAAACTTCGGTGGCTTGCCTCGGATAATGCCATAGAGAGAAGTAATCCGTTGCTGACCATCAAGCAGCAGCTTAACGAACCCAGGAGAGAGGGAGCCATTACCCCTTGCATGAGCGTTCTCCGTCTGAGTGATCCAGACCAGTAAGCTGCCAATAGGATGCTTACGGTAGAGGGCTTGCATCAAGCTGCGTACTTGGTCACGATTCCAGACATAGCCCCGCTGGAACGTTGGCAGGGCAATGCTTCCAAGATCAATCTGGTCTAGAATAGTGGTGATCTTCATACGTTATGCCCCCTTACTTACATTCAACATCGCTAATTTAGCATTCTCTGTGTTGCTCAGTATGCTAGCAAAATTGTTATCTGTCAATCAGTGTGCTTACAGAGACCAAGAGATGCTGGCAGAGCAGCGCCAGGGCTATCGAGGAAGGGACAGCCCTGTTGAGTAGTTACCAGGAAGCGGGGAGAGCTTAGATGGATGAAGCGGCTGTGGAGGCTTTGCTTTTGGGGTTCACCCCCAACCGCCGGAGCATCGTTTCGTGGGCGCGCCACTCCAGCGTATCACTCAGCGGGGGCAACGTCGCCTCTGGGCCATACTTGCGGCGCAGGGCCAGCAGGATGAGATAATCGGCAAAGTGCGGATTCTTGGGCAGCAGCGAGCCATGCAGATAGGTGCCAAAGGTGTTGCGATAGATCGCGCCCTCGGTATGGTCCTCGCTGTTATTGCCGTGCCCGGCCAGCACCTTGCCCAGGGGTTTGGCCGTGCCCAGGTACGTGCGCCCACCGTGATTCTCGAAGCCCACCAGCGTCTGGCCCTGCCACTCGATGGCAACGTTGCCGATGCAGCGCGCAACTCGCAGCCCTTTGTGAATGGTCCAGGCATCGAAGACGCCCAGCCCTGGCATATCTGGCCCAACGGCGGGGCGATAGTAATGGGCCAGCAGTTGATAGCCCCCGCAGACGGCCAGCACGGGCATAGCATCTTCGATGGCCGCCCAGAGGCCAATCGCCTTGATCTCGCGCAGGTCGTGCGCCACCGGAGCCTGCTCTTTATCTTGCCCGCCGCCGATGAAGAGCATATCGTATTCATCGGGGGCCAGCGCGTCGCCCACCCCCAGGTTGCGCACCTCAAGCTCGATGCCACGCCAGCGGCAGCGTTGGCGCAGGGTGATGATGTTGCCCCGGTCGCCATAGAGGTTGAGCTGATCGGGATATAAATGACCAAGGGTCAGTTGATACTTCGGCGCTTCGTTCTGCGCGGTTTCTTCTGGCACAGCTTCAGGAGAATGACCTAGGGTCAATTGCGCTTGTGGCGGCTCTGGCTGCATGGCATCTCCCGTTGCCGCTGCTTCAATCTCAGACATCTTTGCCCTCCCAATAGTGCGCGGTATAGCCGCGCCGTTCCAGTTCGCCGCGCACCGCCAGCATCGCCGTGTAGGTTGGCACAATATAGAGCGTCTCGCCGACAGGCGTCGCGTTGATTGCCTGGGTAATGGCCGCCGGGATGTCGCTCTCAACGCTCCCGCTGACGCCCGCGTATTTCAGGCGCACGGCCAGATCATCGGCGCGAATGCCGGAGAGGGTCAGCGCCAGGTCTTTGCCGGTAAGCTGCTCAAAGTCCACATCCCATATCCAGGAGACATCATGCCCATCCGCCGTGTTGTCATTCAACACAAGCATCACATGCCGGGCGAGGTCTCCACTGAGGAGCGTGCGCAGCACCTCGGTAAAGCCTGTCGGGTTTTTAGCGAGCATCAGGCGCAGCGTGCGTCCCTCGGCCTCAATCGTTTCGCCGCGCCCGAAAGCCGGGCGGAAGCGCGCCAGACCGGCAAGGATTGTGGGCAGATCAATGCCAAGGCCGGAGGCAACCGTCGTGGCAGCCAGGGCATTATAGGCATTATAAAAGCCGGGCAGGGAGATCACTGCCTCGCCTGTGCCGCCAGGGGCGCTGATCTCGATGCGCTGGCGGTCAAACTGCTCTTTGGTCACGCTGGTGGCGTAGACCACTGGCTCTGGGCGCTGCTGTCCACAGGATGGGCAGCTATAGTGGCCGATATGGCTATAGTACCGCAAGCGGTAATCCAGATCGGCGCCACAGGTGGGGCAGGTACGCGCGTCAATCGTCTGGCCCAGCTCGCCAGCCTTGCCTTCAGCCACGATGGCCTGCTGGGGATCGTTCATGCCGTAAAAAAGCGCCTTGCCTGGAAAGCTGGCGCTGAGCGCGGCAATCGAAGGGTCATCGGCGTTGAGGACCAGAATGGTCTCCGGCGATAGCTGCGCCAGCGTTTCGCGCCAGCGCATGGCGACCAGCTCCACCTCACCATAGCGATCAAGCTGATCGCGGAAGAGATTGTTGATAACAATAGCGCGGGGTTGCAATTCGCGCACGACGCCGGGAAACGCGGCCTCATCGACCTCAAAGATGCCGATGGTATTGTCGCCGCGACGCAGGCGGCCATTGAGATTCGCGCGAATAATCAGCGAGGCGGCTACGCCGTTCATGAGGTTGGAGCCTTCACGATTGCGCCAGACGCGCAGCCCGGCCTGAAGCAGAACGGCGGCGATCAGGCCGCAGGTAGTGGTTTTCCCATTAGTCGCGGTGACGACGATGGAGCCTTTGGCAAGCTGGCGCGAGAGCCGCCGGATAATCGCCGGGTCCACGCGGCGGGCCACCATGCCAGGCAGGCTGGCGCCGCCGCCCATGCGCAGCCGCCGAATCAGCGCCCCTGAGACGCGCCCTAATGTGACCGCCGTTGCGGCGCGCACGCTTCCCGCGCGCTCTCTGCTCTTGATCATCCGGCACCCTCTTGCTTTGCGTAGTATGTGACATGCAGCCGACACGCGCTCGCGGCGGCCTGGCTGCATGGGGTCATCGCTGGCGCGATGGTGTGAGTATCGCACCTGGGAGGGTACAGGTCAAGCAGAAACGCGGGGGATCGCTTTGCGCCTCTAGGCGCTGCGCTCAAGAGCAGACGCCTGGCTGTGCCCTGTCTTTTGCTCTCAATTTGAGCTTGAATATCTTGGGTACAAATAAAGTGGCTTTTCTCACAGGAAGAAAGTGGCTGAAATCTAGTTGCAATCTTTTTACCGATCTGTTATTCTAGGCGAGCAAAGAGTCTCTTCCAAGATCATGGCGCTGAGTTATTCTTAAAAATCACGTTGCATAGCGAAAAGTCTATTGATCATGCTGCTGACGTGAGCGGGGGGAACAATGGATCCAAATCTGGCTGCAAGACTCAAATCCGCTCAGGATAGCCTGAAAGCGGCTGGCGCGGACCACGCCGAGATGCGCCTTCAGATGGCCGCGCAGCACGTCGATGAATTGCCCTTTGACGCGCTCTTCCGTCTGATTGACCCGGACCGCGCGATGGATGAACTGGAGCAGGCGCAGTCGCAATCTGCGCGCTTGATCTCGCTCTTGCGCAACCTCTTCGCGCTGGCGCCGCTGCTGCTGACCTGGGGATCGCTGGGTCTGGCGACGATTGCCTATGTCAACTTTCTGAACATTCATGCAGGCGATAAGAACATCACGACTCAACCCTTTCTTGCGCTCTGGCAGGGAGGCTTTGGGGGAACCACGCCGCTCAATTTTTCTTTTACCGCCATTACGGACTGTATCCTCCTGGCAATTGTCTTGATCTTAACCTTTTTTACCCATGCCGCTGAGACGCGGGCCGCGCAGCGGACGCGGGCGATCAGCGTGCAACTGGATGGCATGCTGGAGCAACTGGCGGTGGTCGTGAACCAGCGCATCCATCTGGCCCCCAATGCGCAGCCCAAAGATTGGGTTGAGGCAGTGCAGCAGGTCATTCAGCAGGCGATGAAAGAGACCGCCAACCTGATGCAAACCAACCAGCAGCTTGTCACCAACGCGCAGCAGACGATGCAAAAGGTGAGCGACGACACCAAAGCCTTTGTCACTAACGCCACGACCCGATCAGAGCAAGTCCTTGAAATGCTGAAAACATCCAATGAGCAGCTTGTCCGCGCCGAAATGGCGCCCATCGTCACGCAGTTGGGCACGACAGTAGGCCAGCTTCACACCGAACTGGTGGGCTACCATCAGAGTACCAGCGGGCTGGCACAGACCGTCGGCCAGGTGGGCGCGGCGGCGAATACGCTGGCGGGCAACGCGCAGATGTATACGCAGATTGCCAACTCCATTGATCAGCATATCCAGCGCATCGATGGCACGATGGGGCAATTTGTCAATCTGGTGGCGGGCGCGGCGCAGAATATGAAGCAGTCGGCTGACGCCATGCAGCAACTGGTGAGTCAGATCAGCAGCGGCATGGTGGGCAACCTTCAGGCGACCAGCCAGTATCTGGCGCGCACCGAAGCGCAGTTGCTGCACACGGCAGAGGCGCTGGATCAGGCCGCCGCCCGGCTGGAACAGGCGGCCAAGATTCGCAATGGCCTGATGGGCTGGGTGCTGGCCGGAGGCGGCCAACAGCCGCCGCAGCAGTATCCGTGAGGGAGGGTGCGCGATGAGGTTTCGTAGAGCAGATGGCCGCCCCAGCGCGGCGTTCTTTGGCGCGACTGGCTGGCTCTTTGCCGATCTGCTGCTGGCGCTGACGATTCTGTTCCTGGTGGCGAATACCTTTGTGCAGATACCGCCGCCGCCGCCCGTCTGTGGGCTGCCGCCAGCCACGCCGATACCAGGCTGCATTACGCCAACGCCGACAGCAACGCCCACGCCCACGCCCACGCCAGTGCCGCCGCCGCTCAACCTCCAGCCTATCATCGTTTCAGTAACAGTGAATCATCAGCTTTTGCTCAGCGGGGATACTGGAGAACTGAACAGGCTGAGAACCTATATGGAGACATATCCTGGGTTGCCTGGCAGGAGCGCAGGACTGGTTCTCGATTTTGCTGGCGCTCCCCAGGATAGCGACAACAATACAGCTCTTGCAGTGGCCCAGGCTTTTGATCGGCAGGTTCTTGAGTACCTGGGGTGCCAGAGTCCATCAATCATCTTCCCTTGTGTCGCACCAAACTCTTCTAAAGAGGGGCAATTGTACCTTGACTATCATAACCTGGGGAAGTCCCTCGATAGTCTGGAGGTTCATGTCTACCTGTTTCAGGGAGGAGCGTAACCGAGCATTTCTCTGGTGACAAACACGACACCTATAACAGTCAGGCAAGATCGGAAAGGCAGGTGAGCGGCAACTTCCCCTAACGTGGACTATTATGTTGCAGTCCTGAAAGGACTCTTGTTGCTCCAGGTATTCCCTGGAGCAGAACGATAGAGATACAGTCACAGCGGGTTCGCAGACAGAACAGACAGAGAGGAACACAGGCATGTCAATCGATTTCGGGGGTATGCAGATGCGCCGCCTGCCGATCTTCCTGCTGCTGGACACCTCCGGGTCCATGCAAGGCATCAAGATCGTGGGTGTCAGTAACGGTGTTCAGCAGATTTACCATGAACTCCTCAATGATCCGCGCAGCGCCAGGACCGTGTATATCAGCGTGATCACCTTCAACGACCAGGCGTATCAAACACCGCTCGTTTCTGTTACCAGCTTCTCTCCCCCTGCGCTGATTGCGAGCGGCACAACGGCGATGGGCGCTGCGTTCCAGATTCTCAACGAATCCCTGGATCGAGACATCATCCCGAACTCGTATGACCGCAAAGGCGACTATAAGCCGCTCGTCTTCCTGCTGACCGATGGGCAGCCAACCGATCAGTGGCAGTATGAAGCGCAGCGCCTGGCAACACGCACAACCAATCGCGTCCTGAACGTGATCGGCCTGGGCATCGGCGACGACGCCGACATGAACGTGATTAAGCAGGTCTCCACCGCCGCCTTCAAGATGGATCAGGTCTCGGCGGATAACATCCGCGCGTACTTCCAGTGGGTCTCCGCTTCCATCCAGACGGCCAGCCAGGTGGCGCAGACCTATCGCGGCAGCGACCCGCAGCTTGAGCTTGGCGCGCCCCCACCGACAGTGCGCTTGCAGCTTTAAGCCTTGCGCGAGGCACGCTTTGTAGAAGGGGGTATTGGATATGAACCTCTATGATCCTAACGCGCAGCAGCCTCCTGCTGGGCCAGGCGGGCAGGCGACGACGCCTGCCCAACCTGGCGCGAATCCGGCGGGAGGGCGGCGTGGTTCTCGCTTGCCAGTTATTCGCGCCAAAGGCCCAGTTGGCGGACTCTATGGCGCCTCCGCGCAGGGGGGCTCTCTGCGCGCCGGGCCATCCAATACCCTCGAAGTCATGGCAGTGGTCATTGTGGTGGTTCTCTTGCTCATGGTCCTTGGCTTTGTGATTTTCGTCCTCTTTGTGCTGCCCCCCGCGACGAATAGCCCAACGACGGGTAATGCACCGACGACGAGCGCACAGCAGAAGCCCTCGCCAACAGTAAACAATTCGCCGACGGTCAAACCAACAAGTAGCGCAACGTCGGCAGCTAGCCCGACGCCAACCACTAAACCGGCAAGTAATTCGACTCCAACCAACACGTCAACGGGCGGCTCGCAGAATAATTCACCCAACCCCTTTGTGATTCTGATGATTGTCCTGGCGGCGTTATTTGTCGGCTTTGTGGCGATTGCCTTTATCTATCTCTATCCCCAGCGACCTCCCAAGCGCCCGCCGGATGACCCCATCCAATGGCCGCGCCCCATGCAGGCACGCGCCCCGTCCCCAAACATGTACGCCGCATCTGGCGCGGGAGGCGCACCCCTCTATCAGCCACACTATCAGTCACAATTCGATCCAAGCCAGTATTCCATGACCGCTTCAGCAGGAGACGATCCGATGTCCTGGACACCGCAACCCCCTCCCACGCCGCTGGTGCGCGCCCAGCCGCTGACGCCGATGGCGTTTGACGAGAAAGAGCCAACGGACCTGAGCGATCCAGTGCCGCATACCGCCGTCATCAAGCCAGAGCCAGATAGGAATGGCTGGATTACGGTGGGCAGCAGCCTGCGCGGCCTGAGCCACAAACACGATGGCAAGTATCGAGAAGATGCGCTGGGGAGCCGGACCGTCAAAGATTGGCATCTGATCGCGGTGGCCGATGGCGGTGGCTCCTATAAGCTGGCGCGCGTGGGCGCGCAGGTCGCCGTCGAAGCCGCCCTGGGCGCAATGGCGCAGATCGCCCAGACGGCAAAGCCAGAGGCCGAGCCGCTGGGAAATATGCTCTTGAGCGGCCTGTGGGCCGCCTATCAGAGCTTGCACGCGGAGGCCGACCAGCGCAACGCCCAGGCCCAGACCCAGGGCGGGCAGATCACCGTGCGCGACCTGCGCACCACGCTGCTCTTGCTGGCGCACCGCGAACTGCGCGGCGACAAGCATCTGGTGGGCGGCGTGCAGGTGGGCGACGGAACCATCATGGGGCGCGACCAGAACCGCCAGGTCCACCTGCTGGGCACCCCCGATATTGGGCCAACGGGCAATGAAGTCACTTTTCTGACCGATAGCGACCCGAAGGAGTGGTCCCAGCGCGTCATCATCACCGACCAGATGCGCGGGCCGGCCTGCTACTTCCTGGTGATGACCGATGGGGTCTCCGATGACTTTGGCCCGGTGGAAGAGCATCTGGAGCGCCTGGAGCAGCCGCTCTTTCAGTCGATCCTTCAGGACCAGCAGAAAGACCGGGCGAAACTGGAGGCCATCCCCGACGCGCTGACGAAACTGATCTCCTATGAGCGCATGGGGTCATTTGATGATCGAACGCTTGTATGCCTGTATAAATGGGGTGAGCTGCCTTGGAAGTGAGATTTAGTGACGGGACACGCGAACAGTATGAGGATAAGCCCTTTACTCAGGGCGGCCAGGGCGCCATCTATCGCTCGCGGGATGGACAGCACGCGCTGAAGCTCTTCAATCCAGACCGCAGCACCGCTGAGCGCGCCAGGCAATTGGACGCTATTATCGGCCAGTATAACGTGGTCAATAATTCGCCCTATTGGGACGAACTCTTCACCTGGCCGCAAAAACGGGCCGTCTCGCCGGGCATGGGGGTGAGTACCCGCTTCGTCCCCGACCTGACCCGGCTCGACTACTATTTCTTCGATTATCAGCGCCTCCCGCCCGAAAAAAAAGGCTGGTGGATCGGGCGCGTCGCTGTTGCCATCAAGCTGGCGCGCGCGGTGGATCGCCTCTCGACGAAGGGGCTGTGTCACTCCGATCTCTCCGATAAGAACGTGATGCTCGATCCCTTTGATGGACGGATGGTTCTGCTTGATTGCGACAGCCTGGTGGTGCCTGGCGTACTCAGCGCGGAGGTGGTGGGCACGCCCGAATATATGGCCCCCGAACTGGTGAGCAAACAAGAAAAAGAACCTACTGTCGTCACCGACCGGCACGCGCTGGCCGTCATCCTCTATCGCTGGCTGCTCTTTGTCCAGCATCCCCTGATGGGGCCAAAGCGGCACTCGGCAGACCCAGGGCAGGACGACCTGCTTGCTCTGGGCGAGCGCGCTCTGTATATCGAGCATCCGACCGATACCTCCAATCGGCCCCAGAATCTGCAACTGACGACGGACATCTTTCCGCCGCGCCTGCGCGAACTCTTCCGCCAGGTTTTTGTGGACGCCCTGCATTCGCCGCAAAAGCGCCCGCTCCCTGGCATGTGGGATGACGCCCTGGTGGAACTCTTTGATCATATCATTCCCTGCGCCAATACGAGCGGGTGTGAACTGCGCTTCTTCCCGGCCCCGGAGATGGGGCCGCTGCGCTGTCCGTTGTGCAAGACCTATGTGGATTTTCCCGATTATGTGCCCTATATCAAGCTGCGCAGCCCGCGTCTGCTGGGGGGAACCTATCAGTACGAAGATGAGGGGCGCTTTCCGCGCTACGTCGTTGGCTGGCCGGATCGCCCGCTCTATCTCTGGCATACCGATCCGGCTATCAAAGCGGCGCCCGGACCGCTGGGCCAGCCGCCCGATTCGCGCCCCTGTGGCTTGATTCGCTATGACGCCGCGCAGCGGGTCTGGTATCTGGATAATCTGAACCTGCCGCAGCTTCAGGTCGCCGTCGATACCAGCGTCGGCCAGAGCTGGGCGCCAGTGCCGGTGGGCGCGCGCGTGCCCCTGGCGCATAATGGGCGTCTGCTCTTTGGGCCGTTGAATCAGGCCCGAATGGCCTTTATTGAGATGCGGCGGGTGCAATAAATGGCAAAGCGTCGTCAGGTCACACCGCTGCCCACGATGCTAAGTGGGTATCAGTGGCCGATTATTCTGGCTACCAGCATCGACCGCGCCTATGTTTCGACCGGCAAGACGCCTGCCAGGAATCGCTGGCAGGTCGCGCGCCGCTGGTTGATCAGGAACAGCAGGCGCATGCGCGCGGCCAGCCTCAAAGGGTTCATTCTGAGTGAACTCAGCCTGGGCATCTTCCTGGGGATTGTGCCCGCGTATCTCTGGTGGCTGCAAGATGTGCGCTGGATAGCAGGGCTGAGCCTGATTGCCGGAACGGGCATCTTGATGGGCCTGGATGTGGCTATCCTCACCTTGATGATCATTGGCGAGGTCCAGGCGATCTCGGCCATCCCAACGCACCTGCCGCTGGCAGCGGCGCTGCTCCTGGCGCCGCTGATCGTGCGCGTCCTGTGGGAATGGTTGCTAGCCGTGTTAGAACGATAAAGAGGAGGAGACATGTACCGCGCTTCTCCAGACTCTTCCCCAGTAGGGAAGCAGGTTGTCGATCTACCCAGCCCCCTCGCGGAGAGGGACAGGCCCTGGCCTGCTTTTCAGGTGTCTCCCACGAATCGGCGCAATGTGATCAGCGGGCAGTTGCCGATGCGTGTTCTTGGGTCGCTGCCGTCGGTGGGCACGCGGGTGAATGCGGTTGAGCCGTCGCCGCCCGCCAAACCAACGGTAGTGCTGGTTGGCGCCACCGCGCGCGCTTCCTCCGCGCCGGTCAGCGGACCGCTCCCGGCGGGCGCTCCCTCGAACGTGATCCGGGTGGCGCGCCCGGTGGGGTCGGCGCCAGGGTCGAAGCCGGTATCCGGCGCGGTGCTGGTGGCCGCCCTGGACAAGCAGCGAGTCAGGGCCGAGCGTTACGCCAGCACTGCCCTGAGGATGGGCATCCTGGCGCTGCTCCTGAGCTTTCTGACCAGCATTCAAGCGATCATCTATGGGCACCTGGCCCTGAGGGATGCCAACAGCCAACTGCTGAGCAAGGGCAAGCGCGTGCAGGCAGGCTGGGGGTTGGCGCTGGGCTATCTGACAACGATTGGCTGGGCTATCCTGATTCTGGTCGCCCTCGCCAATCCGCACTAACTGCGAGTTCTATTCTATTTTCTGGCGAGCAGTCGCCTGCCCGGCGCGGGTTTGGGAGCCAAATCCGCGCCGGGGTTTTGCTTCTCAGAGCGTTGCGGACCAACCAAAACGCTGGATATGATACAATAGCAGCATCAGCATCACAGAAACCTGTAGCAGTGTAATCCTGCGCTCAGCATCTCGATGCAGCACTTACTGATCGATAGGCAAAGAGGCGGGAGTGGGCCATCAGTGCGCCCGCTTCCTATTTTTGAAAGTCACGAGGGGGCGATTGCACGATGTCAGGTCATTCTAAATGGGCACAAATTCGCCGACAAAAGGGCGTGAATGACGCCAAACGAGGACAGATTTTTACCCGCCTGGGGCGCGAGATTGTGGTCGCTGCCCGCGAAGGTGGCAGCGGTGATCCTGCCGCGAACTTTCGCTTGCGTATGGCTATCCAGCACGCACGCGAAGCCAATATGCCGATGGAAAATATCGAGCGTTCCATCAAGCGCGCGCTGGGCGGCGGTGACGGCGCCTCGATTGAGGAGACCACCTACGAGGGCTATGGCCCTGCCGGCACTGCCGTGCTGGTGCAGGTCATGACCGATAACCGCAATCGCACGGTGGCCGAAATCCGCAACGTCTTCAGTCGCAACGGCGGGAACCTGGGTGAGAATGGCTGCGTAGACTGGTTGTTTGAGCAGAAGGGCGTCATCGAGATTCCCCTGGAAGGCCGGGATGCCGATGAGGTCACGCTCGAAGCCATCGACGCCGGAGCCGAGGATGTGGACCCGGTGGCGGATGGCGACGAGACGTTAACGCTCTACACCGACCCGGCGCAACTAGATACGGTGCGCACCGCGCTTGAGAAGAAGAAGTATCATATCGACAGAGCGGAGACGACGCTGATCCCCAAGACGAGCGTTGAGCTTGATGACAAGACCAGCACCCAGGCATACCGGCTGATTGAGAAGCTAGAAGAACTGGACGACGTGCAGAACGTCTATACGAATGCCGAGTTTTCTGATACGTTCACTGAACAACTTCAGGGCTAACCTGGCATATTCATCCCTCGACCATCCTCACGGCCCCGCGCAGCCTGCGTCGGGGCCATGCTTTACCCTGGGAGGCGGGATAAACTTGCGCAGGAAGCCGCTGGAATGTGGTATATGTACGCGCAAGGAGGCGACCAGATGATGTTTTCAAGCCAGCAGCGCGCGCCGCGCATCACGATGGGGGTTGATCCAGGGACGGCCATCGTGGGCTACGCGGTGGTGGCCGCGCGCGGCGATGATCTGACCCTGCTGGTCTGCGATGTGCTGACCACGCCCGCCGGGCTGGCGCTGCCGCTGCGCTTGCAGCGCATTTATCGCGGGCTGAGCGAGTTGATCGAACGCTTTGAGCCGCAGGATGTCGCGGTGGAAGAACTCTTCTTTGCCAAAAATGCGCGCACAGCAATGGCAGTAGGCCAGGCGCGTGGCGCGGTGCTGCTGGCGGCGGTGAACGCCGGGCTGGAGGTCTGCGAGTACACGCCCATGCAGGTGAAGCAGGCGGTGCATGGCTATGGCAAGGCAACCAAAGATCAGGTCGGCGAGATGGTGCGCATTCTGCTGCACCTGCCCGTCGTGCCCAAACCTGATGATGCCGCCGACGCCGCCGCCATTGCCATCTGCCATCTGCACACGCTGCCACAGACAGGTCTGCTCAGGGGGATATTGCGATGATTGCAGCGTTACATGGGAAACTGGAGGGCAAGACACTCACCGCCGCGCTGGTGCGCGTGGGAGGCATCACATTTCTGGTGCAGACGCCAGTAACGACACTTAGCCAGCTTGGCGGCGTGGGCGCCGAGGTGTCGCTGCATACCCATCTCTATACGCGCGAAGATGTGATCGCGCTCTATGGCTTTGCCACGCTGGAAGACCTCCAGCTTTTTGAGATTCTGCTGAACGTCAGCGGCGTGGGGCCGCGCATGGGACTGGCGATCCTCTCGTCGATGAGTGCGGAGGCGTTTCGCCAGGCGGTGATTAACGGTGATGAGCAGCGCCTGACCTTGATTCCTGGTATCGGGAAGAAGCTGGCCGGGCGGTTGATCCTTGAACTGCGCGAGAAGCTCGCCAAGGGCGCGCCTGTTCCGGCGGGCACTGGCGGCATTGTGGCGTATGGCTCGGCGCGCTCAGAGGTGATCGAGGCGCTGACCGGGCTGGGCTACAGCGCTGCCTCCGCGCAGGCAGCCTATAACAAACTGCCGCCCGAAAGCAGCAGCGCCAGCCTGGAAGAACAGATCATGCAGGTGCTGCGCTATCTGGCGAAAGAGTAGACTCCGCTGGACCAGCGGGCAACGCTCATCACGAGGCCGCAGAGCAGGAGCGTCGCCAGATAGACGATGACCTGGGCCGCCGCGCCGCCAGGAACAAAGGGCAGGATGAAGACGCTCGCCAGCAGGCTCCCGGCGGCGATCTGCTGCACGGCAGCGCCGAGTTGCAGGAGCGCCAGGTCCGCGCCGGTCAGGTCAGTATAGGGACCAGCAACCAGTTCCGGCTGCCCTCGAAACAGCCCCCATCTGGCCTGGGGCAGCAGCGCCGGAAGGCAGAGGAAGAAGAGGAGTCCGGCCAGCGCGGCCAGAACGACGCTGGCCGACGATGGATGCGCCTGCTGGATGGTCAGGACACTCAGGCTGAGCGATCCACGCTGCGCGGCAATCGCCAGCGCGCTGAGCAAGAGCAGCGCGATAAGCACTACGGCGCGACGTGTGGCGCGCCGGGCGGCGATGCGTCCATAGGGCGACTGGATCAGAAACCCCAGGAAGATGGGCGCCAGGGCCGGGAGCAGCAGCAGGAAGAGGACCGCCAGCAGATCGCCGCTGGTCGTGGGCGAATCGGCGGCCAGGTTTCCCGGCAGGGGCAAGAGGATCAGCGCCAGCAGCGGGGCCATGACGACCACCAGCGGGATGAGGCGCACACCAGCGGTTTCCGTTCCGGCGGGCAGGCTGGTGGTCTTGTTGAGCAGCTTGAGGAAGTCATAGACAGGCTGCCTGAAACCAGCCGCGCGAACCCCACGCCTGCGCGCCGCCAGGTCTTCGCCCAGCGCGAGCAAAAACCAGCCTGCCAGGATCGCAAACAGACCCCCAGGATAGAGCAGCACCGTGATGGCATAGCGGGCGACAATATTCATGGCTCGTCTATCCTATTCTCATCTTCCTCTATCATGCCATGAATTCGCCTTGGGCGCGTGATGCCCAGTGCTTTCGCGATCAACTCAAACCCTGCTTCACCCTTAAATGGCTCGATCTGGGCATCAAGCCCTCTCAGAGCGACTTTTCCCCATCCTCCAACTTCCTTATGATGCGTACGGATAAATTGATTGGATAGGGTGTAAAACTCAGGTTCGCGCTGGCCGGTGGACCCATCATAGCGGCCATAGAATCTGCCGATGTTCAAGAAGGCAATGACCAGAAAATCAAAGGCGTCGAAGGTCGCTGGCCTGACAGGGAAGCCTCTATCAGAGTCGCTTGCGTAACGGCTCTTCACCTGTACTCTGATCTGTGCTAGCTCGTCTGGTGCAGGTCTATGACGCGGGTCAGGGTGGATGCAGATAAGATCATAGCCTTCGTTGCCAGGCGGTGCTTTGTAGGTCAGAATGTTGCGGCGCATGAGATAGCCCATCACCAGATACTCAGAACCAGCAACCACCACTGGAAGCTGAAGCCAGGTGCGTTCTGCCATGACGACCCCTTTCTGAAGCGTTATCCAGCATTGGCTGTATCCTGCTCGCCCGGTTGGTCATTACTGTTCTGGTCCTCTGCTTCAGAAATGTCATCAGAGATGTCCTCTGTCTCCCCCTCGTAGTCATCGCTGCCAGAATCCTCTTCTTTCTCATCGCCAGCGGCTTCTTGATCGAGCAGCTTGATCGCGGCGGCGATAGCTTCCAGGATCAGCGTCGGCGTGGGTGGGCAGCCGGGGAGTTCCACATCGATAGGCAGGAGTTCTCCGGCGGGAGTAAAGCCATCCTGCCCGCCAAAAACGCTGCCGTTGATTGGGCAGTCGCCGACGGCCACGATGGCGCGCGGCTCAGTCAGTTGCTCCCAGACGCGCTTCGCGGCGGCACGACTGCGCGGCGTCATAATGCCGGTGAGCAGCAGGATGTCGGCATGGCGGGGGCTGCTGGCAAAAGTAATGCCGCCCTCTTCCAGCACATAGCGGGCGGCATGCAGCGCCTGAAGCTCTTGATCGCAGCCGTTGCAAGAACCACTATTTAAGGGAAAGAGCCAGACGGAATGCTGGCTGGCCTGGCGTCCAAACAAAAGGGTATCTGCTCCAATTTCATCAGTGATTGGCGCCGCGCAGGCAGGCGAGATTGAACCGCCTGCCTATTTCTTGATCTTCACAGCCTTGAGGAAGTTCGCCGCCAGCGTCTCCAGTTCCTCGCTCTCATACGCCTCGACGCTGCCCTCATCGCAGAGTTTGGCAATCACCGGGTCGATGGGCACCTGCGCCAGCAGAGGCGAGCCGGTGGTATAGACCAGATCGGGGCCGTTGCTGGGGCCAAAGACCTCCATGCGCTCGCCGTTGGGCATGGTCATATAGGCCATATTCTCGACCACACCGATGACCTGGCCCTTGAGTGTCTTGACCATGCTGATGCACTTCTTGACGATCATGGTCGCCAGCATCTGCGGCGAGGAGACGATGATCACGCCCTCCACCGGAATGGCCTGCATCACCGTCATGGGCGCATCCGACGTGCCCGGCGGCAGGTCGATCAGCAGGTAGTCAAGCTGGCCCCAATCCACATCGGTGTAGAACTGCTTGATCGCGCTGGAAATCATGGGGCCGCGCCAGACCACCGGGTCGCTTTCGCGCTCCAGGAACATATTCATCGACATCACCTTGATGCCGGTGCGCGTGCGCAGCGGGTCGATGCCGCCCGTCTCGCTCTTGGTTGGCTGCCCCTTGACACCGAACATCTTGGCGATGCTGGGGCCGGTGATGTCGCCGTCTTCGATGCCCACCTTGAAGCCCTGGCGTTGCAGCGAGATCGCCAGCAGGCCCGTCACCAGCGACTTGCCCACGCCGCCCTTGCCGCTCATCACGGCTATGATATGCTTGATCTTGCCGCCGGTATCGCCCGCCATTGGCAGGGGAATGCCCCGGCCTGTCGGGGCGCGCTTCGCCTCGGTCAGCACCGGCTGCCCATTCGCGGCGCGATTCAGGTCGGCAAGCAAGGGTTCTACGTCCAGGCGATGGGTGCGCGCGCCGCCAGCCACGCTCTCGCGCGAGCCGACATGACAGGCGCTGCAAGGCAACCCATGATTTTGGAAGACTTTTTGGGCTTGAGGATATTTTTGCACCACGTCATGGATGATCATATCCGCAGTGATGACTTCGGCCATACCTGCCTCCTGGCAGCGCCCGTACAGCCCTGGCGCCGCGCTCCATTTTCTAACCTATGCTGGCAGTTGCTCTCTGGCAACCCTGATAGCCTGATCGGCAGTGAGGGGGATAAGTACCGCCAGAACTCACTTCTAATTCCGACTAATCTAGTCGCATTTATTATAGCACATAGCGCCGCGCCTGTGCCCATTGCTTGGATAGCGGGCCTATGGATAAGCGCCTGATCCTCTGGACGTGATTTCATTCCAATGCTATATTTTGTATAGTATTATGTCCTGCAAGGGGCAGGACGATCAAGTATTGCTAAGGAGAGAATTGATCATGTCTGTTACCCGTGAGCGTTTTGAGCAAGGGATGACCTACGAAGCCTATAAGGCCCAGATGACACGCAACCAGGAACGCTTTACTGAGAATGAGCGCCTGCTTGAACTGGACCCGGCAGACCTGGCCGTCTTTCAGAACCTGCCGAAGCCGCTGAACGTCCTCGTCATTGCGGAGGATTGGTGTGGCGATGTGATCGCCAATCTGCCCATCCTTGGCCGCATTGCCAAAGAGAGCGGCAAGCTCAACCTGCGTGTCTTCCTGCGCGACCAGAATCTGGACCTGATAGACCAGTATCTCAAAGATGGTCAGTTTCGTTCGATTCCGGTCTTCGCCTTCTTCGATGAGCAGTTCCATGAACTTGGCCGGTTCATCGAGCGCCCCGCGAGCGTCACGGAGCGGAACACCCGCTATCGGCAGGAACTCTACGCGCAGCATCCTGAGTTTGGAACGCCGGATGCCTCGATCAGCGAACTCCCCGAAGAGGTGCGCGCGAAGATGATGGAGGCCACCGCCGCCTGGCGCGAGGAGTCCCGGCCCGCCAACAATCGAGATGTCGTCCACGCCCTGCGTGAAATTGTCGAGCCAGCGCAGGCGTAGCAGCAGACCATTACAACAGGCACCGTAAGGAGAAAACCCAATGGCAAAACGACTGGTCAAAGTGACCATTGCCTATTGCTCTGAATGTGGCTACGAGCCGCAGACCCTCGCGCTGGCTGAGGCGCTGATGAAGACGTTCCGCCACGAACTCAGCGAGATTGAAATCATTCCCTGGTACGATGGCTCGTTCGATGTTACCGTCGATGGTGAACTCGTCCATTCGATGTACCGCGAGGGCGGTTTCCCAGACGCCAGCGTGATCATTGAGGCTGTCCGGCGCCATCAGGTCGCCTCGCAGCCAGAGGAGACCCCAGCCGCCGCCCGCCAGCAGAAATAGCCTATATTGATGCTGGCAAAGCTGCTGATGAACGACGCCGCGATGACTCTTCAAGGCATGGGAGAACCCAGAACGATGACCGATCACGAGAGAGAAACCTTGCTTTCACAAGCCAACAACGCGATCATTGGTGTCAACCGGGCTGGTGGCGCCCCGCAGCTTACTCCCGTCTGGTATGCGTGGGATGGAGCCTCTTTTGTGTTCACGACCACCAAAGAACGTGCCAAATATTGGAACATCAAACGCGATCCCTCGATCTCACTCATCGTCGATGATCTGAAGATGCACAAGTACGTGGTGGCCTATGGACGCGCCGAGATTATCGAGCAGAATGTCGGGGAACTTGCCCGCCCCATTCTCCAAAAATATGTGCCAGCAGACCGGCTTGAACACATGGTGCAGATGGTCAACAACGACCCCAGCCGGGTGCTTGTCGTGTTGCATCCAGAAAAGATCGTTTCCAGTTAACGGGCTGGTCGGGTTCCTGCGAAAATGCGGGGCAGTGGGCGACATATGTCGCCCACTGTTCTGAGGATGAGGCGGCCAGAGCGCTTCAGTGGAGGTCCAGCGCCCTGGCTGTGATACAATACAATAGAAGATGAAGTAACTTTCTCATGTACTCATAAGCCTATGCTCCCCCTTTATTTTGGAGGCCATGTGGAACAGCTACAGCAGACCCTTCCCGCCTCAATTGATGATGTCCTGGCCGCGCTGGCAGCGCAGCGCTATATCGCCGACCGCAGCCTGGCAACTACGATTTACCTGGCGCTCAAGCGCCGCAAGCCGCTGCTGCTGGAAGGCGAGGCAGGCGTGGGCAAGACCGAGATCGCCAAGGTGCTTGCCAGCATGCTCAACACCCGCCTGATTCGCCTCCAGTGCTACGAGGGCATCGATGTCAATACGGCAGTCTATGAATGGAACTATACCCGCCAGATGCTGCACATCCGGCTGATGGAGGCCAGCGGCGCGACCAGCGCCGCCGCCATGCAGGACATCTTCGGCCCGGAGTTCCTGATTCGCCGCCCGCTGCTGGAGGCAATTGACCCTAACAACAAGAGCGCGCCGGTCCTGCTGATCGATGAACTGGATCGCAGCGACGAGGAGTTTGAGGCGTTCCTGCTGGAAATCCTCTCGGATTTCCAGGTAACGGTCCCGGAGATTGGCACGCTGACGGCCCCTGAGCCGCCCATCGTCGTCATCACCTCCAACCGCACGCGCGAGATTCACGATGCCCTGCGGCGCCGCTGCTTGTATTACTGGATTGACTATCCGGTATTGGAAAAAGAACTGGCGATTGTGCAGGCCAAAGCTCCAGAGGCCAGCGAGACACTGGCGCGGCAGGTCTGTCTCTTCGTCAAGGAACTGCGCGCGATGGACCTCTTCAAGTCGCCCGGCATCTCCGAGACGCTTGATTGGGTCAGTTCGCTGGTGACGTTGGACATCCACGAGTTGCAGGAAGGTCCGGTGCGCGACACGCTGGGCGCGCTGCTCAAGTATCAGGATGATATCCAGAAGGTCAACAACGGCAACGTGCTGACCAAGATTATTCATAAAGTCATTGGCTCGTAGCGAATGGAGCAAGCGTGACCAGCAGCAGGACAGAACCCCTCACGGCGCTCCCCGTCGAAACACTGCTTGAGCGCGTGGAGCGCGAGGGAACGCCGCTGATCGATGGTGAGACTGTGACCTTTGTCTGGCGCGGCCCGCACGCGCCGCACCTGATCGGCGACTTCAACAATTGGGGCTGGGGGCACGGCAGCCCTCTCGATCTGGCGCAGATTGCGCCAGAGGTCTGGGTCCACACCGAGACGTTGCCGCGCGACGCCTATATTGAATACACGTATGTCCTGGACAGCCAGCGCCTGCGCGACCCGCTCAATCCGCGTGTCATCACCAATGGCGTGGGCGGGTGGAATCAGTTCTTTCGCATGCACGATTCGGCGCCTACGCCGCTGGTCACGGCAAAGCGCGGCGTGCTGCGTGGCAGGATCACGCGCCACAGCGTGCAGGGCGATCATCTGGTCGGCGGCGGAGAGCGAACGGTGTATCTCTATCAGCCGCCCACGACAGAACCCGCCCCGCTGCTAGTTGTCTTCGACGGGCAGGATTATCTGCGGCGCGCCCATCTGACCACTATGGTGGATAATCTGATTGCCCAGGGGCGCATTCGCCCGCTGGCGCTGGCGCTGGTGAATCATGGCGGGCAGGCGCGCTTCGTCGAATATATGTGCAATGAAAGCACGATCTTCTTTCTGCTGCGCCATGTCGTGCCGCTGGCGCGCGCGCAGTTGAATCTGCTGGACATCAAGGCGTTCCCCGGCTCGTATGGCGTGCTGGGCGCCTCGATGGGCGGACTCATGGCGCTTTATACCGGCGTGCGCGCGCCGGAGGTCTTCGGGCGCGTGCTGAGTCAGTCCGGCGCGTTCGGCAATCCAGAGCCGAACCACGCGGCGGTTCTCTTTGGCCTGCTGCGGCAGGAGGATATCAAGCCGCTGAACATCTGGCTGGATGTGGGCCAATTGGAATGGCTTGTGACAGCCAATCAGCAGATGCACGAGCTTTTGCAGGCAAAAGGCTACACTGTTACCTATCGGGAATATCCCGGCGAACACAATTATACTTCCTGGCGCGATGACGTGTGGCGCGGCCTGGAACTGCTGTTTGCTCCAGAGCGCGCCCATCCCTGATACATACAGATCGGTTCTATTCTATGGCAGAGAATGATAATTTGCTCAGCGAGCATGACCTTGAGCGCGGCCACCAGCTTCAGCGTAAGCTGGTGGAGTTTGGGCGCCTGCTCTGGGATATGGGCCTGGATGTTGGCCCTGGCCGCCTGATCGAAGCCTCCCAGACGCTGGGCCTGATTGATATTAAGAACCGCGAGGACTTCTATCACGCGCTCAAATGTTCGCTGCTCTCGCGCCACGAGCAGGCGCCGCTCTTCGACCAGGCGTTCTTCTATTTCTGGCAGCTCAAGCATCGCCTGGGCAAGCTGGGCGACAACGCCGTCGTCAAGAGCGACGAGAAGCGCAGCGGCAACCCGCTGCGCCTGCCGCCGCGCGAGCGCCAGGAATTGGAGGCGCAGGCCGCCCGCCTGACGCGCCAGTTGACGCAGACGCAGCGCGAGACAGGGA
>JBJKSJ010000133.1:0-12177 GCA_046704085.1 Ktedonobacterales bacterium | reverse complement strand
CCTATGGCCTGTGGGATGCCCAGAGCCAGATCGCCCTGCGCCTCTTTTCAGAGCGCCATTTGCCCGACGCCGCCTGGGTGCGCGAGCGCGTGCGTCACGCCTGGGAACTGCGCGCGCCGCTGCGGGTGCAGCGCATCAGCGCCTATCGCTGGGTCTTTGGCGAGGGCGATGGCCTGCCCGGCATCACGGTTGATCTCTATGGAGCCTTTGCGGTGCTGCATACTTATTGCGAGAGCGCGGAGGCGCTCGTTCCCTGGCTGACCGATGCTTTGCGCGAGACGACGGCGCTGCGTGGGATCGTTTTGCGCCGCCGGGCGCAGGAGCGCGGCACAGAGGAGGAGCCAGAGGCAGGCGGCAAGATCGAAAAGCTCTGGGGCGCGCTGCCCCCGCGCGATCTGATCGTGGAGGAGCATGGTCTGCGCTTCCATGCCAATCTGTTTGTCGGGCAGAAGACGGGCCTCTTTCTGGACCACCGCGAGAACCGGCGCTTTCTTGAGGGTTGGTGCGCGGGGCGAACGGTGCTGAACTGCTTCTCCTATACGGGCGCGTTCTCGCTCTATGCGGCGCGAGGCGGGGCCAGCGCCGTCACCAGTTGCGACATCGCTCCGGCCAGCGCCAGCGAGGCGGCGGCCAATTTCGCGCTGAACGGCTTCGACCCCGATAGCTATGAGTTTCTGGTGGAGGATTGCTTTGCCCTGCTGGCGCGTTTTGCTCGCGAGGGCCGGACCTTCGATCTGGTGATTCTGGACCCGCCCAGCTTTGCGCATAGCAAGAAGCATCTGCATGCCGCGCTGCGCGGCTATACCCGCCTGCATCAGTTGGCGCTGCGCTGCGTACGGCCAGCGGGTCTGCTGGCGGCGGCAAGCTGCACCAGCTATGTCTCGCCCGATCTCTTCAAAGAGACGTTAAGCCAGGCGGCGGCCAGCCTGGGCAAGCGCTTGCTGATTCTGCACGAAGCCGGCCAGCCGCTCGACCATCCGGTCCCGGCGCATTTCCCAGAGGGCCGCTATCTCAAGTTCGTCCTCGGCGCCGTCGATGAGGTCTGAGCACGGAATGAAAATCACTCCAGCAATTGCCCTGCCCATTCTGGCGATGGTAAGGACCATTGGCGAGCCGCCCAAAAGGCCAGTGTGCCCAGTTGCTGGCGCTGAAAGCGGCGAAGACGAGGAAGCCCTGGGATTTCTGGTCGCCAGGCGCGATCTGCAAAAAAGGTGAGCCACCAGGCAAGGGCGCATTCAAGGGCACTTGTATTTATAGGGAACCGTTCTCCATACCAGGCCAGTATCTGCTCAGGAGGTGGCCCTCCCTCAACCGCGACACTTTGAGCCAATGCTACGATCTCCCACTCAGGTCGCCCTACGGTGATGGAGGGCCAATCGAAGAGATAGAGGTGTTTGCGGATCAGGCGCAAATTATCTGAGCGCACGTCGCCATGCAGAATGGCATATGGCCCTTCTCTGAGTGCTGGCTGCTGCATCATATGCTCGATAAGCGGAGAGGTTTGCTGCAACCACTGCAAAGCCTGGGGGGCTGCTTCACCTGCCAGCGCCGCAATGTCGTGGAACCCGCGTGACTCCTGTGCTGTCTGTGTCCAGTTGGCATGTGCCAATTCCTCATAGGGCTGAGAGAGCCATGCTGGTGGGCGGGCGCCAAGCGAAGACTGGTGAAAGGCAGCCAGAGCGTGTGCAATTGCGCGAGTTTTCTGCGGAGTCCAGGGAGGAACGCTCTTTGGACCTAAATCTTCCAGTAGCAGCACATGCCAATCGTCCTGCCGAAAAGCTGCATACAATTGTGGCATCCATCTTCCAATCAGCGTTCCCAGATTACGATAGATACGCTCCTCGTGTACCAGGGCGTCTCGCGCAAACGCATTGGAGGCGTGATAGGTGCCCTTGAAAAAGGCACGCTGCCCATCTGCCAAAGTAAGGCGATAGGTTGGCGTTGGCGCATAGCCTCCCCAGATGCGTGCCGCGCGTATCACGGGAGCGCCTAATGCCACGTCCACAGACTGGCGGACGGCTTTCGGGACGAGTTTCCAGGGGAGCTTGGGTTCTACACCCGTTCGTGACATCGCTTCTGTGCCCCTCGCCTGCTTTTCTTTGAGAGCCAGTACTCAATGATACCATGCTGAAGGCATGGCTTTGGCCGCGCGAGGAAGAGGAGTTCATGTGTGGAATAGGGATGGAACGTGGTTGACACGCGCGCTCGTCCGTTGCTATCATCTATAAGAAACGCAATAATGCAGATTTTTAGAGTAGAGTTTCTCTATGGAGGGCGCTGATGAGTTTGCCTCCGCTGGTCGATGAAGCCGCATTGGAACGCTATCTCAACGAGCATCTGCCCGGCGCGGGCGCGGATGGTCTGCTCTCGGCAGAGCGCGTGATTGCCGGGCATTCCAACGAAACGTTTTTTATCACGCGGGGCAGCCAGTCCTGGGTGCTGCGCCGCCCGCCGCTTGGCCCGCTGCTGCCAACGGCGCATGATGTCTTGCGCGAGTATCGCGTGCTGTCAGCGCTCTCCAAAACGAACGTGCCGGTGCCGAAGCCGGTGCTGGCTTGCGAGGATACGGCGGTGATCGGCGCGCCCTTCTATCTGATGGAGCGCAAGCAGGGCGTGGTTATCCGCGAGCGGCTGCCCGCGTTTGTGGATACGCCCGCCGAGCGCCACAACCTTGGCCTGGCGCTGGTGGACGCGCTGGCACAACTGCACAGCGTGGACTGGCGCGCTGTCGGCCTGGAGTGTTTTGGCAAGCCAGAGGGCTATCTGGAACGCCAGGTGCGCCGCTGGATGGGCCAGCTTGACGGGGCCAGAAACCGTGAGATTCCAGAACTGGATCAGGTGAGCGTGTGGCTGAAAGACCATCTGCCGGAGTCGCCCCCGGCCACGATTGTGCATGGCGATTACCGCATGGATAACGTGATGTTTGCCAGCGAACTCCCTGTGCGCGTGGCCGCCATTCTGGATTGGGAGATGTCCACGCTGGGCGACCCACTGGCCGACCTGGGCTATCTGCTCTCGTTCTGGCGGCAGGCGGGCGACCCGGAGCTAGAGTTTGCTTCGCCTTCCTGGCGCATCACTGAGCCGGAAGGTTTCCCCACGCGCCAGGAAATTGCCGAACGCTACGCGGAGAAGACGGGACGGCGCATTAAAGATGTGGCCTTCTATCAGGCGCTGGCGATCTGGAAGCTGGCGGTTCTGTTGGAGGGCAGCTATAAGCGCCACCTTTCTGGAACGACTGATGATCCGTTCTTTGCCTTGCTCCGCGAGGGCGTCCCCGCTCTGGCGCGCCGCGCGCTGGCGATCTGCCAGGGCGGAGTGATGCTCTGAGTTCGCATATCTGAAGGAGCCAAACAGTTTGAGCAGCGTTGAGACGCCGATTGAACTTCCCTTTTTGAGCCGTAAGAATGGGGCGGCTGAAATCTTTCTGATTCGGCATGGCGATGCCTTACCCGCCGGGGATGAGATTGTGCCCGGCGGCACGTATGATGACCAGCCGCTGAGCAGCCTGGGGCGGCAGCAGGCCGAGGCGCTGGCGAAGCGTCTGCACGCGATGCCTTTCGATGCGATCTACAGCAGCCCCTACCGCCGGGCGCGCGAAACTGCCGAGGCGCTGGCGCAGGTACACGGGCTGGAGGTGGCGCTTGAGCCGGGGGTCCGCGAGGTTCGCCTGGGGCAGATTGGCAATGGCTTGCCAAAAGACGTATCGCCAGATGAGTATTCTGCTGCCCTACGCGCGCGGCTTGATGAGATTGTGCGCACAGTGGCGCGCACGGGCTACTGGTCGTCGATCCCTGGCAGCGAGCCAAGCAGCGATTTTCGCGCCCGCGTGCGTGCGACCATTGATGGCCTGGCTGAGCGCCATGCCGGGCAGCGGCTCGCCGTTTTTTCGCATGGGGGCGTGATTAACGCCTATCTGGCTATGACCCTTGGCCTGGAGCGCGATTTCTTCTTTCCGGTGATCAATACGTCGGTGAGCATTGTGCGCGTCAAGGATGGCAGGCGCGTGTTGCTGGGGATGAACGACATCTGCCATCTCCACGATGCCGGGCTGGTCCGGCTGGTCGATTAGAAGGGGCGTCAATGGATGGTTCAGAGATCGCTGTTGTCACCGGGGCGTTCAGCTTCACCGGCAAGTATCTGACGCAGCGCCTGCTGGCGGCGGGCAGGCAGGTGCGCACGCTCACCGGGCATCCCAATAATCCCAATCCCTTTGGCGAACAGGTAACAGTCTTTCCCTATCACTTCGATGATTTTGGCGCGTTGGTCAAGAGCCTCGAAGGGGCCAGCACGTTCTATATCAGCTACTGGATTCGCTTTGCGCATGGGCAGATGACTTTTGGGCGCGCCGTTGAGAACACGAGGCTGCTCTTTCGGGCGGCCAAAGAGGCAGGCGTGGGCCGGGTCGTCTATATCAGCATCAGTAACCCTTCCGAAGATTTGCCGCTGCCCTATTTCAAGGGCAAAGCTGGTCTGGAGAGAACGCTGATGGAATCCGGCCTGTCTTACGCGATTCTGCGGCCAACGGTGCTGTTTGGCGATGAGGGGATACTGATCAACAATATCGCCTGGCTGGTACGGCGCTTTCCATTCTTTGCCGTCATGGGCGCGGGCGATTATCAGCTTCAGCCGATCTATGTGGAAGACCTGGCCGACTTGATGATGCAGGTTGGCGCGCAGCAGGATGATCTGCTGCTGGATGCCGTCGGGCCAGAGACGTATCGCTTTGATGATCTGGTGCGCCTGGTGGCCCAGAGGCTGCATCGCAAGGTCAGGTTTGTGTATATCAGCCCGACGCTGATGCTGGCGATCAGCAAGGTGATGAGCCTGTTCCTGGGCGATGTTGTCCTGACCCGCGACGAGATCACCGGGCTGATGGCGAATCTGCTCATCTCGCAGCAGCCGCCGACGGGGCACACTCTGCTGAGCGACTGGCTGAAGCAGCATGCAGATACGATAGGAAAAAAGTATGCCTCTGAACTGCGCCGCCACTATAGATAAGGAGGAGGGAGATGGCCATTATGAAAGAAGAAGCGGGCAAACTCAGCGCGCAGGTCTACGCGCTGGTGCGGGCGTGCCCTAAAGGTCGGGTGACGACCTATGGCTGGCTGGCGGCGGCGCTGGGCTATCCGCGTGGCGCGCGCGTGGTTGGCTGGATTATGAGCGCGACCCCGGCTAATCTGGATGTACCCGCGCATCGAGTGATTAGCAAGGATGGCGAATTGACCGGCAGCAAGGCGTTTGGCGCGCGCGACCACATGCGTCAGTTGCTGGAAGCAGATGGAGTCAGCTTTGAGCCGGATGGGCGCGTGGCCATGAAACGCTATGGCTGGAACCCCCAGCTTGACCTGAACCCCGACGAACTTCAGGAGGTGCTGGAGAGCGCGAAGACGCTGCGTGTGGACCCGCCCGACCGGTTGATGCAATTGCTCAACGATGACCCGGCCTCTCCCTTTAAGGATAAGGCATAAGAGCCATGTGTAGCGCCGACCTCCGTGCCGACGAATGCGTGAATGCCGCCGTCCCTGGCGGCTCGCCTGTACCCCCAGCGTCTCGCCGGGCCGTTCCTGGTGGCGCACGCGGATTTGGGCTGCCCGCTGCTTACAGCAGCGGCAGCACGAACCAGCTACTATCTATACCTGAGAACTCATTCACCACCTTTCCTTGTTCGGTGTCAAAAGTCAGAAGCTCTGATGGCGTAGTGTAGAGTGTCGTGTCAATCTCTGGCGGCGGCCCAAAGAGATACAGGTTCCTTCCATCCGGGCCGAAGGTCAGCTCGAAGTAGCTGTTATCCTTGAACCACTGGCCGACGACCTGGCCGGTCTGTGTATCAATCTTCAGCAGCCCCAGGTTTGTGGTTTGCTCGCCGTTCCAGGAGTTCCCTGTGAACTGCGGCGCGTAGCTTGTGCCGCTCAGGTATATCCAGCGACCATCAAGCGAAACGGCGCCCTCCTCGTCGCGCCCGTTGAACGGCGATCCCTTGTATGGGCGCAATCCAAGCTGGGGCTGGATTGCCAGCGGTCCGCTCGATGCTGGCATGGTAAGTTGCGGGGCTGCGCCAGTGGAAGGTGCTGACAAGGCATTGGAGAACGCTGCTCCGTTTGTTACAGCGAGCAAGTTGCCTGCACCTTTGACGGGGATGTCTGGCCCCAGGGTCATCTGGATTCCTGAGAGTTGGATCACGACCAGCACGTCTTTGCTGGGATCGCTCGCCTCGGCGTGAACCAGATAGAGTTTGTTTTGCTGTGGCGCAAACATCACCGCCGCGTGATAGACGCTGTAGATGGGATCGCCTGGCACGTAGGTGGCATTGGGATCGAAGGGCGGCTCCGTGCCGCTGGCAATTGATGGGAGCCGAAGCGTGCGCTGGCTCTGGATGCCATTGGCCCCCAACTGCAAGGCGACCAGTTGTGGGGGATTGACCGCCGCGCTGAAGAGATACGCTGTTTGCCCATCGGCAGAGAGCGCAAACGATGAACTGTTGTTGTACCCATCATCGCCCGGCACAAAGGGCAGCGGCGCGCTCCAGCGAGCTGTCAGCTTATCATGCCCACGATCATACGCATAATAACGCAGGCTTGCCTGTCCAACTCCGCCGGCTTGAGTATAGGTATAGATCACCGCATAAATGCCTGTTCCATCAGGAGTGATTGACAGGCTCTGAAGGCTCTCGTTCTGAGTGAGCGAGACTTGCAGCTTTGCGCCCAATTGCCAGGTATCCAGCCAGATGATTTGTATGTAGGTGGGCGTACTCCCATCTTGAGGCACGATGCCAAGCGCCAGCGTACGCTGATCGGCTGAGAGCGAGGCGGTCTCCGCGACTCCTGCGGGCAGCGCGAGCGGCTTCAGGCTGGGCAGCGATTTGCCAGTCGTTGGGTCTACCTCTAGCAGCGTTTCAGGAGTGGTGGAGTAATCGGTGACGACGAGGCCGCAGGCAGGTGCGCCGCCCTGGACGCCCTTGGCTACCTCGTTGCTACAGGGATTATCAGTAATAACCTGCTGGGTCGCTTGCGGGATGCCTGGGCCGTGCGCGCTTTTGGGCGCCCGACTGAGCATCAGCAGCCAGAAGCCGCCGATCACGCCGACCAGCAGCACGGCTGCTGCCAGGCCGCTGAGGACGCCCACGAGGCGACGATTGGCAGGGCGGCGCAACGGGCGCGTGTTCTCTGGCCGCTGAGGGCCAGAGAAATCGTCGGTCTCTGCTGCATCGTTCTTCGCGCCTGTCTCAAAGAACCCAGGAAGATGCAGCTTTTTGCCGTTCTGGTGGGGCGCTGTGGTCCCCTCGATGGCGCGGGAAGGCGCCATTTCTTCCTCTGTCAACCGGGGCATTATCGTTGCCAGCACGCGATATTCCTGCAAGCGTTCCCGGCAGGATGGGCAGGCGTTGATTTGTTCGTCTAATTGCGCTTCTTCTGCTGTTGAGAGCAGTCTGATGGCCCCCAAAGTGAGCAGTTCATCGCTATGTGTACACGTCGTCGAGGACATGAATGACCTCGCTTTCTGTCTCTTCAGACCCCTGTAGGCGCTGGCTCAAGCGCGCATCAGCCCTCTTCGCCCGCGCTCTGTTGCTGATATGCCTTGCGCAAGAGCGCCAGCCCGCGGAAGAGTCGCATGCGCACGGCCCCGGTGGTCAGACTCAGTTGCTCAGCGACCTCTGGCACGCTGAATCCCAGGCTGAGGTGCAGCAGCAAACAGGAACGATATTCCACTGGAACTTGACGCAGCGCCTGACGGAGGGTTTCGGTTTCTGCCAGGCGCTCCTCGAAGCCGCTTTCGGGCGCGTGCAGCGCGGCGCCCAGGGCGGCGCTTTCGCGCCGGGGGTTGTCCTCATCGCTCTTGCTGCTGATCCAATCTAAGGAGACCCAGCCGATAATCCGACGGCGCCGCAGCCATGAGCGTCCGCGATTGGTTGCCACGCGGAAAAGCCAGGCCCGAAAATGGATGGGAGCGCGTAGGCTGGGCAGGCCATTCCATGCTTGCCAGAAGGTATCTTGCGTCAGATCGCGCGCCTGTTCCTCATCACCAATCAAGTGCGCCAGGTAGAGCCGCACGGGCGTTTGGAAGCGTGTGACCAGCGCCTCAAACGCTTCGTGATCGCCAGCCCGTGCCTGCTCTACCAGAGTCGATACATCACCTGCGTCCTGGCATGCCTCGCCAGCCAATGATGAGGGCGCCTCTGGTGGTTCGCGCGCAGCCTCTTCGCCAGTCGGGTCGTGTGCCATACGCAGCCATTCTTCCTTTGCCATCGGTGCGCTCCCTCCGGCAGCATCATGGAGGGCGCAGCCGCCTGCCTGGCCGGGGTCAGGGCGTCGGCGCGTTCCATGATCGGATACACATATGTGTCTGCCCCTATAGACGCGCCATATTGCCTGACTATCACGCGAAGATGCGTGGGCACATACAGCCAGTTGGGTATGAATTTGTTGTCATGGTCTCTTCAGATGGTGCAATTCGTTCACGTGCCGAACAGACGCCGATCTTCATAGAAGAACGTCTGGCCCCAGCAGGGCCAGACGTTCTTCTGTTGGACCAGGCGCGTTTGCCACCAGCGGACGCGCCTGGTTCGCAAGGCTCGATGATTGCTGGCTTATTCGCGGGCCAGCGTAGCAAGGCTCTCCAGTTCCTTGTTAGTGATGTGTGGTCCGCTTATGTCCACTGTGACCTGCTTGATCGTGCCGCCGACAAATTCAAAGGGCGGCCTGTACTCGCGGCTCACCGCGTCGCCACTGTCGCGCCCGACCACCAGCCCTTCCCCGGTCAGCGAGAAAAAGCCCGGCTGGGTGCGCATCGGCCCCTCGGCTACTATCTGGTTGTTGATGAACAGCCTCAGCGTCCCATTGGCGACAAACTTTGGCTCCTCATGTGTCTTGGTAAACTCCGCACGGAAGACGACATTTCCCGTCGGGATCGGGCTGCTGGAGATAAACTTCTGCCATCAGCAGGAACTATCCTGGCCTGGTCGCAGCCTTCCCTGGGAGAGTCTAACCTATAATGCCTGGTGGCGCCTCTTGCTGGAGGATGGTTTGGAGGGGGAGTCTAAGACTCTCCTTCAGAGGGTAGGAACCTGATCTTGGGGAGAGGGTCAGCGGTCAGCGTGTGCCCACAGGCAGGAAGCGCGCTGACATTCCTGGAGCGCCAGTGCCCCTGCGCGTTGAGACGAAGATAAACCATGAAACCCATGCGCGTGTCGCGCCCTAGTTCGAACTTTGCAAAGAGAGAGACATGTGTGACGTGAGCTATGAAGGAGATACCCCATCAGGATGCATACACGACAGCTTGGCAAGAGCGATTTGTATATTACGCCGATTGGCTTTGGCGCGTGGGCTATTGGCGGCGGCCTGAGGTGACTGGCGCGATTGTGGGCGCGCGACGCCCCGATCAGGTCGAGGACAGTATTGGCGCGGCGGATTTCCGCCTGAGCAATGAAGAACTCAGCGAAATTGAGAATCGAGGGTTACTGACACATGGCCGATAACAGACAGACCATAACCGATGATGAGGCCATCCAGGCGGCTGTCACCTGGGGCCAACGACGCTATACCGATACGGAGGTGCAGGGGCGTATTGCCGACCGCAGCGGAGACGACGTGTTTATCGATCTGGAGATACCGGAGCAGGCATCGGTGATGATGGTGCATGTCCGGCGCGGAGCAGATGGGTCCGTCATCGTTGACCAACAAGAGGTGCACTAGCGCCGAAAGAGAGCAATCGATGATTGAAGCGGCGCTGCTGGATATTGATGGGACGTTGATCGATAACAACCTGCTGCATGTGCTGGCGTGGCAGCGTGCTTTTCGGCGGGTGGGCAGGCAGATCGACACCAATACGATCCTGCACCATATTGGGATGGGCAGCGATCAGCTTGTGCCCGCGCTGCTGGGCAGAAAAGAGGGCGAAGAGGTGGAGCAGGCGCGCCAGTTCCACAGCGAGGAGTATGGCCAGAAAGGGCTGATCGATCACGCCGAGTTGCTGCCTGGCGCGGTGGATTTGCTCAAGGCGCTGCGGGCGCGTGGGGTGAAAATTGCGCTGGCTTCTTCGGCCAAGGAGGAAGAGGGTGAGCATTACCTGAAGTTGCTGGGCGGGCGCCAGATGGTTGATGAGATCGTGATGGCGGCGGATGTCTCGGCGACCAAGCCAGCGGGCGATGTCTTTGCCAAAGCTCTGGAGAAGTTGGGCAAGCCATCCAGCGCGCTGGTGGTTGGCGATACGGTCTATGATGTGGCGGCGGCGAGCCAATTGAGGCTGCCATGCATCAGCGTGCTTTCGGGCGGCATCGAGGAGAAGGCGCTGATTGAGGCGGGCGCGGTTGTGGTCTATACCGGGCCAGCCGACCTGCTAGCGCACCTAGATAATATCTTGAACCGTCCCAACCTGTCGAATCTGGCTGCCAGCCCACTGCCGTAACAGTGGCGCTAGAGGTCATGTTCTGGCTCGCGGGCGATCAGCGCGTCATAGAGTTGCTGCTGGCGGGCAATAGCCGCCTGATAGCGTTCGTGGCGAGCCTGGTCTGGCTGGTAGATGGTTCCATCGGCAGCCGGAAGCGCCTGGATGTTGGGGATGATGCCCATCGTTTCCAGCGCCAGCAAGGCCACGCCCCGGCTGGTGGCCTCCGGCTCAGCCGAGGCAATGACAGGCTGCCCCAGTACATCGGCAAAGATTTGCATCCAGGCTGACGAGTGGAGCAGGCCACCTCCGCTGGCAATGAAGCGATGGTTGGCGCCAGCCTCGTTATTGATGGCCTGCGCAATCAAGGCGAAGCGATAGGCAACGGCCTCCAGGCTGGCGCGCAGGATGTCTAGCGGCGTGGTGCTGAGACCAAGGCCGCTGATCGTCGCTTTCACATCACCCGCCCAGCCAGGGCTGCGCTCGCCAGCCAGGAAAGGCAGCACCGTCAGCCCGTGACTGTCGGGCTGCATCTGCTCTAACGCCTGCTCGATAGCGTTGCGTTCCCCCAGTTGCAGCGTCTCCAGCATCCAGGCGTAGACATTGCCGCCTTCGCTCGTGGCGCCGCCCAGCAAGGCGCGCCGTCGGTCCACACGATAGGCCCATAATCCGGCTGGTATCTGATTCACAGCATCCAGGATGACGCGGATCGCGCCGCTGGTTCCGATGGTAAGAGCGACGCGCTCATGGCCGATGCAGCCGCTGCCGACGTTTGCTGCGGCTCCGTCGCCAATGGCTGGAAACCAGGGCACAGCGCGCAGCGAGGGCCAGCGCGCCGCGTATGGCGCGGCGAGGCCACGCAGCGGTTGGGCGACATCGACGAGCGGGGAGAGATGGTCGTATGTAAGACCAACCACTGCGAGCAGCGGCGCATCCCAGAAAAGACGCCTGCGGTCAAGCAAGCCGCTCCATGAGGCCACTGAGTAGCTGACGCGACACTGCCCAAAGAGGCGCTGCTCCATTAATTCGCCCAGGGTGATCCAGCGGGCGGCAGCGCGCCAGACCTCTGGCTGGGTGCGGCGAAACCAGGCCAGGCGCGCGGGCCAGTAGCTGGTGCGAAGCATGCAGCCAGTGCGATCATGCACGGCGCGTTCGTCCAATTGTCGACGGAGCGCAATCGAATCAGCAGTATTACGGGTATCCGCATAGGTAATCAGCGGGGTGAGGGGACGCCCGTCTTTATCGATTGCCAGGATATTGGAGACGAGCGTATCACAAGCCACCGCTCCGATGGCGCTGGCGAGCGGTCCCGCTTGCTGTAAGGCCGTGTCGATGCACCGCTCGATGCGGGCGATCATCTCATCTGCGCTTTCCTCAACGGCGCCTTCGGCGGTCGTGTGTAACTGGCATGGTTCGTGGCCTTCGATGCCTGGCATAGCGCGGCCTTCCCGATCATAGAGCATGACGCGCACGGATGAGCTACCCGCATCGATGGTCAAGATCAGCGGTGCTTCGACATTTTGTAGCTGCATTGTTCCAGGGTTCTCCCTCCTGGGCTGATCTCGCTTGGGAAGGGTGGCTCTGCTGCAAAACCTGTTGCAGCATGCGCCATCCCGGTGGCATACGTATAGAGAATATACCACCTTCTCATCGGCCATTCCATGACGCCAGATGAGAAGTCTTCCTGCTGCAATGAACATAGGGGTGATACGCGGCCTCAGAAAGAATGCGTTTATCGCAGTTAGGCCGCCTGGAGGAGAGCCTCGCGGGAGATAACCTGACAATAGGCGCTCAGCA
>JBJKSJ010000132.1:0-10454 GCA_046704085.1 Ktedonobacterales bacterium | reverse complement strand
CCCTGGGATTGTCCCTGTGCTGTCGCTTCAGGTGCTTCTTCGGCAGGCTCTGCCGTTTCGTCAGCCTGGTCCTCTGTGCTGGCACGGTTATGACGAGCGCCACCCCGCGAGGGGCGGCGTCGGCGGTGTCGGTTGGCGCCGGTTGCCTCGGCCTGAGCAGCCTCTGCCTGGGCGGTTTGTTCCGGTTGGGCGTTCTGGCCCGGCGCTGTATCTGCGGCGTCCTGCTGATCGGGTACGCCTGATTCGGGCTGAGAAGATGAGAATTGCGTATGTTCTAAATCCATGAAAATCATCCTGTTCTGGTGTTGCTTCTGAGTAGAGATGATCCGCTGCCGGGCGCGTTGGACAACCGCCTGGGGTACAGCGGGAGAAGCATGCAGCAGCATGCTGCGTGGAGGCGATGCGCCCTGGCGGGAAAGGACCGGCAGCGAGACACGCGAACTGGAAACAGCGCTCTTTGCCCGCGTATTGCCCCAGGCTGCTCAGGTGCAGCGAGCCGAGGAAAAAGTCGATGCTGCTAAGAGAGGAGCGGCGTATACTTCTGCTGGCGCTTTTTAAGCATCATTCTTGCTGCTATTATGCTACCGCTTCCTTCCGCTTCTGCTCCTCCGCCTCATCTCGCATGCCCCCATTCACCGAGGGGGATTGCCGCGCGCATCCTCATCTGCCCCAGCGAGCTATCGCTGGTGTCACATTTCTCCCGTTGGCGCGCTTTGCCCGGTGAAGGGCCACGCATCCAGCGGAGCTACCGCGAGTGGCGCTCTCCTGCCGCGCGCTGTGGCGTTCACGGCGTTGGCCGACTTGCGGGGTGTTTTGCTACCCAACACACTCCAATCAATCCAAGAAAACGAGCTACAGAATTCAATCTTAACTTTTGATGGGCTGTTCGGTTTTCAGGCGCTTTGCCAGGGCGCGCAGCGGTTTCTTCTGCTGCTCGCGGTCTGACGCGTGGGAGGGCATCTCTCCACTCTTTACCGCGCCTGTCTTAGCCGTGTCGGTGGCTATGGCCTGGTCGGTCTTTGGGGGGCGGGTAATCCACCAGATGTGGACGATGCGTTGGATGGCTGTCACGGTGGTGAGAACAGCCATTACCAGCATTGTCCAGAGCAGCCCTGGCTGGCCGCCAATCAATAGCCCTGCTGCGAGGAGAATCACTCGCTCAGGTCGCGCCAGCAGACCGATCTTGCATTCCAGACCCAGCCCTTCTGCGCGCGCGCGCGTGTAGCTAATCATCAGCGAACTGAGCGCCGCCAGATAGGTCAGCCAGACGACCAGATTCTGGGTGGTGATGGAGCCGATGATGTACTGCTGCGGGAGGTGAAGCTGGGCGTAGATAATGACGCCGAGCAGCAGTATCCCTTCAGCATAGCGATCCAGGGTTGAATCGAAAAAGGCGCCAAACCTGGAGCTTTTCTGGCTCACACGGGCCATAGCTCCATCAAACATGTCGAAGATGCCAGAGCAAAGCACCAGGACACCACCGATGCGCAGATGGTTGAAAGCGATGACTCCCGCTGTGAAGGTGGTAAGCAGCAAACCAATCAGTGTCAGCATGTTGGGGGTGATGCCAGTGCGCACGAGTGGTCGCATAACCTGCTCGACCAGGCGGCGCATAAATTGCTGTACACGGGTTCCGATCATACCAGTTCCTTTTCCTTTTTTGTCCTCTGGGTGCAGCCCGATGGTCTGGCGCGCTTACCGGAGGGCAAAAAGATCGTGTTGTTGGGTTTTGAGGCGCATATGCTGCTCGATGAGCGCCTGATAATACTCGACGATGCGATGAGCGATGTTCGGCCAGGAGAACTCCCCGGCGTGTTCACGCCCGCTTGCCCCCATTGATGCACGCACCGTCGCGTCTCCCAACAACCGGCAGATTGCCCCAGCCAGTGCCTCACTATCGCGTGGCGACACCAGAATGCCATCCTCTCCGTCATGGATGACGTCCCGGTAGCCATCGATATTTGAGGCAATAACTGGTTTGCCTGAAGCCATCGCTTCCAATAATACCACACCTTGACTTTCGCTGCCGGTGCTGGGGGCGCAATAGAGTTCGCAACTGGCATAATAGCGCGGAAGCTCTTCATCGGAGATGCGACCAGTAAAGATGACATCAGGCCAGCCCTCGCGGCGCACGAATTGCTCGTACTGGGCGCGTTGGGGACCATCACTGCCGATGATGAAGCGGGTATTGGGATGGCTGGCGCGAATCTGGGGGATCGCGTGGAGCAAATATTTCAGCCCCTTGCGCGGCTCGATGCGGCCCAGATAGAAGATATTGAGCTTTCCGTCAGCAAATTGGGGCAGCGGCATGGCTTGCACGCTGAAGCGATGCAGATCAACGCCGTTGGGGATAATTTCGTAATTGCCAGGAAAATAATGGCTGGCGAATTGGTACGCGGAGGGCGAGACGGCGATGTGTCCGTTGAGGCGATGAAAGTAGCGTTGAAGAAAGACGCGCCCGGAGGCATACGAAAAGCGTGGCATGGAGATGAGCTTGTTCAGGGCAAAGGCGTGGAAGGTGCCAACGCTGACCACGTTTAAGCCTTTGAGGACGTGCAAGGTGGTGAGCGGCAAGGCAGGCGCAAGGGGTTCATGCAGATGAATGACATCGAACTGCTCGCGCTCCAGCACTTCCCTGGTCTGGCGTGCCAACAGGGGGGAGACGGCGATCCGCGCAATCGAACCGTTCCAGGGAATGGGCACTGCCCACCCAAGTTTAGTGACGTGGGGTTCGGCGCGGCGGCCTTCAGCCCCGGTGGCGGAGGTAATGATGCCAGTGGTATGCCCCATCCGCTCTAGCTCGGCAGCTAGATGGGTGATATGGCTGCGGACCCCTCCGTGATAGCTCCAATCGTAGGGTGAGACAAAGCCTATTTTCACGGTATTTGCTGGGTCCATGCGATGCCAGTGTGACATCGCCTGGTTGCCCACTCCTCATGTACAACTCTACAACCGAACGGTATCAAAAGCGAGTGCCCCGTTTCTATTGTGGGCGGTTCTGAGCGTCCTGCTCAAGCTGGTTTGTCAACCTCGGCGCCATCCTTTCTGCGTGCTGGTGGCTCAGGCGGGCCATCAGGGGGCGCCGAGCCACCTGGCTGAACTGCCGAAGTGACGCCAGGCGTTCTGATTGCCCAATCTGGCGCAGGCGTTCGATGTGTGTTGGGCGCCCTGGGCGCCCATTGCGCGCCCAATAACTGGCGAGGTGCCAGTAATCGGCGGTTTGCCAGAAATGTCCTCCTGGGATGGTGGCGCCGTTCAGGAGGGCTGCGCGGAGATTGGCAGCGGTGGTTCCCTCGAACCATGTGAACGCGCAGCCAATGGCGGTGATGGTGTGCGCATCGCTGCTCCCGGTTTCCGGCCAGCCATAGCGTTGTCGGTTGCGTGTCCTTGCCAGATGCGAGGAGCCAATGCCTGCAAAGCTGCCATTGAGCGTTTCAATGCCATCTGGTCTGGCTTCCAGCGGCGCGCGCCGCAGCCGATCTACGACTTCAAGCTGAATGCTATGGCGAAAGACGCGGTTGAAGGGATGGGCAATGATTGCCAGGCCACCTTGCTCATGGGCCAGTTCAATGCTGCGTTCCACACTCAAGCCGGGTGGGATGCGCCGCTCGATGAAGAGGGTGAGGAGGTGGCCCGCGCGGGTGCTGACCTCTTCGCCGACAATGACCTCAAACTGGGCGTCTTGCTTCTGGGCAAGCTCGCGCGCGCGCAGGGCGCCCTCAATGGTGTCGTGGTCGGTGATTGCAATGACATCCAGTTCGCCGCGCTGGGTGACGAAGGAAAGAATCTCCTGGATTGATCCCAGCCCATCGCTGTAGCGGCTGTGCATATGCAGGTCCGCCCGGCCAAGCGGGGTAATAGTTGGCAACTGCGCTGGTTTCCCCCCGGCGGTTTGTCTGCGCGCTTTGCCAGGCGCGCCGCGCTTTGGCGCGGTCTGTGCTGGCATCGCTTTGGGTGGTGTCCGTCCTACTGGTTGTGTTGCGTGTGGTCTGATGGTCATCATGCCTCTCTCGCTCACCGAAATTCGGATGAGTATCTGGCTCCCCTCATTGTATGCGCTGATTGATGTTGTGTCATCAGGCGAAAGTTAAGATTCTGTCAAGAACAGTTTATAAAAGAGCATACGCGTGTTAATGAACGGGCATTGCTCCTTGCTGTTGGGTTTGCTTGTGGCCGTCTTCTGGCTGCCTGGCAGCGAGGGCATCAGGTGTCTCGGCCCAAATGGGCGCGAAGACCACCCATTGCTCTGGATTGCGCTCGATCTGCTGTTCTAGCAGTTTCGCCACGCGGCGCAGGTCTTGTCGGAGCGGGTCTGGCTCAGCGGCGCGCTCTTCTGGGGTCAGTTCGGGTAGGGGTACGACTTCGCCGTGTCCGTGCGCCAATCCTTGCCGATGTGGGAAGACGCCCAGGAGGGCCGCGCCGGTACGTTGGGCCAACTGCACGCCGCCAAGGGGCAGACGCGCGGGCGCGCCAAACAAGGAAACGAGTTCTCCGCGTCCTTGAATATCGCGGTCTGCTGGCATAATGACGACTTCATTGCGGCGCAAGGCTCCAAAGAGTTCGCGCAGCCCGCTGGGCGAATCCACTGGTGCCCAGCGCACCCCTGAGATAGCGCGGACCTGGGCCACGAGTTGGTGCAGGCGCTCCGGCTTCAGGTGTTCCTGGGTGACGGTGAGTGGATAGCCCAGATTGGCGAAATGGCGCATGGCATAGTCGAAGTTTCCCAGGTGGCCGCTGATCAAGATGCAGCCGTGCCCCTGCGCCAGCGCGGCATCCAACTGCTCCAGCCCAACCACGTTCCAATACTGGTTCAATTCAGCCGGAGTGATGCGGTGCTGGCGAAAGAAATCGACGTAGTTCAAGATGCTGGCGCCAAAGACACCACGCACAGCGCGGCGCAGTTCCAGGGGATTGGCTGCCAGGCGCGGCACATGGCGCAGGTTGGCCGTCACCTGTCGGCGCGATCCCGGCAAAAGCGCCCAGAGCAGCGCGCCGATTGCCAGGGCGATACGCTGCGCCAGCCGCTGCGGGAGGCGCGGGATGAGGATGAGGCCAAGCCGAAAGAGCCAATATTTCATCCTGAAATCTCCTCCGGCCAGAATGGGCGGAACATATACCACTGCGCCGGGGCGCGGCGGATCATGGCTTCATAGGCATTATAGATCTGCTGTGTCAATTCGATCACCCGCTCTTCGGTGCTTTTCCCCGCCACTGGTTCCGCAATGATGGGATGATCTATCTTGGTGTAGAAGGCGCCAGGCATTTCTTCATTATACCAGGCGAAGCCAGGTAAAATCGTCGCGCCCACTTTGAGGGCCAGCGCGGCTGGCCCGCCAGGGACATAGGTTTTGCAGCCAAAGAAGGTGACGGGCACGCCCTCTTTGGCGGTCATGGGCCGGTCGGCGACAATTGCCACTGCCTCATTGTTTTTAAGGGCTTGCAGCACTTTGCGCGCGCCTGCGCCCTCCATTGGGATGACGCGAATGCCCTTTTCAGCGCGCTGCCCCTGGACCAGGGTGTTCACGCGCGGGTCTTTGAAGGTCTCGGCAATGGCCGCCATTGGCACCCGCGCCGCAAGGACCGCTCCGGCCACATCCCAGTTGCCGAAGTGAAGGGTAGCGATGATCATCCCTTTGCCCCGCGCCATGCCTTCTTTGATAAACTGCGGCCAGCCACCCTCGGCAGGTGAGACATCGATCTGGCGCGCCAGGATTTGCGCGCCCGTGCTATTGGGAAAATTGAAAAAATCGACCAGATAGCGCCCATAATTGCGCCAGGAGCGCCGCGCTGCCTGCCGCACCTGGCGATCAGTGGTGGGCCGCCCCAGGACATGAGCCATGTTCTTGATGGTATGGCGCCGTTTTTCCGGCCAGAGCCAGTAGACTGCCTCGCAGAGCAGCCCGGCGATAGTCTGGCTTGGTGTGTTGGGTATCCAGCGAACCAGCCAGGTTGCGCTGCGGAGCAGCCAGTAGATCATGCACGCGCTACTTTCCAGATGAAAAGACAGACCTGCAACTCCCTCTGCCTCTACAACGGATGACGGGCGCGAGGGGACACATAGGCAGGAGAGGGGAGGGAGGTGAAGCCGTTCATCGCGCTCTCCTCTCCTGATTAGTTATCCATGCTTGGGCAGGTCGTGAACGACCTCTGGCTCAAGTTCATGCTTGCCGTTGCTCTTCACCTCTTGCTCGGTGCGGCTATGTTCGGTGATGAACTCTTCGGTCATCTGGCGCGCCTCTTCATCGTGGTATTGAATGGGCGGGGATTTCATAAAGTAGCCGGACGGGCCGAGCAAGGCTCCGCCAATGCCACGATCTTTCGCCAGCTTCGCGCAGCGCAGGGCGTCGATGACGACCCCGGCGGAGTTAGGGGAATCCCAGACTTCGAGCTTGAGTTCGACATTGAGGGGCACGTCGCCAAAGGTGCGCCCCTCCAGGCGGATGTAGGCCCACTTGCGGTCGGTCAGCCAGGCAACGTAGTCGCTGGGGCCGATGTGGACGTTCTCGGCGCCGAGGTCATATTCAAGCTGGCTGGTGACGGCGTTGGTCTTGGAGATTTTCTTGGATTCCAGGCGCTCGCGCTCCAGCATGTTGAGGAAGTCGGTATTGCCGCCGACGTTGAGCTGGCTGGTGCGCTCCAGGCGCACGCCGCGCTCGCGGAAGAGGCGGGTGAGCATGCGATGGACGATGGTGGCGCCGACCTGGCTCTTGATGTCGTCGCCAACGATAGGCAGTTTAGCTTCCTCGAAGCGGCTGCGCCAGTAGGCTTCGCGTGCAATGAAGACGGGGATGCAGTTGACAAAACCACATCCGGCCTGCAAGACCTGCTCGACGTACCATTTGGTGGCGGTCTCGCTGCCAACCGGCAGATAGTTGATGACCACGTCTGCCCCGGTGTCTTTGAGAATCTTGACGATGTCGGCAGTGGGGCCAGGCGCCTTGGTGATGACCTGGGAGAGATATTTGCCCAGGCCGTCGTGCGTCATGCCCCGATTGACTTTTACGCCGAGTTTGGGCACATCGGCAAATTTGTAGGTGTTGTTTTGTCCAGAGTAGATGGCCTCGCTCAGATCTTTGCCGACCTTCTCCTGGTCAATATCAAAGGCGGCGACAAACTCGATGTCGCGGATGTGATAGCCACCCAGATTGACGTGCATCAAGCCGGGGATAAACTGGTCCTCCTGCGCGTTCTGGTAGTAGTGAACCCCCTGCACCAGCGATGAGGCGCAGTTCCCTACACCGATGATGGCTGCTTTCACTTTCCCGTTCTTGCTCAAGGCTTTGCGTCTCCTGCTTTCCTGATTGTGTTCACACAGACTTGGTTGCGGTGAATCCCCCGCACTCCCGCTAGGTTCACCATGAACCCAGAAGTTTCCTGCTTGTGCGTGTTACCTACACGCTGTTCGGATGCACGCGTTCTCCGTGTAATTCAAGGCTTTGAGAGCCTGGCTCGTTGGCGCCTGGTTCAGCCAGCGAGGCCAGCCATTGCTGGCAGCGTTGGAAGCGCGCCACGTCCAATGAGCAATAGACCTGGCGACCCAGCCGCCGTTGGCGCACCAGTCCTGCGCGGCGCAGCATCGCCAGATGCCAGGAAACCAATGGCTGGCTAATATCCAGCGACTGGCAAATCTCGGTGACAGTGACCTCGCCGTGCCCAGCCAGATGATGCACGATGTTAAGGCGGGCCACATCGGCCAATGCCCGCAGCATGGTCTTCAACTCGCTGACTTCCAGCCATTCGCTCATTGTGGACCCTGCGCCTCTCTCTGGTTGCCATATGGGGTTTTCCGTACTTGTATCAATCAATCCTATATAAATAAACCCCATATAAATCACCGTTGATATATTACCTGGGAAAAATATGCCTGTCAACCCTTTCTGGCTGAGTTGAGGAATTCTTGAGGGATTCTTGATATATTGTTGAGGACTATCAGGAGAGGCTGTTTATCTTCCGGGCACGAGGACGATTTCTGCGGGGAGGGCGGTTGGGGGCGCCTGAACTGCCCAGACGATAGCCTCGGCGACATCGCGGGCGGTGAGCATGCGCTCTTTGGAGGGCACGTTCGGGCGGTTGAGGTGCGTGGCGCGGAAGTCGGTGTCAACAAAGCCTGGCGCAATGATAGTCACACGCAGACCACGCGGCTGCACTTCCTGGCGCAAGGCTTCGGCGAAGCCCTGAATGGCGAACTTTGCGGCGCAGTAGGCGGCCTGGTTGGCGCGGGCCTGTTTGCCCAAGCCGGAGGAGAGCATGATGATGTGCCCGGAGCCGCGCGCCAGCATGGGCTGAAGGGCCGCGCGTGTGCAGTAAAAGACGCCATCGACGTTGGTGCGCATGGTGGCGTCCCATTGCGCGTCGGTGGTTTCGGCAACGGGACCGTAGTAGCCGAGGCCCGCGTTGTTGACGAGGATGTCAAGCTGCCCGAAGGTTTCGATGGCCTGATCGATAAAATGCTGACAGGACGTTGCCTGGCGAACGTCGAGCGGAAGCATGAGTATGCCGGGCGCGCCAGCGGCGTGGGCGGCGGCCTGGACCTCGGCCAGCGCGGTCAGATCACGCGCGCCGCCAACGATATGCGCGCCCGCACGCGCAAAGGCCAGGGCGGTCTCGCGGCCAATACCTTTGCTGGCTCCGGTGATAGCGACGACTGCTCCGCGAAGCTCCATCATAGCCCCCTTCTCAAGTTTCCCAAGTTTCCCAAGTTTCCCACCTGGATCGGGCGCCCCTCTTTTTCCTTCGTTGCCCACGTTTCCCCACCTGGACACCCTGGACGGGCTATCGGCATTGTGTCGTTTTCCCAAGGTTCCTGAGGGGAGATGGGAGTGTCATTTTTTGCGGCGAATTTCCCAGGCGCGGTCTACTTTCTGGAAACCAATGTGCGGATAGTATGCCATCGCCTCCGGCGCAGCAAGCAATAGGAGCATGGATTCATCGCCAATGGCTGCCTGAACGCGGCGGACCAGTTCTTTGCCGATGCCGCCTCTTTGATAGGCGCTATCAACCGCGAGGTCGGAGAGATAGCAGCAGAAGCTGAAGTCGGTGAGGGCGCGGGCGATGCCGACCAGTTTTTCTCCATCCCAGGCGGTGATGGTCAGGTTGGCGTGTTGCAGCATGCGCCCAATGCGCTCCGGCTGATCGACAGGCCTCCGGATGCCAGAGGCGCGAAAGAGGTCAATCACCGCTTCAGTGGTGACGGGGGCATTGACGCGATAGGTGATTTCCATCTCGTTCACCTGCTCAGAAATTAGGTATTGCAACTATCCTTTCTCTCATCTGCTTGTTCCATCTTGCGGATGGCTACGGCCCAGCCGTGCCGCCGCGCCAGCCCCTCCACTGCAAGCTGGGAGATGCTGGGTAGGAGTAGGGCCAGCCGTGCCGCAGGAGTGGCGACCGTGCGGGAGCGGCGCTCGATGCCATGCACCAGCAGGGCGGCGGTCTTCTCCACTGGCTGTGGCTTGCCTACCGTCAGTCCTGGCAGTCCACGTATCAAGGGATGTTCCACCGCGCCTCTGCCAGTCTCTGTAGCGGTGTAGAGGATGTGGGCTGTGCCTATGTCCACTCCGAGGCCCTGGACTTCCAGCCGCAGGGTATTGGCGAACGCATGGATGCCTGCCTTGCTGGCGTTATAGGAAGCCTGGAGCGGTCCCTGGATCGTTCCAGAAAGCGAGGATACGCATAAGATATAGCCCTGGGCAGCGATCACATGTGGCAGGACGGCGCGGACGGTATGCCACGTCCCTAGCAGGTTTACATTGATGACCCGCTCGAAGGCTTGAGGATCAACCCGCTCGACCGAGCCTATAGTTACCACTCCGGCGTTCACCAGCGCCACATCAATCCGACCAAAGCGATCTAGTGTTGCGGCTACAGCGGCATCGAGCGCTTCGCGCTGCGTGATGTCAGCCTCCTGGCACAACGTATCTTCCCCCAGTTCGCTGGCGAGCTGGTGCAGGGCGCCGCCGCGCACATCCACTAACGACAGGTACGCCTGCCGCGCCGCGAGGAGCCGGGCCGTCGCGGCGCCAATCCCTCCAGCCGCCCCCGTAACCAGCACACTCTTGCCAGGCAGGCGCCAGTCGCTACGTTGCATGATCGTCCTCTCTTTGATTCCCGCTAGCACGCCTTCACATAGGCGTTCTGCCGCGCGGGTTCGGCCCCCTCAGATGGCCCCTGGATGGTCGAGTCAGATGAGGATTAGTGGGAGGCCGAGGGGTAGAGCTTGCGGATATGCTACTACAATCATAGCTCGCCCCTGCAAGAGAGGTATACCGCTGCCATTCCAGATTTTAGCATGAGCCTGCATTCTGTCTTAACCTCTTGCCATAGAGCTTTTTAGACAAAAATGTCGGTGGCCTTCCGTAACAAACCCAACCGGACCCCCAAGTGGGTGTGTTTGCCGGCTTAAGACTTATTCCCCTCTGGGTGGGTGACCCAGAACCGTGATGCGCGGTTGGCCG
>JBJKSJ010000131.1:0-7489 GCA_046704085.1 Ktedonobacterales bacterium | reverse complement strand
CCGGCGCGGCTGGCGCTGGCAGGCCATCGCGCCCGATAGCTGTGCCCGTCCCTTCAAGGACTTTGGCCGCCTGCGGCGCGCGCTCGCCAGCTTCTAGCCGGATGTGCGCGCCTGGCCGCGCCGAGGGGGCGTGACGCAGGCGCTCCTCATGTTGTCGCCAGGAGGAGCGGCGCTGCATGACCTCGGTGAGGATGCGCACGGCTTCGGAAGCCGTCAGCGCCAGCCCCAGCGGATTGCTGGAGAGCGTCAGGCTGAGGATGCCCGGCGCGCTCAGTGCCAGATCGGCCACGTTCCGCCCCAGCAGTTGGCGCAAACCATTGCGCACGAAAGGGATGCCTTGCAGCAGGCCGATGACGACGCTGGCCGTGCCAAAACCAGGAATCACTGGCTCCTGAATGCCGAAGGCGCGCCGCGTCGCCAGAATCGCCAGGCCCAGGCCCGCGCCAATCGTGCGGCTGGCGCTCTGGTAGAGCGGGGCCGGATCAAGCGGATGCTCCGGGTTGATTTCACCGGGAAGGTCGGGGAGTTCCATCCCGCAGATCTCGGAGATCAGATCTTCCAGGTCTACTTCATGCTCGGTGAACTCAACCAATACCCGCCCGGTGAGAGGACTCGCGTGGGCGTGTACGCCGGGCCGCTGTTCCAGGCGCTCAACGACGCGGCGCGCCAGGTTCGGATCGCGGTCCAGCCCACGCATGGCGATGCGCGCGCGCCGTTTCTCTCCCTGGCGCTCGTGCATGACACGCGGGGCGTAGGGCACATGCGGAGACGAGGGCGCGGCTTGCGTGCCCTCACTGGCCGCGCTCGCGGCCTCGTTGGGAGCCATATCTACGTCGAGCGCGCGCAGCGCCGCCAGGATCGCCTCCTGGTTCGTCGCCTCCGCGTCAAACTGGATCAGCGCGTTGCTCGTCAGTGGATTGGCCTGGACACGCTGCACGCCTGGCATCTGGCGTAGCCGCGTTTCTATCTGCTGCTTTGCCTGCCCCGACCATCCGGGCAACTGCACCCGTATCCGGCCTGGCATGCTATGAATCAGGCGGGGTTCTTCCGCAAGAACTGCGCTCATGGGCTGCCTCGGCTGCTATCCTCGCACGATCAATGCTCGCGGCGCCGGATGGCCTGCGCTTCGGCCCAGATGTCTTCTGCTTCCTCACGGGCGCGCGCCGTCGCTTTGCGAAGCTGATGTCCGCTGGCGCCAAAGAAACGGCCCAGCCGCTCGCCCAGGCGATCAACCAGTTCTTCGGCGCGCGCCACTGCTGCATCGTTCGCTGTTTTGCCGTTCAGGTTGCTCTTGGGAGCATCGCTCATCTGGAATCCCCTCCCTAGCCTTTTTTGGCCTTCTGATGAGACTCCTGCGAGTGGTGCAGCGCGCCAGCGGCAGGGTCTTGCACCGTGCGCGCCGCGGCGGCCAGGGCATCCTCGTCGGTGCGATTGGCCGCCGCCGTTGTGTTTGGCCCGGCTTGCGCGATGGGCACATTTGCCGCCTGGCTTTGTTTGGCGGAAGCTGCCGCGGGCGCCTGTTTCGCTGAAGTCGCTGTTGCCTGGCTAGCCTGTCTGGCCGAAGCAGCAGCCTGCTGCGCGCCGCGCCCAACGCCTTTGGCTAATTCGGTCACGGCGTCGCCCACCATCAACGCGCCCGCCACGCCATACACGGTGCCCTGGCGCAACAGATGGCGCACTTTGGGCGAAAAAAGCGCCGCTGTTGCGGCGACAGCCACGCCTACTTCGGCTTCCAAATAATCATCGAGAGCCATTGCTCACCTCCGCGCTGAACATATTCCGTCAAGTGGTCTACCCCGGCTCAGGTACAATCAGGATTGTATCACGCTTGGCAGGTTTTTGCAATCCCCTGCCGATGCCCGTTACCCTCCCACCGCAAGAACTTTGCCGACGCTGACTCCAGAGCGGCTGCTAGCGCCATCTGAGCGTCGCGCCTGTGCCCGTTGGAAGGCTGCTTCATCTGCCGCCTGACTGGCCCAATAGTACCAACGGCGCGGAATGAGGGCGTCTTTTTGCGCAGATCGCGCGGTTTGCAAACACTTTGCCAGTTTCGCTTCGTCTTGTCCTATGGATGACATCCACCCGGTGGCTGAGAAGCGTTCAAGAAGGAGCCTGGATGGAAAGGTGGTGGCGCGCGTGTATATCCGACAGTCGAGTGTGCAACCAATGAGCAATCTGAGCGATTGCGCTGATTTTGCGGCCCTGGCGCCGCTGCACATGCCGACGATGCTGCGGGTCGCGGCGGCGCTCGTGGGAGTGGCCGATGCCGAAGACGCTGCACAGGAAGCGCTCGTGCGAGCCTGGCAAGCCTGGCCGCGCCTGCGCGATGTATCTGCCTTCCGCCCCTGGGTCTTGCGCATTACGGTCAATGTCTGCCGGGATTGGCAGCGAGGACGCTTTGGCACCAACCGACGCCTGATGGAACCGCTCGATGTCAGCGAGGCCGCCGATCTGATTGCCACCATCGGCGGCGACCCCGGCGCGAGCGATCACGCGGCGGCGCTCGATTTGCGCGCAGCCGTGAACCGTCTGGAGCCAGCGTATCGCGTCGTGGTGGCACTGCGCTACTACGCTGGCATGGACGCTACCGAGGTGGGGGCGGCGCTTGACATTCCGCCTGCCACCGTGCGTACCCGCCTGCGGCGGGCGCTGTCTTTACTCCGCGAGTATCTGGGCGCATCAGGAGACCTGCCCTCCTTCCAGGATAGGAAGGGAGATTTGTAACATGGCTGACGAACGGGAACAGCCCAACCAGATGGAGCCGTTGGGGCCAGAATATGAAGCGCTGCAACGGCGCCTGCTGTCGGATGGAGCCAGATGGCGCGCAGGGTTGCCATCTACCGAGCGCCTTGAACAGCGCCTGAAGACCCTGACGGGTCAAGAGCAGATGCCCCGGCTTCCTGCTGCGGCCAGCGAGCGCCACAGCAGGCTGAGGCTGGTCAATAGAATGGAAGGAGATTCTTCTGTGTTTCAGGGACGTATGAAAACGATTACAGCGGCGGTAGCCATTGCGGCTGTCGTTGCGTTGTTTATTGTCTTATTCCAGGGCTTTGGTTTGGGGCGCGGCCACACCATCACCGGGTCGTCAACAACGGCGACGCCTACCATTCCCCCAACACCAGCCGCGACGCCGCAGCCGGACCTGAGCTATCGCCTTCCCGTCATCGCGCCGAGCAATCCGCAGATCGTTTATCGAATGATGCTAGCCAGCGGATCAGCGGTGCAGTTGGTCCTCCAGCGCAGCGCGGATGGCGGCGCAAGCTGGCACAACTTCGCTCTGCCCGCGCAGAGCAATGGCCCGCAGCCGACCATCTTTGTCAGTCCGTTGGATGCGCAAAAGGTCTTCGTGTCCCTGGGTGGCACGCTTGTGAATAACACCTGCATGCCCAGGCAGGGGGCGGGCAGTTACAGCACGCTCTCTTCCGGTAACAACGTGTGCGGCCTTCAATATCTCAGCCAGGATGGCGGCGCGCATTGGACCCAACTGCACTTCCCGTCGAACGATGTTCTGGGTGGTTTCGGCATCGGCTTTTGGGTGGATTCGCGGAGCGGCGTCTACTCGCTCCAGGTGCAGGATACGCGCCTGTACTCGGCGCTGGGACCCTGGGTTTCTAACCCATATGGCTCTGGCACGTCGACTAGCCCCCAGATCGTGACCAGCGACGATGGCGGTGTCACCTGGCAGGTCATGGATAACGGCTTGCCCTTGACCACTGACTCGCTCTGCGACGCGGCGCCTGCCCCGACTGGTTCAACCGTGTTTGCGCTGTTGTCTTCTACCTCTAGCTGTGCGGGGAAACCACTGACCCTCTGGCGCAGCGATGATGCCGGGGCGCATTGGGCGCAGGTTACACAACTCAAAAATGATGTGCCCATTGGGATGGCGGTGGTGAGCAGTGGTAATGCAGCGCAGCCGCTGCTCTATCTGAACACGGGGTCGGGCAGTTGCCCCAGCGGCGCTTACATCTCTTTCAGTCCCGCTTCGGGTATCTGTGGTGGCGCGCCAACCGATCTTCAGGTGAGCGCCGATGGTGGCAAGACCTGGCACGCCGCGCCCACGCAGGGCTACCCGGACCAGAAGCGCAACCCCGGCCAGCCACAGGGGGTGCTGAGCGATGGTTCGGTGCTGTTCCTGGTGAACAACCAGTTCTATAGCTGGAAGGCTGGCGCGGCTGCCTGGCAGCAGGTGGGACCGAGCATCTCTGGAAACTTCCAGTACGCGCTCGTGACCTCGGCAAGCTCTGGTCAGCAGACGCTCTGGGTGGTGACAAGCCAGGGTTCGTCGATCTATACCATTACGGGATACGTACTCTGAACGAGTCCAATCCTTTCAGGCCAGGACGCCTGGAGCAAGCCAATTGCCAGAACAGGCCGGAACGCGCTGCGCGTTCCGGCCTGTTCTGGCGTCGGGCGTGACTATTCGCCCGTCAGCGGCGGCGCGCTTTTTTCGCCGATGGCGGTGAACTCCATGCTGGCGAGCAGATAATCGCGGTCACGCGGCAGTTGCTTCATCTGAAGCAGCGCCGCGTCGAAGTCTTCTGCTGTGATCAAGTGATGTTCCAGAAAGAAGCTCCGGCCTGGCTGCATCAGTTGCGCCAGATTGTCTATCGCGGAGCCTGGCGCCGCTGCGGCCTGCACGTCGTCTGCCGTCTGGCAGGTGGCCGAGGCCAGCATGTGTACCGGCAAAAAGCCCGCCTGGCGGAAGAGGGCGAAGAGCTTGCGCCCGATCAGCACATCCGGCCAGCCATAGCGCCGCGCCGCGCCGGCAAGTTCGATCAACCGCGCCTCGCCCGCGTTGGGCGGATAGACCGCCCGCGCGCCCCAATCTGGCTCAAAAGCAATGGCATAGCCGCCCAGGGCGACGACGCGGTGCATCTCGCCGACGACGGCCATTGGCGACTCCTGGTGCATGAGGACGTAGCGGCAGAGCGCCAGATCGAATGCCCGCGCCGGATAGGGCAGCGCGGCGGCATCCTGGCGCTCGAACCGAATGCGCGCCTCTGGGCAGCGCCTGCGCGCCTCGGCCAGCAGGCGCTCGTCCAGATCAATCGCGGTGATCTGCGCGTCCGGCAGGGCCGCAGCCAGCGCGCAGGTGAGGATGCCCGTGCCGCAGCCAGGCTCTAGCACGCGCGCCCTGGGCGGCAAGGCACAGCGCGCCAGCGCCCGGCGCAGCGCGTCCTCCACGCCGGACTGCTGTGCCTCCAGCCGGGCGATCTCCTCTGGATTCTGGCTGCCCAGGTAGCGTGCTGTCATGCTCCCTCATTAATCGCCGTGTTGCTAGCGCATGCCTTCGGTGGCGATCTGGCCGAGCAACTGCCGGGCGATCACCACGCGCTGAATCTGATTGGACCCCTCGAAGATTTGCGTCGCCTTGACATCGCGCATGTAGCGTTCAACAGGCCAGTCACGCACATAGCCCGCGCCGCCCAGCACCTGCACGGCGTCGGTTGCCACCTGCATGGCCGCGTCGGTGGCGAAGCACTTTGCCATCGCGGCATACAGCGTGAGCGCGGGATCGCCCGCGTCGGCCCTGGCCCCGGCCTGATAAACCATCAACCGCGCCGCCTCGACCTTCATCGCCATGTCGGCCAGCAGGAACTGCACGCCTTGAAACGCGCCAATCGCCCGGCCAAATTGTCTGCGCTCCTGGGCGTAGCGCGTGGCGACCTCCAACGCCGCGCCCGCCAGTCCGGTGGCCGAGGCGCCGATATTGATGCGCCCGCCATCCAGCGACGAAAGCGCGATCTTGAAGCCCTGGCCGTCCTGGCCCAGCCGGTTGACGACGGGCACGTGGCAGTTCTCAAAGATCAGTTCGCCAGTGGGCGAGGAGTGCAGCCCCATCTTGCGCTCCAGCTTGCCGACGCTGAAGCCCGGCGTATCCTTTTCGACGATCAGGCAGGTGATGCCGCGCGCGCCCGCCGCCGGGTCAGTCTTGACCATCACGGCATAGAGGTCGGCCACTCCAGCACTTGTGACCCACAGTTTGGTGCCGTTGACGATATAGCTCTCGCCCTCGCGCCGGGCGCTGGTCGTCAGCGCGGCGGCGTCGGAGCCGGAGCCAGCTTCGCTGAGCGAGAACGCGCCCAGCAGCTTGCCCGCCGCCATCGGCGCCACCCAGCGTCTATGCTGCTCCTCATTGCCATAGCGATAGATCAGGCTCGTGACCATGTTATGCACCGAAAGCCAGACCGCCGTCGCCAGGTCGGCGCCCGCCAGTTGCTCAAAGACAACGGCGGCCATCAACCGGCCCAGGTTCGCGCCGCCGACCTCCTCCGGCACAAGCATCCCGGCCAGGCCCAGATCGGCCATCTTGGGGAAAAGCTCGCGGGGAAAATGGGCGCGCTCGTCCCACTCTTCGGCGCGCGGCGCCACTTCGTTCTGCGCGAAACGCCGGACCAACGCTTGAATCTCGCGCTGCTCATCATCGAGCGTGAACATCGTCGTTCGTCCCTTCTGAAACTATGCTACTGGCGGGAACTCTTTCTGGAAGGCGCGCATCTGCGTCTCCACATCGATCAGCGGGCGGTGCAGCGTAGAGGGCGCGATGATATTCAGCGTCAGCATCTTGCTGCGCGCCTGGCGCAGCGCCGCCTCATAGCGCGCGGCGTATTCCTCGCGCAGCCGCGCATAGGCTTTGAGTGCCCGCTCTCTGCCAGGGCCATGCTGGCTGAGCAGCCAATCGCGCTGCCTGCGCAGTTCGGCCAGCAGCTTTGCTGCCTGCGCCAGTTCGCCTTCGACCTCCTGCCCGATGTCAAGTTCGTGGGGCAAGAGATGATTCTGCTGGAGCAGGTGAAAGGCCAGCGCGCGATCACCCGCGTAAGGGTTCTCATCCAGGTTGAGCGGCTTGCCCGCGCCGGGCAGATTGTTGAAGTCGCCGCGTTCCTGGGCCTCGCGGATTTGATCGTCCACCAGATCGGCCCACTTCTGAAGCCGTGTTTTCGGTCTCTGCGGCGTATGCTTCCCGGACGCCGGGGCTTGTCCGGCGTCGGGGGGTGTCTTCTCACTCATCACTCTTCCCTTTCTCCAGGCGGCTCTCTCTATTGAATATACTACTGAAGATGGACACCGTCATGCCAGTGACTGGAGGAAACGCCGATGGAGAAGATCATCGTCTTTCGCCCTGGCGCGCTAGGCGATACGCTGCTGACCTTTCCGGCGCTGGCGGGCTTGCGCCAGGCGTTTCCGGGCGCGTGGCTTGGCGCGATTGGCAACGCGCCCGCGCTGGCGCTGGCCCGCGACGCCGGGCTGGTCGAGGAGAGCGTGCCTTTCGATAACCTCTGCTGGGCCGACCTCTTTACCGCCGAGGGCATTCGCTCGCCAGAAGCGCGCCAGATGCTCGCCGGGGCGCGCCTGGCGGTCCTCTGGCTGCGCGATAGCGATGGCCTGGCCGAGCGCAATCTGCGCGCCCTGGGCATCCCCATGATTGTCAGCGCGCCTGGTCGCCCGCCGGAGGGTCTGCGCGTGCATGCCGCTGAGTATCTCCTGGGGA
>JBJKSJ010000130.1:0-3068 GCA_046704085.1 Ktedonobacterales bacterium | reverse complement strand
GTTTTGGAGTAAGCGCGCTTTTCAAGTCCCCGCGCGGGTCTTTCTGGGAGGAGAGCTGCTCCTGCTGCTGGCATTTGGAGTGTACCTCCTCACCAGGGCGATTCCTTATACTACCGTGATCTTGCTGGGCGTCATCCAGGGGAGCATGTTGGTTCTCGTGGGGCTGATCTATCTGCGCTGGCCGCAGATCGTCTGGCCGTTCATCGGCAGATGGCAGTTTACCCACCGGGCCGTGTCGAAGCTAGGGGCGTTTGGGTTCATCTGCCTGGGCTTTGCGGTCTCTTTGTGGTTCTTCCTCCGCCTTCAGGGCTTTAAGCCTACGCATTTCTCGTATGGCTTCGCGCTCGGATTGGTCATCCTGGGTCTGCTCCTCTTCTCCTTTGGGATTCGGCAGGGGATGAATTCGCAGACGGGAAATAGCCAGTGACGACGGCGCGGGAGCCAGCCGAGGAGACACCTGGCGTCGCCGCTCTGCCTGCGGCCAGGCGCGCAGGTATCCGAGGGTTTATCGGGCTGGCTCCGCTGCTGGCCGCGTGCCTGTGGGGCGGGATGTATGTTGTCAGCAAAGGCAGCTTTGACGCGATCCCGCCAATCACGCTGGGCCTGCTGCGCGTGATCATCGGTGGCCTCACGCTCTGGCTGGTTCTGCGGCTGACGGCGCGCCGAGCCGCGCAGCGCGGTGCAGCCGCTGCATCTGGACCTGCGCCGGGCGACGCCTGGCGCTTTCTGCTGCTGGGCGGGACGCTGGCTGGGACGATCATCACACAATTCTGGGGCACGGCGCTGGCGAGCGCGCATGATGGCGCGCTGCTGACGACGATGACACCCGTCTTTGTCGTGCCGATTGCCTGGGTGATGCTGGGCGAGCGGCCCAACTGGCGCGTGCTGGCGGGGACGGCGCTGGCGCTGGCGGGCGTGGTCATTGTCGTGGCCGCCAATGTGGGCGGGGGCAGCGCGGCATTGCATTCCTCGCTGTTGGGGGACGCGCTGCTGCTCATCTCGGCGCTGTGCTGGGCGCTCTTCACGGTGCTGGGCGCGCCGATTGTGCGGCGGCGCTCGGCGCTCGTTGCCAGCACATATGCGACGCTCTGGTGCATCCTCTTGCTGCTGCCATTTGTGCCCCTGGAACTGGCGCAGCGGCCCATTGGCGCGATCACGCCTGGTCTGGTGCTGGCGGTCCTCTATCTGGGCTGGGGCGCTACGTCGCTCGCGTGGTTCCTCTGGTATAAAGGCGTGGAGCGCCTGGACGCGGCGGTGGCCGCCGTCTTCTTCTTCGCGCAGCCGCTGGTGGGCGGGCTGCTCAGCGCGCTTTTCCTGCACGAAACGCTCGCGCCAGCCTTCTGGCTGGGTGGCGCGGTGCTGGCCGTCGGCATCGTGCTGGCGAGTATACAGGCAAAGAAAGAATCGGTCGCATGAGCCGTCCCACGCTTTATCACCGCTTGTATGACATATCCGTAGAGTGAACCCACCTATCTCGGCACGATTCCTCTCCGCTTTCGCTTTTCACGGTTTTGTCACCAGGAATGACCCCCTGGAGCAACTCCCATACGCTATACTCTTTTTGAGCGAGGGGAGCAGACCGCTGACGTGTGAAGCGCGTGAGCGGGGGCAGGAGCCAACACGGTCCCTTCGGCTTGCTCCTCCTGGTGGGGCCGTGACGAAAGAAAATGAGCCTTGCACTGAAGGAGGATTAGCTATGTCCAGGCATCTGCCGCTCTCACCCACACCCACCAGCCAGACGACACCCCCTGCGGCGCCTTCCAGCAGGAACAGCGACCTGGCTATCTCTGGGGTTGTCAAGCCAGGATTTGAAGCCGTACAAACGGCGTTTATCGAAAACTTCAGTCGGCGGCACGAGTTGGGCGCCGCCTGCTGCATCTACTATCGTGGAGAAAAAGTCGTAGACCTGTGGGGCGGCGTCCGCAACAAGGCGACGGGCGACCCCTGGGAAGCGGACACGATGGTCCTGGTGTTCTCGGCCACCAAGGGCCTCTCCGCGCTAACGCTGGCGCTGGCGCATTCGCGGGGTCTGCTGGATTACGACGAGCGCGTTTGCTCGTACTGGCCGGAGTTTGCGCAAGCGGGCAAGGACAAGATCACCGTTCGGCAACTGCTGGCGCACCAGGCGGCCCTCTTTGCCTTCGACGCGCTGGTGGATAAAAGCGTGGTCGCCGACCTGGACCGGCTGGCGACCATCATGGCCCAGCAGAAACCGGCCTGGGAGCCGGGCACGCGCCAGGCGTATCACACCATCAGCCTGGGCTTTTATGAAAGCGAACTGCTGCGCCGGGTGGACCCGCAGCATCGCAGCCTGGGCCAGTTCTTCCAGGAAGAAATCGCCACCCCGCTGGGTCTGGACTGCTATATCCGCTTGCCCGAAGAGATTCCCACCTCCCGGCTGGCGACCCTCCAGATGTCGAATTATACCTGGGCGATTTTTCACAACCCCTTCTCCACGACGCTCGCGGCGCTGAATCCACACGCACCTCTCCGTCGGTCTGCGACGAACCCCGGAACGTTGCTCCCGCTCGATCCTGAGCGCATCTATGCCCGCAATCTGGAAGTACCCTCCGGCGGAGGCGTCACCACAGCCCGCGCGATGGCGCAGGCGTACAGCGTCTTTGCGACGAGTGGCCGGGAGCTTGGGCTGCGGGAGGAGACCCTCCAGCAACTGAGCGCGCCCGCCGTCCCGCCGCTGCATGGGTTTTATGACGAGTGCCTGAAAGTGGAGGTCCAGTTCTCGCTTGGCTTTATGAAGAGCGACCCGCACGACCATCCCGGCGCATTTGGCGCGCCAGGGGCGGGCGGCTCGATGGGCTTTGCCGACCCCAATGCCCAGATCGGCTATGCCTACGTTATGAACCGGATGAATACCTACATGATGGATCCGAGGGACCTGGCGCTGCGCACGGCTATGTATCGGGCGATTGGCGAGAAGCCTCCCTTCCAGGGATGAGACACAGCAAGAAACGAGGTGACTTATGGCGCTTACGTCTTCCCCAACGCGGGCTGCCCCTGAGATTCCGCCCTGGGTCAATCGAATGATCATGGGGATATTGCGCTCGCCG
>JBJKSJ010000129.1:0-4252 GCA_046704085.1 Ktedonobacterales bacterium | reverse complement strand
CTTGGAAAACTGCCCACCGGCTTCTACGTCAAACCAGGCGATCCCGACGAACTGCGCAAGGCGATCAGCTATCTGCTGGCGCATCCCGACGTGGCCGAGGAGCTTGGGCGCAACGGGCGGCGCGTCGTCGAAGCACTCATGGGACTGGATGCCTTTGTGGCGCGCATAGCCCAGATCATCGAACGCTAATACGCGCCTTTCCGGCTGAGAACCGCCGGGATGGTCAGCAAGAGCAGCTTCACATCATACCAGAATGATTGCTTCTGAATATATTCCAGGTCCATCTGCACCATTTGATCGAACGTGACCCGGCTGCGTCCGTGTACCTGCCAGAGTCCGGTAATCCCCGGCAGGGTATCCAGCCGCCCCAGGTGCCAGGATTCATACAGCCCGACCTCATAGGGGATCGGCGGACGCGGCCCCACCAGGCTCATTTCGCCGCGCAGGACGTTGAAGAATTGAGGTAACTCGTCAATGCTCGCCCGCCGCAGCAGATAGCCCAGCGGGGTAATGCGCGGATCGCGTGGAACGCCTGAACGTCGATGCTTCGCCGGAGCGGCGCGCTTCGTGCTTGCGTGTTCGGCTGTCTCTAGCGCGCTGACAGCAGCAAGCGAGCCAGAGACCTTACCATGCGTGCGCTCGCCGCGCAAAAATTGCTCATACGCCATCTGGTGTAGACGGTGATCGCTATTGACGTACATAGAGCGGAACTTATACATCTTGAAATGGCGGCCACCAAAGCCCACGCGCTCCTGACAGAACAGGGCCGGGCCGCGCGAAGTCAGGCGCACCAGCAGGGCAGTCACGAGCAAGACAGGCGCAAGCACGGCGATGGCAAGCAAGGCGAGCGTACAATCCAGGCAACGCTTTGCCAGGAAATAGCCAGGGCGGCCTTTGGCGCGCCAGGGCGAGAGCGCCTGCACGGCCTGGGGCGCGATGGTTGCTGCTTTGCTACGGTCCTCCAGGGCGGGTAGGCGTGTTGGCTCGGCGTGGGCGCCTGCGCCTGGAGTTGGCGGCTCCAGGATCGTTGGCCCGGAGGATCGCCGCTCATTTGTACCATTCAAACCAGGACGCGAGTTACGAAATGGACGATCTACGAATTCTTCATGCACCATATACTTTCAAGACCTCCCTACCACGCACTGGTCTGTCTGCCAGTATGTCTATAGGGTAAATCATCGGGCTGATATATCCGGTTATCTCTGAGTTGCGAGATGGTAGAGAAGTTGATGAGTGTGGTAACGGTTCCCTAACTTTGCAATCATCTCCTCTTAACAATTACGCATCGCCTATACGCCTGTGCGGCGAAAGTCAATCTCCACCAGTCGGCTGAGCCGAGATGGGCTGGCCGACGCCGCGCGGGCGAGTCGGTTGTGCCAGTTCCTTCAGGGCATCCGGGTCCGTCATCACGGGGAAGATCGTCAAGCCAGTAAGCTGTTCCAGGCGGCGCAGCACCTTCCTATCGGTGGGATCGGCCAGCGCAACGGTCAGCGCGTTGCGATCTCGCCCAATCGGCAGACATTGCAACTGGCGCATGATGTCTGGGGGCAACAAATCACGCACGCTGCTAGGGATGCGTTGTGGGGGGGGAAGGTAGGGAATGCCCAGCGCCCGTGCCCGCGCGCGCGCGAGTGTTTCGGGGCGCTGCGCCAAACCGCCAGTATGCAGCAGATGACGCTGGGATAAGCGCGCAAGCTCCGGCCTGGTTGGCCTCTTGCGCGGCTTTTCCTGCTGCGGCGCCTTTCCCCGCTGCTCCTGGAGCGCGCTTTCCCTGGGCAGAGGCGCCACTGGCTCGATGGCTTCAAGCCTGGGCATGGCGCCTTCCGCTCCGTCAGAATCGGGCAGAAGGCGCAGGCAAGGGCGCGCCGCCAGAGCAAGCAGCGATTGCACGTCAGCCGCCTGATCTGGCGCCGAAACGATGCTCGCCTGAAGCGGGATCGCCAATGCGCTCCATTTGCCCAGGGCGCTGCGGAAGCGGTTGAAGGCATGCCATGCCCCCTCGGCGTCGGCGCCCAGGAGCAACGCGGCGCAGCTTCTTTCTCCGCAGCGCAGGATCAAGTCTGATCGCCGAAGGCAGGCGATCAGCGCCTCTTCGACGATATCCATACTGGCTCTGGCAGTAGATGGCGCGTCAGAGGCAGCCCCGTCAGGTATCACACCAACCAGCAGCACAAGCGTCAATACGGTCGATGAGGCCAACAAGGGCTGCAACGCATCTATGAGCGCCTGGCAGGCGGGTACTTCTAAGCAGATGGGTTGAACAGAGTCCGTCATCACTGTACCCACGCAGATCTCTCCTTTAGCAGTATATAACCCCGATGCAGGGCGCCAGGGAGGGTCACGGCGTTGAGCAAGTGCCAGCGTGACCCACCAGGGCATACGCCCTCATAGGATGAGGCAGTCGGGCAGCGCATTCTGAATGATCGTGCAGGCGCCCCCAGGCTGAAAGCTCTGCTAGAAAAAGTATAGCCAATGGGGGGGAGAATCCGGGGGAGGGTCTGTTGTGATGTGGTTGAGAATGCGAGAGACCAGTTAAGAAGACGCGCTAGCGCGATCTCGGCCCTTTCTGGCTGAGGGGATCACGCTGGCGCGGTCTGGTTCTTTGCGAAACAGACAAGGGGTCAGGCGTGGCTTTCCGCCGACATCTGCGGGCTAGGCACCTGCGGACTGAAAGTGTAGCCAACGCCGGGGACAGTCAGGACGTAGCGCGGGCTGCCTGGATCGGGTTCCACCTTCTGGCGCAGATGGCGGATATGCGTTTTCACCAGGCCAGAATCGCCGACCTCGTTATAGCCCCAGACGCGCTCGATAATGGTATCGGTCGTCAGCACCTGGCCGGCATGGGTGAGCAGTAGGTGGAGCAGGCGGCTTTCAATGGGCGTCAGGCGCATTTGCGCGCCATTGCGGCTAACCTCATGGCGGCTGACATCCAGGCTGATCGGGCCAATGGTAATGGAGGAGCCGCTCATCGGGCTGCTGGTACTGACGGCGCGGCGCGCGGCAGCCTGAATCCGCGCCAGAAGTTGGCGCGGACGGAAGGGCTTACGTAAGAAGTCGTCTGCGCCGAGGTCGAGCGCGCGCACTTCGTCATCCTCACGATCACAGCAGGTTAACACGATGACCATCGCGTTAGACTCACCGCGCATGCGGCGCACCACTTCAAAGCCATCATACTTCGGCATCTGTATATCTAACAGCACCAGATCAGGAGCCTGCTCGCGCCACCGTTTCATCGTTTGCTCGCCATCAAAGGCAGCGAACACCTGATGCCCATGCGCCCGCAGCCAATAGGTAAGCAAATCGACCAACTCGCGGTCATCGTCAGCAATCAGAATCCTCATGTTTTGGCACCCTTTCCTGGCGGCAAGCTTCCCACTCGCTTCCATTATACCGAGCTTGACGGACTTATGCAATCATTGACCTCGCGCGCCAGGCTGGTTGCGGCTGCTACGCAGCGTCCACGCGCTAGCGCGTAGACGACTCGCCATGCGGAGAGGCTACATGGAGCGTGGCGCTGCCGTCTTTTGCGGCAAGATCACCCCCCAAAAAATAAACGTGCGCGGCGGCATCGAGTAATTGCGGCGAGAGTTCCGCCGGAACACCATAATAGCGCGACAGAGCCAGGACATGCCTGAGCAGGTCACGCGGATGACAGGCGCGCAAGGACCGCCGCATCTGTTGATAGTGCTGACTGAGCAGATGCAGAAATCCCGTATCCGAAAAGGCTACCCCCATTGCGCGACAAGCCCGGATCAGAATCTCCCGGTACTGCTCTGGCGTAGGGTCGGGTATCCATACTTTGTTGGGCACGCGGCGCAGAAACGCCTCATCCACCAGATCGCCGGGCCGCAGGTTCGTCGAAAAGACCACCAGCGCGGCAAAGGGGATCGCTACCTTCTGCCCGTTCATCAGGGTGACAAAATCAATCCCGCGTTCCAGGGGTACGATCCAGCGATTTAACAGTTCCTGAGGACTGCATTGCTGGCGGCCAAAATCGTCGATCAGCAGAACGCCGGCAGCCGCCTTTAACTGCAAAGGACTTTCGTAGAGGCGCAGCCGGTCGTTAAATTGCAGGTCCAGGCTGGTAAGCGAGAGTTCTCCACCGGCCTGCACGAGCGGCGGCTGGCAAAAGACCCAGCGTTCATCCAGGCGGCCCAGGCCATCAACGCCCTCCAGCGAAATGGGCACATGCACCGAGGGGTCAAACACGGGCACAACATGCCCGCGAATCTCCAGCGCGTAGGGCACGAAG
>JBJKSJ010000128.1:0-5463 GCA_046704085.1 Ktedonobacterales bacterium | reverse complement strand
GCTCCGCGCTGGATACGCTGACCCGCGAGGAGTTGGGCATCGACCCGGAAGAATTGGGCGGATCGGCCTGGACGGCGGCGATCACGTCGTTCTGCATGTTCGCCATTGGCGCGATCATTCCGGTCTTTCCGTACCTCTTTGGCACTGGCCTGCTCTTCCTGGGCATCAGCCTGGCGATCAGTGTTATTGGCTTCTTCCTGATTGGCGCGGGCATCACGCTCACGACGGGCACGCCGCTCTGGCGGTCGGGCGGGCGGCAGATCGCGCTGGGCCTGCTGGCGGCAGGCATCACCTTTGGGCTGGGCAGGCTGGTGGGCGGCGTGGTGGGCTAGCCCCACCCCAGGACGGCCCGGCTGGAAGCCGGGGGTACACGCGGGGACGGGCTACAGGTCGGCGAGAGGGCGGGCGGCGCGCAGCGCGCGGTTGAGCGTTGCGGCGATTGCCAGCAGAACGAGCGAGACCTCAAAGCAGAGGATCGTCGCCAGCACGCCGATCTGCTGCACGAGCAGGCCGGTGAGCGCGAGGCTCAGCGACGGGCCAATCAGCGTGACTACCTCGCTGGTCACTTCATCTTGCGCCGTTGCGGCGGGCAGTTGTTCTTTGGCAACGACACACGGCAGCGCCGCCGACTCGGCCAGGCTGAAGAAGACGAAGAGCGTCCCTTCGACGAGCGAGACGAGATAGACCTGCGCCATTGTCAGATGCCCCAGTGCCCCGGCGAGAGGGATGCTGCCGAGGGTCAGCGCCCGCCCGGCGTCGCAGAGGCTCATCGTCCGTTTGCGGTCCCAGCGGTCGATGAGCGCCCCGGCGGGCAAGCCCAGGAGCAGAAAGGCCAGCGAGCGCAGCGCCCCGGCGAAGCCGGCCTGCGCGGGCGACTGGGTGATGGCGAGCTTGATTCTCTAAACGACTCGCATGCGCGCACGCGGGAAGCATCAACGAAGAGAGGAGTGGACGCCTGGCGCCAGATGTTGAAAAGCGGTGATGCGGGAGGCGCGGGTAACAACTAATACCGCGCCTGCCGCGCTGAAGACCTGATCTGGATTGGCGCTGCGGACACGCTGTTGGCGTGCCCGCAGGCGGCGCTTTTTAATAGATGAAGCTCACGCCAGAGCCGACATAAGCCACGCGATAGCTCACGCGGTTGAAGCCGCCACCGTTGGCGTAGTAGTTCATCTCGGAAACCTGAAACGTGCCATTGCCATAGACGGCCACCACATGGGCGACATGACCGAGGCTGCTGGCGCCTTGCACGCCAGGCTGGAAGACGACAGTTGCGCCAACCGCTGGCGTTGTGCCCGTGCGCAGGCCGTGCCTGGGCGCATTGTACGCCCACATCCCGGCATTGCCCAACCCATCGAGGTTTTCATCCCGTCGCTGCTGGGCCGCCCACCATGTGCATTGGCCTCCGGGATAGGTGTTGGAATAGAACCCCTGCCCACTGGCTGGAGCCGGTGCGGGAGCCGGTGCTGGGGCCGGTGCGGGAGCCGGTGCGGGATTGGCGGGGGGTAGCACTTGATTGTTCGTGCTGCTCCCGCTGCCCCCGTTGCTGTCTGGAATGCAGAAGCGCTGCCCAGGAAAGATCAGGTTCGGGTTCGCAATGCCATTTGCTCTGGCAATCTGCGTAAAGTTGACAGCATAGCGGGCGCCAATCTTTGCCAGCGTATCGCCACTGCGAACGGTATAGGTCGCCCGGCAGGCAGTGTTCGAAGCTGCCGAGGCGGTCATTGCTGGCAGGCTGATCAAGGCACCAAAGGCGACTGCCAGGGTGAAAGCGGTTATCAGGAGTCGGTTACGCAAAATTGTCCCTTTCTTGGTCACTTGCAACGGCGCACAGATGCTGCTTTTTTGGGCACAGGGCTTCCCCACGCCAGCCGTCAAACAGGAAGGTTGGCGCGCGATGAGGCCGTACCCGTGATGGGGCTGCTGTCGTCACGCGGGATGCGTTGTTCCCGCGAATGAACTTGCGACGACGTTCTTTATGGCAACGTACCGCCTGGTCAGGGGCACGTTCTGCTCCCTCAGAGGAGCAGCGATAGCGCGTGTAAGCGTGGCTGTTTCGCCATGCTCGCCACCAGTAGCAGCGAGAGTGCGCGTGTCACCTCTTTTCGTGACACATGGGCCAGTATACCCAATCGCTCTTGGGGGAACTCAGGTATAGTAACTTCATCTGGTACTATGGTACTGTTGCGAGCAGGGGCAGGGAGAAGAACCGGCGGCGGTCCGTTGCATAGACGGCGCGCGCCCACGTGCCCTATAATCTGTAATTGCAGGTCGGAGAACGGACACCGACACAACCCTCACTGTCTGATGTGATTGGAAAAGATTGGATGCCATCTGAAACGAAATCCGGCGCGCCCGCAGGCGTCTTCACGCGGGCGCGCGGGGCGATAGGCAAGGCACCGCCAATCGCGCTGGAACTGCTCTCGATGAGTTCGGTGCAGGTGGGCGCGGCGCTGGCAAAAAGCCTCTTTGCGGCGCTGGGGCCGGGCGGAGCCGCTTTCTTGCGCGTAGGCTTCGCGGCGCTGGCGCTGCTGATCGTCTGGCGTCCGCGCGTGCGTCGCTACGGGTGGTCCAGCTATCGGGTGGCGCTGCTCTTTGGGGCGGTGCTGGCCGGGATGAACTTCTCGTTCTATCTGGCGCTCGACCGCATTCCGCTGGGCGTGGCCGTCACGGTTGAGTTTGTCGGGCCGCTGGCAGTGGCCGTTTTTGGTTCGCGCCGCCCGCTGGATGTTCTCTGGGTGATCCTGGCGGCGAGCGGCATCCTCTTGCTGGCCCCGCTGGAGTCGTTCAAGGGGGCAGGGATCGATCCGGTTGGCCTGGGGCTGGCTCTGCTGGCGGGGGCATGCTGGGCGGGATATATCCTGCTGATGACGCGGGTTGGGCGCGTCTTTGCGGGCGGGGAAGGGCTGGCGCTGGCGATGGGCTTTGGGGCCGTGCTGCTCGTGCCGGTGGGCATCATCAGCGCGGGGACGGCGCTGCTCAGCGTTCCCCTCTTGCTGGCTGGGGTCGGGGTCGCGCTGCTCTCGTCGGTGATCCCCTACTCGCTGGAGTTGGAAGTGCTGCGGCGGCTCCCTCCGCGCGTCTTTGGCATCTTGATGAGCCTGGAGCCAGGGGTGGCGGTCTTCTTTGGCTTCATCTTGCTGGGCGAGCGGCCTGGCCTGCGCTCGCTGGTGGCGGTTCTGCTGGTGAGCGCGGCGTCGGTGGGCGCGGCGCGCTATGGGAGGCAGAAGGCCATCGGCGATGAATGACGTGTTACCTTGAGATCAGGACATGCCCGTGTGCGAGCCGCCGCCCGTCGGCCAATAATGACGTTTTATGTTTAAGTCAGGCCACATCCAGCCGCAGGCCCGTAGAGGCGATTAATGACGTTTGCTTTTTAAGCCAGACACAGGCGCCGCGTGGCTGGCGGATAAATCCGCGCCTGGAGGCTGCGCCGCCAAGCCCGCCTGCGCGGGCTAGGACGAATAGCTGTCCCAGGTTATAAAGCAAAATTCATAAATCGCCGCTGGGGTGGAGACGGCTTTTAGCTGACGTGCGGGCGCGCGGCCTGCCCGTTGGAGCCAGGCAGGGGGTCGCCCAGGCCCACCTGGCTGATGCGCTCGCCCCGAAAGCGAAAGGTGGTGGTGGAGACACGCCGCAGGCTGCTGCCATTGGTCAGCCCCCAGACGCCTGTCCAGCGCGCCACCAGCCCCCTGGGAGAAGAGTAGATGAGCAGCGAGGTGAGAGCGAGCAGCGTTGTGCGCCGCGCGGCTTTTTGGAGATAGTCCAGAGCGGCAGTTTTCCCATCGAGGCGCCGGGCTGGCCGCGTCATCCCAAGACGCGGCGGGTAGAAAGCCAGATCATCCATACACAGCGCCAGCGCGCCCTCCCAATTCTGCGCCAGCATGGCCGCGAAGTAGCTATTGAGGATCGCGGCCTGGGCCTGTTGCGCCTGGCTGAGCGGGTGGTTGAGGGCTTGCGCAATCTGGCTCAGGCAGTCCTCTAACTCAAAGGGCATGGGCAGCACAAAGGCAAAGCCAGCCTGGTGGGCAAGTTCGGGCGCCAGCGGATGCGTCGTCATCAGTCCCATCGGCGTGGGATGGACGCGACGACGCAGGATACGCGCGGCGGTGAAGTCGTGCGGCGAACGGCCCACGAAGAGATCGGCCAGCACCAGCGCAAACGCCTGCTCATTCGCCCGCTGGAGCGATTCTTCCAGAGAAGCGGCGACATGGGCCTGATAGCCTTCTTCGGTGAGCATCTCGGCGAAGAGGGCACGCAGTTCATCATCCGCTGTGACCACCAGCAGCGGGAGTGGATGGGATGCGCGCGTCAGCATAACGCCCTCCGATAATGGGGAAGAAGGCTCAGCAACAACGCTCACAGCAAGATATACCATAAAAGAGCATACACCTCGATGCAAGCCCCTTATGGTTGGCTCGGCTCAGCCAGGGCCAGGCGCTGCTGCTGTATCAGGCGGCGGATGCGCTGCTGGCGCACTTTTACGCCGATGTGAGAGATGTGGTCGCCAGAGAAGTGAAAGAGAGTGGCGCTAGCTTGCTGGTGTGGGCGGCCATCGGGCGAGGCCCAGCCATAGGTGTAGCGCGCAGCCAGTCCCTTCGGGCGCGCGTAGATCAGCAGGTTCTCAAAGCGCGTGAGCGAGAGGCGTCCAAAGACATCCGCCACGTAGGCGCGATAGTTGGCCTTGCCCGCCAGTTTGCGCGTTGGCGCGTAGAGGGAGTCGGGTGAGGGATAGTAGGCGAGTTGATCCGTACACAGCCCCAGCGCCGTCTCCCAATCTCTGACGTTGAGCGCGGCAAAAAAGCGATCTACTACCTCCGCCTGGCGCTGCTGAGTTGGGCTGAGCGGAACACGCAGGCTGGACGCAATCGTCGCCAGCATGTCGTCAATATCAAACGGTTTCCGAATCAGGCAGGCAAACCCGGCGCGCTGAACGGCTTCGAGAGAGACCTTCCAGCCCGTCATCACGCCGATGGGGGTCGGCTGCGCCTGGGCGCGCAGTTCGGCAACCGAGCGAAGCGGGTCTCCTGCTGCACTCGCCGCCAGATCGGTGAGGAGCAGGTGAAAGACCTGCTCGTGGAGGAGGTCCAGCGCCTCGCGGGGCGAAGGCGCCTGGGAGATGGCATAGCCCTCATCGTGCAGAAGGGCTTCCAGAATCGCGCGCGTGTCCTCGTCATCTTCGACCAGGAGCAGACGCGGTGGAGCAGCCGACGCTGGCATGGTGATCATCCTTTCTCCGTCCAGCGAGTAAGGCGTTAGAAGACCTGTCTTTATGGTATCCAACTGACTGAAAAGATGCAAGAGATACGCGGCTCTGGCACAGAGCGATGTAAAATTCGCTCTCGGCACGGAGCCTGGCGTCTAAAGCGCGCGGCTAGAGGCGCTGCGGCGCCACGAAGCCTGCCTGCGCAGGCTGGGTCTGCGTCCGTTCGTTCTAGCCCGCGCAGGCGGGCTTGGCGGCGT
>JBJKSJ010000127.1:0-37819 GCA_046704085.1 Ktedonobacterales bacterium | reverse complement strand
GCGCTGGGGTCGGCGTTGGGGCTGGCGCATGTGCTGGGGGAATTGGGCAAGCACTGCTTTGTCGCCTGTGCCGATCCTGCCCCGGCGGTCTACGCTTTTTTGCCTGGTGTCGCTGCGGTGCAAGCTGATCTGGGAGATGAAGCGTTTGATCTGGTCGTTGCGCTGGATGCTGGCGAATTGAGCCGCTATGGGGCGCTCTATGAGCGACATCGCGCGTTTCTGGAGCAAGCGCCAGTGGTGAATCTGGATCATCATGTGACCTCGCGGGGTTGTGGGCAGGTGAATATTATCGATGTCGCCTCGGCGGCAACAGCGGAAGTGATTACGCTGATGCTGATGCAACTTGGCGTGAGCATTTCCCGCGACGCAGCCGTGTGTCTGCTGACGGGCATCATCACGGATACCCGCTCCTTCGAGTTCAGCGCCACGACACCGCGCACGCTGGAGGTGGCTGCTCACCTGATGCGCTCTGGGGTGGCGCCTGCCGAGATTGTCAAGCCGGTCTATCGCATCAATCCTTTGCCGAAAGCGCGGCTGTGGGGGCAGGTACTCAGCGCCATTGAAAGTTCGTTGGATGGTCGGCTCGTCTGGTCGGTGTTGAAGGCGGAGATGCTGCAAAAGGCCGGTGCAACCGCCGATCTGGATGATGGCTTGCCCAGCTATTTGATTGATATTCAGGGCGCGCAGATTGCAGCACTGTTTAAGGAGCATCCTGATGGCTTGCCGCGCGTGAGTTTGCGCACCGTGCATCCCTATGATGCGGCGGCGATAGCGGCCCATTTCGGTGGTGGCGGGCATGTGCGTGCTGCCGGTTTCACCTTCCAGGGCACGCTGGCAGAGGCCAAACGCGAGGCGTTGGCATACCTGGAAGAGCAGTTGCGCGCCCAGGAGTGTGTGAGGAAGCAGTAGATCGCTTGTTTCAGATGATGGTTTCTTCGCTGATTGTTGATTAGACGGCCACTTGCTCCGCGCAGATGGATGGGATTTTTAACATCGATAAAGCTATTGGCATGACCTCGCATGATGTCGTTGCGCGGGTGCGACGGCTCACGCGGCAGAAGCGTGTGGGCCACGCGGGCACGCTGGACCCTGCCGCGAGCGGCGTTTTGCCCATCTGTCTGGGTCAGGCCACGCGGGTTGCGGAGTATCTCAGCGAGAGTGGGAAACGCTACCGGGCCATCGTTGTCTTTGGGGCTGTGACCGCTACTTACGATGCCGAGGGCGAGGTCGTACGCAGCGCGCCTGTGCATCTGACGCGCGAAGATATTGCGGCGGCGCTGCCAACGTTTCTAGGTCGCCAGATGCAGCTTCCCCCGCTGTATTCGGCGATCAAATCTGCCGGGCAGCCGCTCTATAAGCTGGCCCGCGCGGGCATTGAAGCGCCGCGTCAGGCGCGCCCGGTAGAAATCTTCCAGCTCGTTCTCCTGGACTGGCAGCCTCCGGCGCTGACGCTGGAAGTTGAGTGCAGCAAGGGCACGTATATTCGTTCGCTGGCCTATGATCTGGGTGAGCGGCTAGGGTGTGGGGCGTATCTGGGCGGCCTGGTGCGCTTGCGCAGCGGGCCATTTACGCTGGAGGAGAGCCTGACTCTGGAGGAATTGGCTCAGGCTCTTGAGGATGGAAGCTGGCCTGACTATCTCTATGCGCCCGATGAAGCGCTGCTCGACCGCATGGCGGTCATTGTTGGTCCGGCAACAGAGAAACTGGTCCTGCAAGGGCAGAATCTCCATTATCCCGCACCGGACAGTCTCCCCACACTCTTAGCTACCTCAGAAGAAGTTAGCGATGCTGAAGGCGCCCCAGAACATGAGAGCGAGGCGCCTTTGCTGCGCGCTTACTCCATCGATGGGCGCTTTCTGGCAATATTGCGCTGGCAGGCAGCGGCCCATGCCTGGCATCCTCATAAAGTACTCACGAGCGTGTCAGCCGAATAAAGGCGGGCCGTTTTCTCACGTTTTTTGCCTGGCAGCAGCATCTGGAAACCCTGGCGGTCTTCTATCCGTTCTAGCATGTGGAGTTAGAAGAGATGAACCCTGCTCGCTAGCGCGGGAGCTAGCACGGGAGCGGACATTGGTCGGATATTTGAGGAAAAGGAATGTGAACTGCGTCACACAAGCACTGAAAGTTTCCGTTTTGGGGCTGCTCTCTCTGGAACGGTATAATGGCAGTGAGGGATGAAGGCATGGCAGAGAGCGCAGCAGGGAACGCGGCAGAAGAAACATATCTCTGGGTGGAAACATACTGATTGCGGGCACTGCCCTGCTGTGGTAGTATAGATCAGGAGACAAAGAAGCACCGATATGCAGGTTATTCGTGATCTTGCGGCACTCACACCAGATGCACCCTATGCCCTGACCGCTGGCGTATTCGATGGTATCCATCGGGGGCATCAGCATCTCATCCAGCAGACGGCGCAGGCGGCTGCTGCGGTGGGCGGCAAGGCGGGGATGATTACCTTCTGGCCGCATCCGCTGGAGGTGCTACACCCGGAGCAGCAGGTCCGTTACCTGACGATGCTTGAGGAGAAGCTGGACCTGCTGGCAGGGCTGGGCAATCTGGATGTGGTCGTCGTGATGCCCTTTACGCCGACGCTGGCGATGACCTCGGCGGGCGATTTTATCGATCTGCTGATGCAGCATGTGGCGCTGCACGTTTTGGTGGAGGGGGCCGATTTCGTTTTTGGGCATAACCGCGAGGGTACGATGGCTTTTCTGGGCGCCTATGGGCAGGCGCATGGCTTCGCGGTGCAAACGGTTGATTTACAGCGTGATAATCAACAGAGGATCAGCAGCACGCACATTCGTCATTTGCTGGCAGAGGGGCAGGTCAAGGCAACAGAAAGCCTGCTCGGTCGCCCTTATAGCGCGCGTGGCCTGGTGGTGAAAGGCGATCAGCGCGGGCGCCTGCTGGGCTTCCCAACGGCCAATCTAGCGATTGACCCGCAAAAGATCCTCCCCGCCGATGGGGTCTATGCCGTCCGCGTGCGTGTGGAAGAGCGATTCTATGAGGGTGTGACAAATATTGGGGTACGCCCGACAGTGGATGGGACGAAGCATCTCACTGAGGTCTATCTGCTGGATGCGCAAGAAGATCTCTATGGCAAAGAACTGGAAGTGCGATTTGTTGCGCGTTTACGCGAGGAACGTCGTTTTGCTGGTCTGGATGCGTTAAAGGCGCAGATTGCAGCAGATGTCCAGCAGGCCCGCCTGGCGCTGGCTCGCTCTGCTGAACGCGAAGGCAGAGAGGGGTGAGAGCGGTGAACGTACTCACCAAGTTCGAGTCATTGATGACATCGCTGGTAGAAGGGAGCTTTGGCCGCGTGTTCCGCACGAAATTGCAGCCAGTGGAACTGAAGCGGAAGCTGGAGCGTCATATGGAGGATAACCTCCTGATTATGGGCGAGGGTCGCCGCCAGGCGCATAACGTGTATGAGGTGGCGCTGAGTCAGAAGGATTATGACGCCCTCAGCGCCTGGCGCGCGCTGATCCCTGAACTGCAACAGTATTTGATCGACGTGGCCCGCGAGCGCGGCTATACGCTGACGACCAAACCAATCGTCAAGCTGCATGTTGATGCGCATTTGATTGTGGGCGCTGTACATATTGAATCCAGTCTGGTCGATTCGCATCACCCAGCGCAAGACCCTGTCGCGGCCCAGGCGGTAGCTGGAGCGGGCGAGCCGATGAATACGGTGACGATTGATGTTTCGGCGGGAATCCAGCAGGCGCTTCAGGAAGCGCAGCAAGCGCGTTTGCACCAGCCCGCTGCGCAGCAATGGGGCGGGCAGGCTGCCGGGCAAGTATATCCTCCCCAGGCGCCAGCAGCGAACCCACAGCAGCCGCCTGACGCGGCAGGCGGGCCATTTATCCGCCAGGCCGGGCCATTGCAGCAAGCAGCCGCACCAGCGCCACAGATGCCCCAGGCGGTTCTCCGCTTGCGCCGTCGTGGCAGCCAGACGGGCGCAGAGCAGGTGTATCGGTTGGATCGGGAAGTCATCCAGATCGGTCGGCATGTCTCTAATGATATTGTGGTCAATGATCGGCGGGTCTCGCGGCATCATGCCCAGGTCCGCTATGAGAATGGTCGCTTTGTCATCTATGACCTGGGTAGCTTGAATGGCATAGGTATCAACCATACGACCGTGCGCCAGCATACGCTGCGCGATGGAGACCTTGTCTCGGTTGGGAGCTATGACTTTATTTTTCACCAACGGAGGTAAGAGCGACCGTCCATGAACTTACAGCTTGATCAATTTTTGTTTATCCTGCGGATCGTGCTGGTTGCGCTGATCTATCTGTTCCTGATCCAGTTGATCTTCGTCGTCCGACGAGATCTGGTGCGGATGTCAAGTGGCGCCGGGGCAGCACGAGGTGGTACGACCGCGCATAAGGGGCTGGGCTATCTGATTGTTGTTAAGCCGGGGCCGATGCCGCTGCGGCCAGGCCATCGCATTGACATTGAGCCAGTGACGACCATTGGGCGTGGCCCAACAAACACGGTGGTGCTGGAAGATAGCCGCATTTCCAGCGAACACGCGCGCATTACGTACCATGATCGGCAATGGTGGGTCGAGGATATGGGGAGCCGCAACAAGACCTTCCTGAACGGAACGCAGGTTCCAGCCGGGCAGGGTGTTCCGGCGCGGCCTGGCGATCTACTGGTGTTGGGTCCGATGGATGGGGTGGTCACGTTCAAGTTTGGCGTCTAGAACACCAGGCGCTCTTTGCTTGCCGTGTGGATACAGTCAATGTGCGTTTCTGGATGGGGGCATGATGTTTCAGGGCATACATCGTTATCGCTGGCGTGAATTGCAATTGCTGCTCTTGCCGTGCCTGTTTATGCTGACGGGCATGGTGATGTTGGTGCTGGTCGATAACCATTCGGACAAGGTGAGCTTGCCGACACTAGATAGCCTGATTCCTGCGATTGGGGTCATTGCCGCGCTGCTAGTGACACATATCCTGCTGACTATCCTGCTCCCTCAAGCTGATCAGGTGTTGTTTCCGATTGTTGGTTTGCTGAGCGTCTTTGGCGTGTTGATGGCGCTGCGCCTTGGCCCGGCGCTTAACCCGCCTTCGCCGACCCTGGGCAACAAACAGTTGCTCTGGCTGCTGATCGGGCTGCTTGGCTGCCTGCTGACGGTGCTGTTCACCCGACGTGGGACGCTCTGGATCAGTCGGTATAAGTATACATTTGCCGCCTTTGGAATTGTGCTGGTGGGCATTAGCCTGGTGCGTGTTCTCACCACGCATATCAATTTTGATAGCCCGACCCATGATGAGTTGAATCTGCCCGGTCCGGGTGGGGGCATTCCATTTCAGCCTACTGAATTACTGAAGATTTGTCTGGTTATCTTTTTTGCGGCCTATGTGGCTGAAAACCGCGAGATTCTTGGCGAGGGTGGACCCAAGCTGGGCTTTATCCCTGTGCCGCCGCTGAAACAGTTTGGCCCGCTCTTGCTGATGCTGGGGATGGCTCTGATTCTCTTTGTGGGGCTGCGCGAGCTGGGTCTGGCGCTGCTGATCTTTGGAATCTTCCTGGCGATGCTCTACCTGGGCAGTGGCCGGGTTCTGTATGTGGGCTGGGGATTGGTTCTCTTTGCGGTTGGCGCACTGATCTGCTACAAGCTCTTCTCCTATGTCCAGGCGCGTGTGACGGTCGTGGGCATTAATTGTAATGCGACTGACCCCGCGACCAGGCAGATTATTCTGGGGCCAGCCTACCAAATCTGCCAGGGGTTGATCGCGATTGGGTCTGGAGGTGTTTTTGGCACCGGCCTGGGCCTGGGAACGCCCACGAATGTGCCCGCCGTGCAGACTGATTATGTGTTTGCCGCCGTTGCCGAGGAGTTTGGGTTGCTGGGCGTCATGGCGCTGATCGGGCTGTATATTATGCTGATTCATCGCGGCTTCCGCATTGCTGCCCACGCCAAGACGGCGTTCAATCAGTTGCTGGCCGGTGGGCTGACGGCGATCTTTGCCATCCAGACGATGATTATTATTGCCGGAAATCTGAAGTTGATGCCGCTCACGGGCATTCCTCTCCCGTTCATTACCTATGGCGGTAGCTCGCTGATTGCGAACTATATTATCATCGGGCTGCTGCTGCGCATCTCCGCCACCGACACCGCTTGACTGTGACGCTCGCCCTGACGTTTTGCAACCTTACGGGCAACCCCAGCGTAGAGTGTTCAGGAAAACAAGAGCCAGTGTTCCTTGAGCTTCTGCTCCGAAGAGGCATGAGAGGCTGGCCTTCGTGGGATATGCTTTTGCGCTACAAAAGGAGATGTAGATGCCATCGACGTTTGTCCTGGGATTCCTCTCTGGTGTGCAATTCGATGTCGGATGCCTGGAATGGGCGGTGGCAGGACTCATTGGCGGCTGGCTAGCAGGAAAGATTGTGCGTGGCAGGGGCTATGGGTGCCTGGGCGACATTCTTCTGGGGGTGGTCGGCGCCTTCATAGCGGCGATCCTCCTGCAACTTATTGCGCCAGACTTGATTAACAATCAGGTATTCCGCTTTACGGGAACGGCTATTCTGGCATTCCTCGGCGCGCTGCTGCTGGCTCTCATTGGTCGGTTGATTGGTGGCAACAGCAGCAGGTATCGACCTCGCCCCTGAGTTTGCGCTTATCAAAGCAGCCCTGGCGTGAAGACATGTTCGCCAGGGCTGCTTTTACTTGCCTTCGGCGCGGTCCTTGCTGCGCTTTGGTTTCGACGCGCTCAGCTTCTGGGGCGTTTTGAGGCTGGCTGCGGAGTCGGCTTCACTGGCCGATTCGGCAGGCGGCGGTGATAGCACTGGCGCTGCCTCGCTGCCTGGTGCTGCTGCCAGATCGACCGCTGACGCTTGCTCCAGGTTGCCAGGAGGGGCGCTCGCTGGCGTTTCCGCATTCTCGGCGACATGGCTGTTTGCCGATGCTTCCTCCAGGTCGGCAGCCCTGGCACCCGCTGGTGTTTGATCTACGGGTTCGATTGCTGAAACGGCTGCGGGGACTGGCTCTGCGACGAGACGCCCGGCGCGCAGGATGAGCAGGATGCCTAGCCAGATCAGCCAGATGGCAAACGAAGCCAGCGCGGGAGTGGTCAGTTGTGTCTGGGCGTCTGGCGGGGAGATGGCAAAGAGGACGGCCAGCGAGGCCATGAGCGCCGCAACAAGCAGGCCAAAATAGACGAGCAGGTTGGAGAGCTTGCCGCTGCGCGCGATCAAGAGGTTGGCGCAGAGCAAGAAGATGGCGAGGAGCGCGCCTCCCAGTGTATTCTGCCCCAGCGCCTCGACGCCATAGAGGCCAGCGAAATTACTGGCAACGTCTCTGGCTGCTGCTGAAGATGGCGCCTGGCTGTAGTCAGCGGCGGCATTGATGAAACTTACGCTGCTGAGAGCGATCATGGCGACAAAGAGCGCCAGACCCACCAGCCCACCCGCGAGCATCCAGCGCGCCAGGGTGTGCCCATAGGATTTGAGCGAGCGATGCAGGGCGATTGGCAGCCGAATGATCAGGAAAAAGGCGATGATTTCAAGCAGGCGGAAGACGATAAAAGCATTACTGTGCAGGCCGATCCAGCCCAGAAGTGGACCATAATCACTGTGCGTGAAGGCTGTGTCGGATGGCCCGCGATAGCCCGCTGGCCCCAGCACAGCGGATTGATAGATGGGCACGCCTACCAGCAAGATGAATCCGGCGAGCAGGCTATAGATGCCTTGCAGCTTTATTCTGGCAGTTTGCATGAATCTCCAGGCGCTCCTTCTCTGGCAGAAGGTATTCTGCCAGAACTGATAGTTCGTCTCCAGTATGGCGCATTGGAGCGTGCTTTGACAAGCAATGCGCCGTAGCCCTGGGTGGTGGTGTCAGCCGATCTGAGGCTGCCAATGCCCTGCTCCGGTGGCGTCAGCCTGGCAAGATTGTTGCGGGATACGCCTTTGCGAAGCCGCTGCTAATAAGCGCAGCAGGGCGAGGAAAATTGATCGCTGCTGGCGAAACTCTGGCACACATCGTGCTGCGCTGATCCTCTTTGTAGAATCCTGGTATCTTTAGTATCTTATCCAGCGCCCTCACCTCTTCCGCCAGGGCAGGGTGGTGTTTGCGTGGTTCCTGGCCTTTCAGGTTCCACCCCTCTTCCCACGGGAAGAGGTGGGCGCGCGTCTGGCTTTGAGCAGCGATCACCTCTATCCTCTTTTGCGGAGCTACGAAGGACACGACTATGCAGCGACAGATGACCCATGCAGCAGTCATAGAACGCGCTCGTATTGCGTCGGTATCTGAAACAGGGAAGGATCACGCTCTCGCTGTAGGGGCGGATGTTCTGGCGTCGGCGATAGGGGAGAAACCGCGGGCAGTATTGACATTGATCGCTACAGAAGCTGAACGCACGGAATTAGGTCTGTACCTGGGCGCTTCGGGCTATGTAGTCTGGGCTGTCTCCACGGGGAGCGAAGCGTTGGAATTGGCAGAGCAAGGCGCACTGGATGCGATTATGCTTGATCTGGATGGGCTGTATGAGGCTGGCTGGGCTGGTGGGATGATCTCCGGGTTCCGGCTCCTGCATCTCCTGGGACGGCTGACACGCGAGCGCCCGGTGGCGATGATTGTGATTACCAATCTGGATTATACCGAAGTTGAGGGTCCAGTGCGCGCGAGCGCCGATGATTTTATCAACAGGCCGATTACGATGCCTCAATTGCACCGTCGTCTCCAGGGTGCGCTTGACCGTGCGCGTGCGCGCCATCAGCGACATGACGCGGAGGCTCCTGTGTAGGAGCCGATGGAGGGGCGCGATTTCTGGCATGCTTTTCCAGGCCAGGCGCAGAGAGCCGCCGCGCCCAAGAGTTGCTAGAGTTGCAGGGAAGGCAAAGAATTCATACATTTGACGCTCGTGCGAAGAATTGACGGAATGGCACTTATCCCCGTTTGGGCTAGAATCTTCGGGATAGGAGCTGTCTGGCGTTTCCTGCGCGTCTATACTATCCTGGCTAGGCTCGCTTGAGTATGGCTGTCCAGGATAGTTTCTTGCTCTGGACCAGGCAAGCTCATCTGGAGGCAAAGAAGGCGCTGTGTCTGAACCACCTCTGCCGAATCAGGCGCTGAGGGCGCTCGATGATGTGCGCTCGGTGGCCTTTCTTTTCACCCCGGATTATGCCCAGGTTGCGCTGCTGAGGCGCGCGGCCTGGAAGAGCTTTGCGCCGCTACGCTGGACGGGAATTGGTGGTCGGCTGGAAGGCGAGGAAGTGGGCGAGCCGGCAATTGGGGCGCTGCGAGAGTTACGGGAGGAGACAGGGCTGACGTTGGGCGACATCAGCGATTGGCGCTTTGTGGCCGACATCGCTGATCCGGGCGCGGAGGTTCGTCTGGTCTATTTCACGGCGCGCTATGCTGGCGAGCAGTTGCCTCCCTGCACCGAAGGGACGCTGCAATGGGTTGCGCTGACGGAGTATCCGCGCTATGACATCATCGAGAATACGCGGGCGGCGCTCGATGCTATCGTGGCCCGTGACCTGCTGCATACGACGGAGGCGCTGCCGCTGCATGGCATCGTCCAGCGCGATGCCGCTGGCAAGCTGCTGGAGCTTGTTTTGTGGCCGCCGCGTTGAAGTGATGGGCCAACGCTTGAGGATTCTACTCGCTGAGGAGGGGCGCGATGCCGCGTGATTTGCCGTTGGGCAATGGCTCTCTGCTGGTGAACTTTGACCATAGTTATCAGCTACGCGATATTTATTGGCCGCATGTTGGGGAGGCGAACCACACGCTGGGGAATGTGTGCCATATGGGGGTGTGGGTGGAAGGTCGCTTCTGCTGGATCGATGATGCCGCGTGGCATCGGGAGATGCTGTACCAGGAAGATGCGTTGGTGACGCAGGTGACGCTGACGAATCACGAGCTAGAGCTAACGCTGGTGTGTCAGGATGCGGTTGATGTCGATAGCGATGTTCTTCTGCGGCGGATCGAGGTGCAGAATGAGGCGACGCATCCGCGCGAGGTGCGGCTCTTTCTGCATTATGATTGGCGTTTGTGGGAGACGGAGGGCGCCAATACGATTTATTATCGGGCGGAATTGAACGCGCTGGTGGCGTATAAGGGGCTGGTCAATTTCCTGATGAGTGGGCAGGTGGGCGATCACCTGGGGATTGATGATTGGGCAACCGGGTACAAAGACTTTAACGGCGCGCAAGGCACCTGGCGCGACGCCGAAGACGGGGTGTTGGGGCGCAACCCGATTGCGCAGGGTTCGGTTGATTGCACGATTGGCCTTCATCTGCCGCAGGTTCCGGCGAATGGATCGTCGCTGGCTTACCATTGGCTGGTGGCTGGATCGACCTACGCGGAGGTTTCCAGGCAGGATGCGGAGATTCGCCAGGCCGGGCCGCAGAGGTATCTTGTTCGCACGCGGGCTTACTGGCGCCTTTGGGTGAATAAGCTGCCTCAGGATTTGGGGGATGTGCCGCCGCAGGTTGAAAACCTGTATCATCGCAGCCTGCTGATTCTGCGCACGAATATCGACGATGATGGGGCAATCATTGCGGCCAATGACGCCGATGTGTATTCGTTTTCGCGCGATAGCTATTCGTATATGTGGCCGCGCGATGGGGCGCTGGCGGCAAACGCGCTGAGCCACGCGGGCTATTCGGATGTGACCCGCGCGTTTTTTCGCTTCTGCGGGCGGCTAATCGGCAATTATGGGTATCTGCTGCATAAATATACGCCGACCGGGGCGCTGGGGAGTAGCTGGCAGCCCTGGGTGGATCAGGAGAATCATCCGCAGCTTCCTATTCAGGAGGATGAGACGGCGCTGGTGGTGTATAGCCTCTGGCAGTATTACAACCTGTTCCGCGATGTGGAGTATGTGCGGCCTCTGTATATTCCGCTAATCAAGGGGGCGGCTGAGTTCCTGGTGAACTACCGCGAAGCGCATACGCGGCTGCCCGCGCCTTCGCATGATCTCTGGGAAGAACGGCGGGGCATCCATACCTATACGGTGGCAGCAGTCTACGCCGGGCTAAAGGCAGCGGGGAGCTTTGCTGAGGCATTTGGCGAGGCTGATCTGGTCGGGCGCTACAATGGCGCCGCCGAGGAGATTAAAAAAGCGGCGCTGGAGCATCTTTGGGATGAGGAGCTTGGGTGTTTTGTGCGCATGGTGACGGTGGGCGCAGATGGGGCGGTGCAAAAAGATCGCGCGTTGGACAGCAGCATTACCGGCCTCTTCATTTTTGGAATGCTGCCAGCCGATGACCCGAAGATGCAGCGGGCGATGCACAAGCTGGAGAGCGCGCTCTGGGTGAAGACGGACGTGGGTGGGATGGCGCGCTACGAGAATGATTATTATCATCAGGTGACACACGATATTGGGCAGGTTCCGGGCAATCCCTGGTTTATCTGTACGCTCTGGCTGGCGCAGTATCGGGTTGCGAGGGCGAGGAATCTGGATGAACTGCATGAAGCTTTGCCGCTGCTGCTCTGGGTGTGTGATCGGGCGCTGCCCAGCGGGGTGCTGGCCGAGCAGGTGCATCCGTATACAGATGAACCCCTGAGTGTTTCGCCGTTGACCTGGAGCCATGCCGAGTTCATTGCTACAGTGCGCTGGTACGCGGGGAAGCATCGGCGCTTTGAGATTGATGAGGTGCACGCGCGCACCCAGGCGCGGCCAGATGTGGTGGCGGCAGCGGTGGATGAGGCGCGCCAGGAGCAGAGCAAGCGCACAGTCAAGAAATAAGTGTGTTAAATACCCCATGTTTGTGAGAAGCAAGCCTCGCCAGACGTAGTATAAGTAGCGAGGGTGAATCCTCCAAAGGCCGGGCCGGCGATTCTTCAGGTGAGCAAAGAGTGGGGCGAGCAATACTGCACTGCCCCTGATGCTTTGCCCCACACAACCGATCTGAGTGGAACTTTTGCGCCTGGGGGCGCGTCTCCTCTGGTAGTTATCCATGAGGTTGGCGCTGCGGGCTTGCGCGCCATCGGTTGGTGTGGGATAAGCTGCTTTTCGTCTGAACTCCCGAAAGGAGCGCACGAAGATGCCCAGGTCTTTTTTTGTTCGTTTCAAGCAATCTGGCTGTGTGAGTCGTTGGTTTGGAGCGTCCGCTGTGCTGGCGCTGGGGTTTGTCCTGGCTGCCTGTGGGGGCGCTTCTGGCTCAGCAAATTCGGCCCTTTCATCTCAGGGTGGCGCGTCTGGCGGCAGCAATCTGTCTGCTGGCAGCGCGTCAACGCCTTCTGGCAGCAGTGGGCAGCCAACGCTGCCGAATGGGACGCCGGTCAATGCGTATCTGATTCGTGCGCTTGCGGTGAACTTGCAGGTGAACAAGCCGCTGGATGTAGAACACCAGATCACGCAGGATGTCCTCTCGATGGACCCACTGGCGCAGCCAGCGGGGGAGCAGATTAACCAGCAGAGCGATGGCAGCTATACGGTGGCGCTGACGTTTGCGGTGAGCGCGGCTAAGTATGAGGCGGTAAAGAGCTATCTGGGGAGTTTTTCGGCGACCTATCCTGCTTTCAATAGCAAGCTGACCGGGGAGAACGAGACGGTTCAGAACGTGACGACCCAATATGTGGACCTGCAATCGCGCCTGAAGAACCTGCAAACGGAGCAGCAGCGGCTCTTGCAATTGATGAGCCAGGCGCAGAATCTTGCTGATACGCTGACGATCCAGGATAAGCTGACGGATGTGGAGGGGCAGATTGAGCAGATTGAGGGGCAGATCAACGATCTGAACGGACAGACGGCGTACTCTATGGTGACGGTCAATCTGGCGTCTACTGCGCCAGCGCCAGCCCCGACGCCGCCAGCGGCTCCTCCAAAGCCCTGGAACCCCGGCCAGATTTTTGCCGGAGCAGGCAGCGCGATGATCGCGGTGCTTCAGGTGGTGGCGGATATTCTGATCTGGGTGGGCGTTTTTGCGGTTTTCTGGGTGCCGGTAGTGGTGGGGCTGTATCTGCGGCGGCGAGTGAGACAGCGTCCGGCGAAGCCGAGCGCGCCGAGCGTGAGTACGCCATAGGTTCTGGCAGGGCTGGCGGGAACGATTCGGCCTACGGGCGCTGCGTCGCCGGGAAGTCTGCCCGCGCGGGTCGGGACGAAAACAGGATTGTTTGACCGATGCTCTAGACAAGCGAATCCTGGCTGGTTAGAATAGAGACAGAACTCCTGATTGCTCACCTGCTTGCTGTTAGGACGGAAATGGCGATGAGTTCTCAACCAGATACGCTGACCAGCCAGGATGTCGAGCAACTGCTTCGCCTGCTGCCCAGGTATCGCGTGCTGCTGCATAACGATGATGTGAATTCGATGGATTTTGTGGTCCACGCGCTCTTGCAGACGGTTCAGCGCCTGAGTGTGGATGAGGCCATCAAGATTATGTTGGAGGCGCACCTCAACGGTAAGGCGCTGGTGGTGATCTGCCCGAAGGAGACGGCAGAGTTTTATCGGGCGGGGCTGGAAGGCTATGGCTTGACCAGCACGATTGAGCCGGAATAGGCGCGAGGTCAGGGCGGCGCGTCACTCTTTCGTGTAGTCATAGAAGCCGCGCCCGGCCTTCCGGCCCAGGTGGCCTGCGGCGACCATCTGGCGGAGCAGGGGGCTGGCAAGAAAACGCTCGCCCAGTTCAGCACGATTGGCGTCGAGGATGTGCAGCAGGACGTCCAGGCCGACCAGATCGGCCAGCGCCAGCGGCCCCATCGGGTGGTTAAAGGCCAGCTTCATTGCCAGGTCGATGTCTTCGACGGTCCCGACGCCTTCTTCGAGGCAGCGGATGGCTTCGGCGAGCATGAGCATGCCGATGCGGGTGGTGATGAAGCCGGGATAGTCTTTGGCAACTACTGTCTCCTTCTTGATGTCCTGGCAGAGTTCCCTGGCGCGCGCGACAGTTTCATCGGAGGTTTGATAGGCGCGCACGATCTCAACCAGCTTCATAACTGGGACGGGATTAAAGAAGTGCAGGCCGATGACGCGCTCTGGATGGTTGGTTGCGGCAGCTATGCGGGTGATTGAGAGGCCAGAGGTGTTGGTGGCGAGGAGGGCCGTTGGCGCGCAGAGGGTGTCTAGCCGGGCGAAGATGTCGCGTTTGAGGCTGAGGTCTTCAAAGGCAGCTTCGATGACGGCTTCTGCTTGAGCCAGTGGCTCGAAGTCACTGGTAAAGCTGAGGCGCGAGGACCACTCGCTGGCTTGCTCGCGGGTGATCTGCCCCTTCTGAAGTGGGCGCTCAATCAGGCGCTCCAGATTTGTTCTGGCGCGATCAAGTGCCTCTGGCACTTCGCGGATGATGACCTGCGCATTGAGATTGCGCACCAGTTCGTAGGCGATGCCCGACCCCATCGTCCCGCCGCCTACGACCGCGACACTTTTCCAGTTCGTCATTGCCTGTCTTCTCCCTCATCGGATGTGGTTTTTCTGGGCAGAAGTATACCATGCAAGACGCTGAGAGGTGACATTGTTGGCAGGCTATTCTCTCGCTCTACACTGTTGACCGGCATGATATGCTTTGGCTGGCAGATGTGAGCGCTTGTCTAGAGCCACCTCTCGTCTGCTGACTGCGCGGGGGCGCAAAGCATCAAATCCTCTTGGCTGGTGTCCATCGCCAGCCAAGAAACCAGGCGGAGGATGTATGCTGGCGAAGGTGCGGAGCTGCGCGATTGTCGGTCTGGATGGGGCGCTGGTTGAGGTCGAGGTCGATATTGGGCATGGGTTACCTTCGTTTACCATTGTGGGCCTGCCGGATGCCGCTGTGCAGGAATCGAAGGAGCGCACGCGCGCGGCCCTGAAGAACAGCGGCGCGATCTTTCCGATGAAGCGGCTGACGGTGAATCTGGCTCCGGCGGATTTGCGCAAAGAGGGGCCAGCGTATGACCTGCCGATTGCGGTAGCGATCTTGCTTGCCTCCGAGCAGGCGTTTGCCGATGTCTCCGATGCGCTCTTTCTGGGTGAACTCTCGCTGGATGGCAACTTGCGCCATACGGATGGGATTTTGCCGATGGTGTCGCTGGCGCGCGATAAAAAAGTGCGGTCTGTTTTTGTCCCGGCAGTGGATGCGCTGGAAGCCGCGCTGGTGCGGGAGGTGGCGATCTACCCGGTGGAGAGCCTGGCCCAGCTTGGGGCGCATCTGCGCGGTGAGCAACTGATCGAGCCTTACGTAGGCGACCCCAGGCTTCTTGACACGCAAGAGCAGGCGCTGTATGGGTACGATATGGCCGACGTGCGTGGGCAGGAGCATGTGAAGCGGGCGCTGGAGGTGGCGGCGAGTGGCGGGCATAACCTGCTGATGAGTGGGCCACCAGGGTCGGGCAAGACGCTGCTGGCGCGGGTGACGCCTTCGATTCTGCCGCGCATGACGATTGAAGAAGCGCTGGATGTGACCAAGATTTATAGCGTGAGCGGCCTCCTGCCATCTGATGTGCCGCTGATTACTCAGCGCCCCTTTCGGGCGCCACACCACACGATCAGCCACGCGGGGCTGGTTGGTGGTGGGCGCTGGCCGCGCCCCGGCGAGATTAGTCTGGCGCATCGCGGGGTGCTGTTTCTGGATGAACTGCCGGAGTTTGGGCAGAATGTGTTGGAGGTAATGCGTCAGCCGTTAGAAGATAAGCTCGTAACGATTTCGCGGGCGCAGGGGACAGTGACATTTCCAGCCAATTTTATGCTGGTGGCGGCGATGAATCCCTGCCCATGTGGCTATGCTTCCGACCCCGTGAAAGAATGTACCTGCTCGTCGGGCGCGATTGCGAAATATCAGCGCCGCATTAGTGGGCCGTTGCTGGACCGCATCGATATTCACGTTGAGGTGCCGCGTGTGGATTATGAGAAGCTGGCAGATCGGCGCGATGTGGAGCGTTCAGCGGCGATTCGCGCACGGGTGCAGGCGGCGCGTGAACGCCAGGCGCGGCGCTTTGCCGGAACAAAACTGACCTGCAATGCCGAGATGGGGCCAGCCGAGGTGCGGGCGTTCTGTGAGGTGGAAGCAGGGGGACAGAGCCTGCTGAAAGCCGCCATGCAGCAATTACATCTCTCGGCGCGCGCATTTCATCGGATTCTGAAGCTGGCGCGCACGATTGCTGATCTGGCAGATGCAGAAGGGATTGGCGTCAACCATCTGGCCGAGGCTATCCAATATCGCCCACGTATGCAAGCAGGATAAGTCCTTGTTTTGATTGTGTGTTACAATAGCGGATAACAGATTTTCCGACACGCGCATGGCCTATGGTTATTCTCTGATATACCCACGAATATGCTCTGGTGTTCGGTTGGCAAGGCGCTGCCGTTTGTTGTCTGGTAAGAGAGCGAGTTGATGTCCTTGACAGTTCCAACTACCCCTGCTGAAACACGCACAAAACGCCTGCGCAGCGGATTGCGTGTCTATTGGTCTACGCTTCCCTCTCAGGATCATCCTGATTCCAATGAGGATGCGGTTCTTATTGATCTCACACTTGACCTTGCGGCGGTCTTTGATGGCGTAGGTGGCTATGAAGGGGGCGAGGTGGCCTCGCGTATTGCTGCTCAGTCGGTGCTTGCGACCTGGCGGAGTCGGGCGGCCTCTGCGCAGAATCTGGCGAGTCAGCGCGCGCTGATGCAAGAGGCGCTGCTGGAGGCTGATCGGCAGGTGCGCGCGGCGGTGGAGCGCCAGCCTGAATTGACGGGGATGGCGACGACGGCGATTGTTGCCAGGCTCTGGGAGACGCCTGATCATCGGCGGCTGTTGGTGCATGGGCATGTTGGTGATAGTCGGCTGTATCTCCTGCACGCGCGAGGCGCTTTAGAGCGTGTGACGGTGGATGATGGCATTCTTTCAACGCATGTCGCGGTGGGCCTGATCAGCGATGAAGAAGCCTATCAGATCGATCAAGCGGAAAATTGGCAAGACCTGGATGATCGCCAGAAACGGTATTTTTATCAGCGCGGCTTGATTACGCAGGCGATTGGCGGTCGGGGTGAGCCAGAGGTGCATGTGGGTGAGCAAGAACTGCGTCCTGGCGACCGCGTGCTGGTCTGTAGTGATGGGATTCACGACAATCTGACCGAAGCGGAGATTACCCGCATTCTGCGCAAGCCGGGCCGCAATGATGGCGAGGCATTAGTCCGGGCGGCGCGCGAGCGTTCTCAACGAGGATTGCAGGCGACGATGCGCTCAAAGCCTGATGATATGAGCGCCATTGTGATCGATGTGAGTGTGGTGCCTGCCGCGCCCAAGGCGCCGAGCCGTGTCAAGACGCAGCCGACGCGCAAGGCTCCTGAGCCTTCCAAGACGCAGCCGACGCGCAAGGCAACAGTGACGGCCAAGACCAAGCCTGCCCCAAGGCCCAAGGCGCCCGCGCGTTCCCAGCCAAAAGTTGAGTCAAAGCCCAAGACGCTCGCGCGTCCAAAGCCAAAAGCCGAGCCAAAGGCGCAGAGTGGGGAATCTGGTGCCAAGACTCCAGAGCGCCGGTCGCCGCAAAAAGCTGGCTCAAGCGGCAAAAAAGTGTAGGGTGGTATCGGTCGCGGAGATGCGCGAATGCCCCTTCGCCAGGATTGGCGAAGGGGCATTTCTGGTGTGGTGGAGATGAGGGGGCTCGAACCCCTGACCTCGACAGTGCGATTGTCGCGCTCTCCCAGCTGAGCTACATCCCCAGGCGCGAAGTAACTATACCATATCCAGGCGTTGATTGCAAGCCCCACGCCTCAAAGACAGGCGCTCAATCGGCATGGTGCTGGTCTGGCTCATCAAGGGTGGCCGGGATCGGTGTTTCGCCCCAGAGCGTCAGGATGGTTTCATCCAGGTCGCGCTTCAACGCTTCGTAGAGGCGCGCGTTCTCAATCGCCAGCGCGCTTACGCTTGCCAGGGTGCGGAGAAACTCCTCATCGAAGGCGCTGAATTCGCGCTCCACGTCGCTGTAGGCACGCAGGACGCCTAGCACTTGCCCTTTGCTGACCAGTGGGACGCAAAAGACAGAAACGATGCCTTCTGTGCGCGCCTGTTCGGGGTATTGGAAGCGCGGATCGTTTGCCGCGTTGCGGATGTAAACGGTCTGGCCCTGCAAAACTTGCTGGTCAAGCTGGCTTTTTTCCAATTTGACCGGCCCTTTTTGCATATATTGTTGGCTCAAGCCGTGCATGGCGCTGATCGTGAGGGTGTCGGTTGTGCGGTCCAGCAGGCGGAGTGAACACGCTTTGGCGTTGAGCGCCTCAGCGACTTTTTCGGCGACCAGATTGAGGACGGTATGGAGATGCAAGCTGGAGTTGACTGCCGTGACCACCCGATAGAGCGCGCGAAAATACTCGTGCCCTTTATCCGCTGATGCGCTGTATAAACTGCCGGAGGCTTGATGGTCTGCCATGTCCACTCCTTTGTCTCTGGTCGCCTAAAAACACGCTCACCCTGGCCGCTCTGCCGGGTCGCCGGGGAGCGGATAAGCGTGGATGGTTCCGTGTGTTAGCAGCCGCGCTGCTGGCCGCGAATGACCCAGACGCGACATTTGGCGTGGTTGAGGACGTAGGGAATCGTCTCGCCGGGATCAAAGCGCCCGCTGCGGTCGGTGCGATAGGGAATGCCCAGGATGAGCAGGCCGCATTGATGCGAATCGGCCTCATCAACCAGGCTTTGTCCATAATTACGCGATTGCACGATCTCCGGTTCAATTTCAGAGTTTGCATGCTCGGCCATCACCACTGCCTGTTCCAGCGCGTGCCCAGCTTTTTCTGTGACCTCTGGCAAGGCGGCATCAACCGGCAGGGTGCGCGGCACCTCAACGCCATAGACGCCGAAGACGCGGCCCTTTTTGGCTTTTGCCATCATGCAGCCCAGGCGCACTAACTCTTCATCCATGTCGTCGCCATGTATAGCAACGAGTACATTCCGGCGTGGGTGGGGGCTTTCTTCGTTCAGACTGACTGCGCCGCTGGTGCGGCTGGCCGCACTAAAATGGGCAAAGGTTTCACCATCGGTATCTAATTTATCGGCGGCTCGTCCAGGGTGAATGCCAAGCCGCTCTAGAATGCTCATCGAAATCCTCCTAAGAGACGTTCGTTTGCTACGTCTCTTAAATTATACCATGTCAAGGGCCTGACAATAAAGGGATATGCAAAGAATGGGCCTTGTCTTATCGGTCCATCTTTTGCGGAGATAGCACGCAAGCATTACTATATAGAGCAAGGAATGTCTCTTCGATTTCGCCCGTCGCTTGACACTCCTTCTGCAAGGCCAGTATAATGCGGGCGCGAAGCCAGCGTTACAGGGGTGGTGGGGTGGTAGCTATGATAAGGAGTCGATATGAAGATCCATGAGTATCAGGCCAAGGACATCTTGAGCCGCTATGGGATTCCCATTCAGCCAGGCTATGTGGCAACGACGCCCCAGGAGGCCGAGCAGATCGCCCGCGAGTTTGGCGTGCCGGTGGTCATCAAGGCGCAGGTGTATGTAGGTGGACGCGGCAAGGCTGGTGGCATCCAGTTTGGTGATACCCCTGAGCAGGCACGCGAGGCCGCCGGGCGTGTACTGGGGATGAAGATTAAGGGGTTGACCGTTCAGAAGGTGTTGGTGGTTCCCAAGCTGGAGATTGAAGAGGAGTATTATATCGGCATTGTGCTGGACCGGGCAGCGCAGGCGCCCGTAGCGATGGTCAGCGCGGCTGGGGGCGTTGATATTGAAGAAGTAGCGGCAACCACGCCGGAGAAGATTATCCGTCGGGTGGTTGATGTGCGTTGGGGATTGCCCGCGTTTGAGGCGCGCCAGATGCTGGCTGACGCGGGGGTGCCATCCGTCGTGATTGCCAGGGGTGGCGCGATTCTCTCGGCGCTGGCGCAAGCCTTCATCGGAGCTGATGCTCAGCTTGCTGAGATCAATCCGCTGGCGCTGACCGCCGATGGGCAGGTGCTGGCCGCCGATGCGAAGATTCTGATTGATGATAACGCCCTGGCGCGCCAGAAAGAATATGCTGCCTGGGCCGAGCCGGAAGAGGCGAACCCGATTGAATACGAGGCCCACGAGCAAGGGTTGGCTTCTTATGTCAAGCTGGATGGGAATGTGGGGGTGATCGCTAATGGGGCCGGGTTGGCGATGGCGACGGTGGATATGGTGGCGCGTGTGGGAGGCAAACCCGCCAACTTTTACGATTTTGGCGGCGGAGCCAAGGCGGAATTACTGAAGAAGGCGATGCTGTTCCTGGCCCACGATCCTGATGTCAAGGGCATTCTGGTCAATATTTTTGGTGGCATTACTCGTGGCGAAGAAGTGGCGCGCGGGGTGATTATGGCGCAGGCAGAATTGCCCAAAGGGATGCCTATTGTTGTTCGTTTGTCGGGGACGGGCGAAGCCGAAGGCCGGGCGATGCTGGCCGACGCTGGCCTCACCTGGGGCCAGGATATGCGCGACGCGGCGCAAAAGATTGTGGCGGCGATAAAGGAGCAGGCATGAGCATTCTTCTCGATCAAGCCTCGCGCGTGATCGTCCAGGGTATCACTGGGCGCGAAGGACAATTTCATACGAAGAATATGTTAGCTGCCAAAACGGCCCTGGTTGGTGGTGTGACGCCAGGGAAAGGCGGGACGCAGGTTGAGGGGGTGCCGGTCTTCGATACGGTGGCCCAGGCGAAGCAAGAGACGAAGGCAAACGCGAGCTGCATTTTTGTGCCCCCGGCGGGCGCTGCCGATGCCATTATGGAGGCGGCTGATGCAGGCATCCGCCTGATTGTCTGCATTACGGAGAATATCCCGGTGCTGGATATGGTGCGGGTGATGATTCGCGTCAAGGAGAAGCAAGTGCGGCTGATTGGGCCGAACTGCCCAGGGCTTTGCACGCCTGGCGTGGGCAAGATTGGAATTATTCCGTATAGCATCTTCCGCGAGGGGCGCGTAGGCTTTATCTCGCGCTCTGGCACGTTGACGTATGAGGTTGTGTCGCTGCTCACGAGCGCCGGGATCGGGCAGTCCACCTGTGTAGGTATTGGGGGCGATCCGATCATTGGGACGACGTTTACCGATTGCCTGCGTCTCTTTGAGCGCGATGAGCAGACTGATGCAGTGGTGATGTGCGGCGAGATTGGCGGCAGCGATGAAGAAGATGCCGCTGAGTATATCAAAGAGATGAGTAAGCCGGTGGTTGGCTTTATCTCCGGGCGCACGGCTCCGCCAGGCAAGCGCATGGGCCACGCGGGCGCGATTGTTTCTGGCAATACCGGCACGGCGCAGGGTAAAGTGGCTGCGCTGCAAGCGGCAGGCGTTCCGGTGGCCGATACGATTTTCGACATTCCTGATCTGTTGAAGCAGGTGGCGGGGAAGAAGCTCTGACATGGCGACTGCGTTTGTCTACGATCCGATCTTCCTGGAACACCGGAACCCGGCGCGGCATGTAGAATCCCCGCGCCGGGTAGAGGCGATCTATCAACAACTTGAGCGGCTGCACTGGTTGGATCGACCCGATGTGCTGCGCCTGGCGCCGCGCCCGGCCACTGAAGACGAACTGGCGACGGTGCATACGCGCGCGTATATTCAGTCTATTGCCGAGGCGTCAAAGACTGGCGGCGGTCGCCTGGATGCTGATACCTATGTTTCGGCGCGCTCGTATGATGTGGCGCTGATGGCGGCGGGGGCGCCGCTGGTGGCGCTGGATGCGATCCTGGAGGGCCAGGCGCGCAATGGCTACGCGCTGGTGCGGCCTCCGGGCCATCACGCGATGCCAGACCAGGCGATGGGATTCTGCCTCTTTAATAACGTTGCGGTGGCGGCGCGCTACGCGCTTGACCATCATGGCCTCAAGCGGGTGATGATTGTTGATTATGATGTGCATCACGGCAATGGTACGCAGGAAGTCTTTTACGAAGACCCGCGCGTCCTCTATGTCTCTACGCATCAATATCCCTGGTATCCGGGCAGCGGACGCTCGGATGAGATGGGCGAGGGCAACGGGTTGGGCACGACGGTCAATATTCCCCTGCCTGCTGGCACAGATTGGGCGGTCTTTGACGCCGTCTTTCGCCAGGTAATTACACCGCTGGCGGATCGTTTTCGGCCCGAGGCGCTGCTGGTGTCTGCTGGATTTGACGCTCACTGGCGCGATCCGCTGGGCGAGCTGCTGCTGGCGAATGTCGATTTTGTGATGATTACCCGCCTGCTCAAAGAGGTGGCCGAGGAGTATTGTGATGGCCGCCTGCTGTTGGTGCAGGAGGGAGGCTATGACATCGATGCGCTGGCGCAGTCGGCGACCTCTTGCTTTAATGTCTTGCTTGGTGGTGACGAGGTGGTGGATACGCTGGGCTATGGGCCGCCGCAATCTTCGCGCTGGAATCCCGATGCTATCGTGGCAGCACTGCGCGATCTGCATGGCCTGTTTGGCTATCGCCGTCGGCCAAACAAACCCCAGGTCCGCCAGGGATGGACCTCGCCGGAGCGGGAGCCAGAGGACGAGTGAGGAGATCACGATGTTGAGAGACCGGGCATTGACGGTTCGTGAGCTATCCACGAGTGATCTGCCGACGGTGCGCCGCTTGATGAATACCTCTGAATACCTCTATGCGCGCTTTGGCTCGGAAGAACTGCCGCGCTTGCTGGCACGCAGGCCCGGCGTGGCGGCGTTTTCGGGGCCGTCGCTTCAGGCGTTTCTGCTGGCGAACCTGCTGGCGCCGCCTTCGGCCTGGATTGGCGGCTTTGGGGTGGTCTGGAGCGAGGGGCATCGCTTTTCGCGCTATCTCGACCTGCTGCTGCCGCCGTTTATCGCGGCGGCGCGACGGGTGGGGGCTGAATCGCTGTATTACACTGGCGGCGATCTGAGTTCCGATTGGCTGAAAGATACGCTGCTGGGGCGTCAGTTTCATCTGCTGACGACGCTGCGCTCGTATGATAAAGAGGATTTCTGGGTGCCCACGAGGGGAAATCAGGATGTGCTGGTGCGGCCCTTTCAGCGGGGGGATCTCAGCCAGGTGCTGGAGGTTGAAGCCGCCTGCTTCGAGCAGTACTGGCGCTACGATGGTCCGGGCTTTCTGGAGATTGCCGAGACGTATCCCTACTTTGTGGTTGCGGTGCAGGCTGGCCGGGTGATTGGCTATCAATTTAACACGGTGGATGGAGGCATGGGGTTTCTGGTGCGTATTGCGGTGCATCCCTCGCTGAATAGCCGGGGCATTGGGGCGCGCCTGATGGCCGAGGCAGTGCAGTTTTTCCAGCGCGAGCATGTCTGGAAGATTGCGCTGAATACCGAGGAGATGAATCACCATGCCCATCGGTTATATGAGTGGTTTGGTTTCCATGTGGCGCCCCCCCAGGGGTTTGTGCTGGCGCGCCCGTTGATCGGCTGATGCGCGCCTGTGGATGCGTGCTGGCCCAATGACCTGATGCCAGCTGCGCACCAGGCTAAAAGTGGACGTCGGGCTTGACGCCATGCACTTTGTAGACTAGCAACGGCTCTTTTTTATTCTTGACGGTGAGGGGGGGCTGCTGCACGCAGTCGAAATAGCTGCGCACCTGCTCATAGGTGGTATGGTGGATGATGATCTCGTTATCAGCAGAGTTCGATTGCAGGCGCGCGGCGATATTGACCGCATCGCCGATGGCGGTATAGTTTTGCAGCCGATCACGCGAGCCAATATTGCCAATGGTGGCAATGCCGGTATTGACTCCAATGCCGTATTGAACTTTGAGGTCATATTTTACTTCAGGGAAGGTGGGGTTTTGCTGGCGCTGGCGCTCTTCGATGGCCTGGCGCATGCCCAACGCGGCGCGGACGGCGCGGATCGCGTGGTCCTCTTGAGGCAGGGGCGCGTTAAAGATTGCCATAATCGCATCGCCCTGGAACATGGTCAGCGTGCCCTGTTCCTGCCAGATGGCTTCTGTGAGGATATGCAGATAGTCATTGAGCATCTCAACGACTTCTTCGGGGCTGCGTCCATCACTGAGCGCTGTATAGCCGCGAATATCGGCGAAGAGGATCGAGACTTCTTTCGTCTGGCCGCCCAGTTCGACTGCTTTGGGATTGCTCATCAATTCTTCCACCACCGAGGGATGGACGTAGCGTTGGAAGATGCGCTTCACATTGGTGGCGGCATCGCGCCAGGTGCGTATCTCTGTGAGGTCTTCGACGGCCATCACCATGCCCAGCGTCTCGCGCTTGTGCCCATTGCTCTGGGCGTCGTGCAGTGGGGAGATGTTGATGCTCAGCGTGACCTTGCCCCGGTGGGGTAGTTCGCAGTCAACCTCTCGATTCAGCACGGTCTGATCCTCGCCTTTGGCGCGTTCGATGACCTCAATGATCTTGTCCTGACCTCGTGCAGAAAAAACGGTCTGATAGGACTGACCCAGCACGGTCGGCGCGGACTGCATAAAGATCCGCTCAGCCGCACGATTGATGAGCTGAATCTGGCCCTGGGTGTCGAGGGTAATCACGCCGCTGGCGATAGAGCGAAAGACGTTCTCCTGCAAATTCTTGAAATCGGTGATCTCGCGGACTTTCTGAGCGTTGTCAATCGCGATAGCTGCCTGGTTGCAGAAAGCCGAGAGGAGGTTCAAGTGTTCGTCAGTGTAGGGATTCACCAACTGGCGGTTATCCACATAGACGATACCCAGGCTGCGGTTCTGGAGCTTGAGGGGCGCGCAGAGAATCGAACGGATGTTTTGCTCGACCATCGTTTTGGTGGGGTCTTTGGCAAAGGTATCGCCCTCGACTTTGGGGCTTTTCGTGCGCCAGACCTCCTCAACCACCTTCCGCGAGAGGGTGAATTCGTGCTGGGCAATGGGATGCCCATCCTTCTTGCGGGCGATAGTGAATTCAAGACGGCGGGTGGTTTTGTTATAGAGCATCAGAAAGCCCCGGTCGGCTTTGACCACCTCGATCATCTTGTCCATGACCAGATTGAGGACGCTCTCTAACTCCAGGGTGGAGTTGAGTACCTGGGCAATAATATAAAGGCTGGCGAGCATTTCGCGCTCGCGCTGGAGAGTATCGATGCTGCTATGGGAACTCTGAACGGATTGATCAAGCTGGCGCAAGCGATCACCGATCTTTGCCAATTGATAATCACCATTGCGGGCGACATGCAGGGTATCGGCAAGCAACTGGACTCGTGGATCGCCGGCATCGGAGGCGTAGGTTCCCTCAACGGCGCGCTCAAGCTTCTGGGTGATCGCATGCAGGCTGTTGGAAATCGTGGTGAGGGCGCTGGCAATCGACTTGACGCCATCGATTGCCTGGGCCTGGGCGGTTTGTGCGGCTTGCGCGACCTGATGAGCGCGACCCAATTGCATCATCGTGGTGGGAAGGCCGCCTATCGTACCCAGATAGGACTGATCAGCGGGAAGAGGTTTTTTAGCGGCTGGCTTGCCACCGCGCGAGCCAGGTTGGGTCGGATCGGTATCTTCTGATTCCGGGAGATGAGAAGCTGCTTGCATTGCTGATCTATCCTGCCTCTCTGCCGTTGCCAATTGCTAGCATTCCTGTTTCCATCACCTGCTGTTCCTAAAGAACAGCGCTCACACCAGCCTATTATAGCATAGGCCCGATGGTTGGAGCGGAGATACACAAGACTCGCTCAAGATGGAGGCAGCCAGTGATCATGGCAGGAGCAATAAACAAGCTCACCTGGCCCGCTGCCACTGAGGCAGCGGGCCAGGTGAGCTTGTTTATGCATGAAGCAGGCTTAGAACCAGCGAGCCTGCTTAGGCATTCCCGTTCGCCTGAGAAGGTGCGGGGTTGGAGGTAACAGCGGTCTTCTTCTGAGGTTCCCACCCAGGGGCACGGGCGACAATCATCGACATCATCTTCCCTTCCATCATCGGAGATCGTTCAATCGCCGCTGTGCCTTTTAATTCATTGGCAATGGATTCAAGCAGCGCCCGCCCCAGTTCTGGATGGGCCATTTCACGCCCTTTGAAGGTGACGCTGACTTTGACTTTATCCCCTTCAGCCAGGAATTCCTGAATCTTGCGCGTTTTCACCTGCACGTCATGTTCGCCTGTGCGCGGCTTCATACGAATCTCGCGCAGTTCCATGACCTTCTGGTGTTTACGTGCTTCGTTCTCTTTCTTACGCTGTTCGTATTTGAACCGACCATAATCCATGAGTTTACAGACGGGAGGCGCGGCCATCGGTGAGACTTCCACCAGATCCAGATCCCGGTCGCGGGCCATGTCAAGCGCCTGTTGCAGCGGCATAACGCCGATCATGGTTCCGTCTTCATCGATCAGCCGGACTTCGCGCGCGCGAATGCGCCCATTGATGCGTACCTCACGTCCTCGGTCGTTCCGATCTCCTCGGTCGAACCGATCATTCCCCCGAAAATCTCTGTTAATAGGCGAACCTGCCTTCCTTCTGATGTTGAGAGATCTGTTTTATCCTTTTTGATCGCTTGAAGGTTGTTCTATGCCCCCTGTATGCCACAGGGGAGAGTACATTCCTACGCATAGCAGTGTAGCACATAGCTGGGCCAAAGGCAAGAGGCGCCCAGTCTGGTCAAGCGATGTTTCATCAAGGAATGATTGATTGGATGGGGATCACCACCGCGATAGCATAGAAGACAACGCCCAACGCCCAGGGGCTGGCAAGCCAGAGCAGCCCACGCGAACGGCGTACAGCGGCATAGAGCAGCCAGCCTAGCGGCAAGCCGATGATGATGCGCGTGCTGGAGGCCAGGTCGCTGTAGGTGAAGGTGTTCAAGAAGACGATCAGCCAGAGAACGGTGATGACGATAGCCAGGAGCAGCCCCGGCGATGCCCGCCATTTCTTCAGTACTATTTCGCGCCCCACCCAGCACAGCGCCAGGATGCCTGGGAGGACGATGACAACGAGGGTGATGAAAAAACGCGGCGAAATGCTGGCGATGCCCGCCAGGCCCGCAAAAGGCATCTTTGGCTCTCTACTGACGACCGATGAGACGAATAAGCCGCTTGCGCCGAGTGTCAGGCGGATTACAATCAGCCAGATAATGAGCGGGATGGCTGAGGAGAGCAGCAGTGCTGCCCGCCCCCAGCGTCGTTGGAAGAGGGCATCCAGCGCGAAAGCGCCTGCAAAGATCATGGTGGTTTCGCGTGTCAGGCCAGCGGCAGCGAGCCAGAGCGTCGCCTCTTTCCAGCGCCCCCGGTCAATTGCCAGCGCGGCGAAGACGACTAGCCCGGCAGCCAGCCCATCGGGCACGTCATGAGTGATCGAGGCGAACTGCCCAAAAAAGAGGCCAAAGGCCAGGCTAAACCAGGGTGAAAGGCCCCGGCGTTGCAACAAGACGGCCAGGGCAGCGGTCCCGGCCAGGGTGCCCAGGACATTGACAATCAGCAGCCACCAGGCGGCTAGTGTGGCATTGCCACCGAGCGAGAGTACCCAGACGACGATGGAGAGGAGGATGCGTTGATAGCGGAAGGGCGCGTTATCCATGTGGGCGGCAGCGTGCAGAGGATCGACGGCCATATAATAATAAAATTGCCCGTCGTAGCCTACGTCGTTTGGATTGCCATGACAGCAAAAATATGGTCCGATGTGGGCAAAATCGAGCGGGCCAGTATAGCCACGCAGCAACGAAAAGAGGGCGAGGACAAAGAGATAGGCCAGGCCCACAATGGCCGTTGGCGCTGCAATCGCGGCGAGGCGGTGCGTTTGCCACAGAGCTTCCAGTCGGCGCAGAGGTGGCGCTATGCTGGCGGGTCTTTCCATGAAAAGGCGCTCCTTTTGGGTATAGAGGTCATTGGCGCTGGGCTGCCCTATTGATAGGAGACGAGCCTGTCTTCGGGCTGTAACGTATGCGGCCAGAATGTACCGGCGCCTCTGATCTGGGTGCCCTGGCGATTCCTCCTGGCAACTTATGGGCCAGGCACAGCAGTGCTACCTGGCTGTATTGAGCAGGGCCGGGTTCTTCTGGAGCGCGGGAGCGAAGATCGCGCTCCAGAAGATGTGCCGCGCATCAGGCACAAGCGCGCTTAGTCGCGCTGGCCGGGCCAGAGGTCCAGGCTGCGCGCATGAATCAGCTTACTCGCCTCGTCAATGAACGCCGCCAGCGCGACGGGGCCTAGATTCTCGTTGCTGCGTAGGCGCAGGGAAACTGCTCCTTCAGCCGCCTCGCGGTCGCCCACGACCAGCATGTAGGGAATCTTTTGCAACTGCGCGTCGCGGACTTTGGCGTTCATGCGCTCGCTGCGGCTATCTACCTCGACGCGCAGGTCGGCGGCCTTGAGCTTTGCGGCAACTTCTTCGGCGTAGGCCAGGTGCCGGTCTGCGATGGGGATGACCATTGCCTGCACTGGCGCCAGCCAGACCGGGAAGTTGCCCGCGTAGTTTTCGATCAAGAAGGCCATGAAGCGCTCCATCGTGGAGAGTACGCCGCGATGAATCATCACCGGGCGATGCGCCTGCCCATCCTCGCCGATATATTCCAGCCCAAAGCGCTCTGGCAGCGTGAAGTCGAGCTGCACCGTCGAGATCGTCTCGTCTTTGCCCAGCACGTTGGCGACCTGCACATCCAGCTTGGGGCCATAGAAGGCCGCATCGCCAATGCCCTCGTCATACTCGACGCCAAGCTCCTCCAGCGCCTGGCGCAGTTCGGCGCCAGAGCGGTCCCACATCTCCGGGTTGTCTACGAACTTCTCCGTATCGTTGGGGTCACGCAGCGAGAGCCGGTAGCTGTAGTGTTCGAAGCCCATCACCTTGTACACATCCTGTATGAGCCGGACGACTTTGAGAAACTCGTTCCTGACCTGATCGGGCGTGCAGAAGATATGCGCGTCGTTGAGCGTCATCGCGCGCACCCGCGACAGGCCCGCGAGTTCGCCGGATTTCTCCAGGCGATACATCGTGCCAAGTTCGGCCAGCCTAATGGGCAGGTCGCGGTAGGAGCGCATCTTCTGCTTGTAGACCTGGATGTGATGCGGGCAGTTCATCGGGCGCAGCACCAACGCTTCGCCGCTTTCCATCTCCATCGGCGGGTACATGGAATCATGGTAGTGTTCCCAGTGCCCCGACGTTTTGTACAGATCCAGCTTCGCCAGGTTGGGCGTGTAGACGTGCTGGTAGCCCTGCGCACGCTCGACGCCCAGGATGTACTCCTCCAGCAGGCGTCGCACCGTTGCCCCCCTGGGCAGCCAGAGCGGCAGGCCCGCGCCCACCTCTTCGCTGACCATGAACAGGTCAAGGTCTTTGCCCAGCTTGCGATGGTCGCGCCGTTTGGCCTCCTCCAGACGCTCCAGGTAGGCGTCCAGTTCTTCCTGCGTGAACCAGGCTGTGCCGTAGAGACGCTGGAGCATGGGGCGGTGTTCGTCGCCGCGCCAGTAGGCGCCAGCCACGCGCATCAGCTTGAAGGGGCCGATCTCTCCCGTGCTGGCGACATGCGGCCCCCGGCACAGGTCCAGGAATGGTCCCTGCTGGAAGATGCCGACCTCGGGGTCGGGCAGGTTTTCAATGATCTCGATCTTGTACGGCTGGTCGTGTTCTTGGAAGTAGGCGAGCGCCTTTTCGCGCGGCCACCTGCTCTGGATGAACGGGTGGTTCTTGGCGATGCTTTCGGCCATGCGCCGCTCGATCTCCGGCAGGTCTTCGGGCGTGAGCGCGCGGGGCAGTTCCATATCATAATAGAAACCATCCTCGATGGCCGGGCCGATAGCGAATTTGGCATCGGGGAAGATACTCTGGACGGCCTCCGCCATGACGTGCGCGGCAGAGTGGCGCATGCGCTGCAAAGGCGTGTAGGCGACGGATGCGTTGAGTTCCTGTTCAACTGCTTCTGGCATAACCTTCTGATCCTTTCTCCAAACAAAAACCCCTTTCGTCCAATCCGGGACGAAAGGGGTTGATTACCTTACGTGGTTCCACCCAGTTTGCCACCTGTTTCTGCTGAAAGGCCAGCCTGGCTGATGGAGGCTTTCTCCCATCAGCAGCCACATGCAGAGAAATCAGGGGCGCTCTGTGAGCCGGATAACGGCGGCCAGCCGTGAGGCCATACTCCCGCGCGAAGCGGTTTGGGGCATCAGGCGCGCGGGTGGTTTTCGCCACCTTCATTGCCGTGAGGCGGCTCTCAGCCGGTGACCGCCTCTTTCTGTTGGCTGATGGGTGGGTACTCGTCCCGCGCATTGCCATGCGCAATAAAAAGTGTAGTTCTACTATACCATACTTTGCGGTGAAAAGCAACTTTGAGAAGGGGGAATCAGGAAGCAGCCCGCAGCTTTAGCGGAGTACCGGCTCGACATCAAAGCGGTATTGCTCAATGACCGGGTTGGCGAGCAGTTTCGCGCACATCTGCTGGACAGCCTCCTGGGCGCTGGCCTGGTCTGGCGCGTCCAGAGTTATCTCCAGGTATTTGCCCACACGCACGGACGAGACCGTATTGAAGCCGAGGGTATGCAGGCCGCCGAGGACGGCGCTGCCCTGGGGGTCCAGCACAACGGGTTTGAGCGTGACATGCACGCGGGCCAGCCAGGCGACGCTTGCTGGCGCCTGAGAAGTTGATGGCGCAGAGTCTGGCATGTGCGGCAATGTCCTTTCTGTCTGTCAATGCTGTTCGAGCGACGCGATCTCTGGGCCTCTCTGCCAGCATCTTTTCTGCTAGCGATGGCCCTTGCGCGGATGCTCCTGGCGCGGGCTGCGCGCGCTGGCGCGGCATTCATCGCACTGGCATTCGGCGCGCAGTTTCTCGTAGGTGAAGATGCCGGTATGATGGTCGTCGCCCCAGACGGGCGAGAGGCCATAGCGCCCGACGGGCTTGATCTCATAGAGATCAGTTTCGATGCTGGAAAGCGGGGTATCGGGTGTCATCTGGCCGGGCAGATTGCCCTCACCCGCGCAGAGCGCGCAGGGGCAATTGCGCCGGAGCAGTTCATAGGGGTGAACCGATTCGTGCCCATCGCTCCAGGTGAGGATCAGGCGCTGGTTATCGGCGTCAAGAATATAGGATGTGGGATAGGCGTCAAGTATTTCCATTGTGGAGCCTCGCTTTGGCTTGTGGATGCGTCCGAAGCGGCGCATCCACAAGAAGGATACCGCATGGGCCGCTGAAGAGCAAGAAGGGGGCTGTAGGCGATCACCCTCTATTTGCTGTGTTCTTATTTTGCTCGCTTGCAGCTAGTGGCGTGATGTGCTATACTGAAGCCGCAGAAGTGGTGGTGGAGCAATCTGGCATCTGGATCATCCTCTTGCTGCACGTTATTGGTCCTTCCTGTTTTTCCCCTTGCTGTGAGTTCTATGCCCTCAGATGTCTTCTACCGCTGTTCTCTTGTCGGGTTGTGCTATGCTGAGGGAGAGAAGACGGAGGGCGGTTCGTTGGATAAGAACGCTCTCGTGAGTTATATTCAGAAGGACAAAACCGCGCGGCGGGGAAAAACGTACAACAAAAGAGGGTGCGCAGGCGAGGATGGGTTCGGCTGCCGACAGCATAGCGCATGGATTCAGGTAGGTGTATGGCAAAGAAATTAGTAATCGTTGAGTCTCCGGCAAAAGCCAAAACAATCGAAAAGTTTCTGGGCGCTGATTTTGAGGTTCGCGCCTCGATGGGCCATATTATGGATCTGCCCAAAAAGGGCATGGGCGTCAACCTGCCCAAAAAGGGCAAGAAGACGGTCGGCGAGCATGACTTTGAGCCGAAGTATGAGATCATCGAGAAGAAAGAAAAGCTCATTGGCGAACTGAAGTCGGCGGCCAGGAAAGCGGAGACGGTCTACCTGGCGCCAGACCCAGACCGCGAGGGCGAGTTTATCGCCTGGGCGCTTAAGAAGGCGCTCGACCTGCGCGCCCCGCAGCGCGCGGTCTTTAACGAAATTACCAAACGCGCGGTGCAAGAGGCGATCAGTCAGCCACGCCTGATTGACGAGAATCTCTTCAATGCGCAGCAGGCGCGGCGCGTGTTGGATCGACTGGTGGGGTATAAGATTAGTCCGCTGCTGTGGCGGCGCATCCAGTCAGGAACCAGCGCCGGGCGCGTGCAGTCGGTGGCTTTGCGGCTGATCTGCGAGCGCGAGGCGGAGATTCGCGCCTTTGTGCCGGAAGAATACTGGACGATTGTGGCGCATCTGAGCAAGCAGAAGCAGCGCAAGACGTTTGAAGCGCAGCTTTTTGCGCGCCTGAATGCCGAGGGCGAGCCAGAGGAAGCGCAGGCGCAAATAGCAGAGGGCGCCGAAGGCAAGGCGGACACTGCCAGGAATGGCAACGGCAAAAAGGGGAAGGCTGGCAATGGCGACGAGCCAGAGCGGACGCGCATCAAGGTTGGCAGCGAGGCGGAGGCGCAAGCAATCCTGGCTGAGCTTGAGGGCGCGGCCTATCGCGTGCGCGGCGTGGAGCAGAAGGATGTGCGCCGCCAGCCCTGGCTGCCTTATACGACTAGCACGATGCAGCAGGATGCCTCGGTGCGGCTGCGCTTTGCGCCCAAAAAGACGATGAGCCTGGCGCAGCAGCTTTACGAAGGGCTGCAAGTAGGCGAACGCGGCCATCAAGGGTTGATTACCTATATGCGCACCGACTCGACCCGCGTCTCTGCCGAGGCGCAGCAGGCGGTGAAGGCGCTGATCACCGAACGCTTTGGCGCCTCCTCTGTGGGCGAGGGCCGCGCTGGCAAGTCGAAAGCAACAGTGCAAGATGCCCACGAGGCCATTCGCCCAACGGATGTCAGCCTGACGCCGGAGGCGGTCCGGGCGTATCTGACGCCCGATCTTTTCAAGCTCTATCAGTTGATCTGGCGGCGTTTTGTGGCGGCCTTTATGGCTCCGGCGGTCTTTGATACGGTGCGTGTAGATATTACAGCGGCGCAGTATCTCTTCCGCGCGAATGGCTCGAACCTCAAGTTTCCTGGCTTTTACGCGGTCTGGCCGCGTGAGGAGGATGAGGAGACGCTGCCTCTGCTGGAAGTAAACGAGTTGCTGGACCTGCATCAACTCAAGCCGGACCAGCACTTTACGCAGCCGCCCCCGCGCTACGGTGAGGCGAGCCTGATTAAAGAACTGGAGGAGCGCGGGATTGGGCGCCCCAGCACGTATGTGCCGATTGTCTCGACCATTCAGGAGCGCGGCTATGTGGAGCAGCAAGAGCGTCGCTTTGTGCCGACCTGGCTGGGGGAGACGATCAATGAGGTGATGACCAAACACTTTCCCGATATTGTGGATGTGGGCTTTACTGTCGGCATGGAGCAGAAGCTGGATGCTATCGAGGAGGGCCAGCAGGAGTGGACCGAGTTCCTGCGGCGCTTCTATGATGAGTTTAGGGAGACGCTGGATCGCGCGGAGAGTGAGATGCCCAAGGTGCAGAAGCCCGTCGAGGAGATCGATGAACTCTGCCCGGAGTGTGGCCGCCCACTGGTGATTCGTAGTGGCCGCTTCGGCCCCTTCATCTCCTGCTCTGGCTTCCCAGAGTGCGCCTTCAAGAAGAAGCTGGTTGATAAGACTGGGGCGCTGTGTCCGCAGTGTGGCGGCGATCTGGTGGTGCGCAAGACGAAGAAGCGTGGCAAGGTGTTCTATGGCTGCGCGAACTATCCGGCCTGTAACTTTGCGACCTGGGACCGACCGATAGCCGATCCCTGCCCGAATTGCGGCGGGCTGGTGACAGTGGCCCAGGGGAAGCAGGTGGCTGTCTGCACGGCGTGCGGCACGGTGATCGAGGGCGCGGGGCAAGTCGGGCAGGCTGATGGCGCGTTGGCTGGGAGCGGGGCAGCCTCGGCTTCCACCGGGGCGCGCGCAGCGTCAAATGGTCATGGTCGCTTTCCGGCCAGGGCGGCCTCCAAGCCTGCTTCGGCGCGCGGGAGTGCTGCGCGGCGGGGCACCACCGGCAAAGCGACGACGGCGCGAGGAACCACGGGCAAAGCGAGCGCGGGGACGAAAGCGACCACCGGAGTGGCAAAAAAGACGGCAACAAAGCGGCCCACAGCGCGCGCCGCTACAGCGGCGCCTGCTCGGACGCGGGGGGCTGCGAAGAAAGAATCGGCGCCACGCTCTTAGCGACGATAGGGCAAAAGAGAACATTTTATCTGGAGCAAACGTCTCAGAGAGCAAAGCATAGAGAGCGCATAGCTCAGAAGGTATCTGGAAGAAACGGTGAGTAATTATCTTGGTCAGCCGGTGCGCGCGACCACGATCCTGGCGGTGCATCGCAATGGGCAGGTGGCGATGGCAGGCGATGGGCAGGTGACGGTGGGGGACACGGTGATGAAACATACGGCGCGCAAGATTCGGCTGCTGCGCGATGGCAAGGTGCTGGCTGGTTTTGCTGGCTCGACGGCTGACGCGCTGACGCTGTTTGATAAGTTTGAAGCGCAATTGAATATTTATCAGGGCAATCTACGCAAGGCGGCGGTGGAACTCACCAAAGAATGGCGCACCGATAAGTATTTGCGACGATTGGAAGCCATGCTGGTGGTGGCCGACAGCGAGCAGCTTCTGGTGCTGAGCGGCGATGGTGACGTGATTGAGCCAGATGGAGGGGTGATAGCGATTGGCTCAGGTGGCAATTATGCCCAGGCAGCCGCGCAGGCGCTGCTTCAGCACACCGCGCTCTCCGCTGCCGAGATTGCGCGCGCGGCGTTAGAGATTGCAGCCGCGATCTGTATCTATACGAACAATCAGATTACGTTGCATGTGCTTGAGAGCCAGCCCGCCGAGGCCGAAGGGATAGGCCAATGAAAGACTTGACGCCTCAACAGATCGTGAATGAACTGGATCGCTATATCGTGGGCCAGCCTGAGGCGAAGCGTGCCGTTGCCGTCGCGCTGCGCAATCGCTATCGTAGGCTGCAACTTGCCCCTGAAGCCCAGGCGGAGATCACGCCCAAGAATATCCTGATGATCGGCCCAACGGGCGTTGGCAAGACGGAGATTGCCCGGCGGCTGGCGAAGCTGGCTGACGCGCCGTTTGTCAAAGTGGAGGCGACGAAATTTACCCAGGTGGGCTATGTGGGCCGCGATGTCGAGTCGATGGTGCGCGACCTGATGGATACGGCGATCAATATGGTCCACGAGGCGAAGCAGGCCCAGGTGCAGACGCAGGCGGAGGATCTGGCGCAGCAGCGCATCCTCAATTATCTGCTGGCCCCGCCAAAGCCTGAAGGAGCCGAGGCTGGCGGCAAGCCGGAGGAAAAGGAAAGGATCGTTCGTGGCAGGCGCGAGCGGCTGCTGGCCGAGCAGGCGCCTACAGAGACATCTGGCAATGTCAGCGCGCGGGCGGTGAAGGCGAACGGGCACGATCAGCCGCGCGTGAGCAAGGCGCGGCGCAAGCACGTGGCGGAGATGCTGGCGAACCATCAATTGGACGAGCAGATCATTGAGATCGAGCTTGACGCCGATGATGGCTATACCTCGGTGCTGGAGTTCGTGGCGGGGATGGCTTCTGATGACGAAGGCGATTTTCAGGAGTTGATCGGCTCGATGCCAGGCCAGCGCAAGCGTTCGCGCCGAGTTTCGGTCAAGGAGGCGCGGCGGCTGCTGACCCAGGAAGAGGCGAACAAGCTCATCGATATCGATCAAGTGGTCGAAGAGGCCACCAGGCGAGCGGAGCAGTCGGGCGTCATTTTTCTGGATGAGTTGGATAAGGTGGCGGGAACCAAAGTCGAGGTGGGGCCAGATGTCTCTGGTCAGGGCGTGCAGCGCGATCTGCTGCCCATTGTTGAAGGCTCGACGGTGATGACGCGCTACGGGCCGGTGAAGACCGACCATATTCTGTGGATCGCGGCAGGAGCGTTTTATAACGCCAAGCCCAGCGATCTGATCCCAGAGTTGCAGGGTCGCTTCCCGCTGCGTGTCGAATTGCAGAATCTGAGCCAGGCTGATTTCAAGGCGATCTTGACGCAGCCAGAGAACGCGCTGACGAAACAGTATCAGGCGCTGCTGGGTACTGAAGGAGTAGAACTGGTCTTTACCGAAGATGGCCTGGATGAGATGGCGAACATGGCCGCCCAGATGAATCAGCGGCTTGAAAATATCGGCGCGCGTCGGTTGCATACGATCATCGAGAAGCTGCTGGAGGAACTCTCATTTGAGGCGCCCAACCTGGGCGGGCAGACGGTGACGCTGGATCGGGCCTTTGTGAAGGCGCGCCTGGGTGGTCTGGTGAAGAACGAGGATTTGAGCAAGTACATCTTGTAATTTGCTCTTTACGGGTCAGTCTGCTATACTGCGTAGACGTGTTTAGAGAGCATTGTTGCTGTGCCCCTTGGGTGGGCGCCAACGCTCTGAGTTTTTAACTTATTTGGGAGGATTTGCGCTCTCATGCCCAACACCAAATCGGCGGCCAAGCGCATGCGGATTGAACAGAAGCGCCGGGCGCGCAATCGGTCAGTCAAGTCAACGGTCAAGACCTTTGTCGGCAAGGCGCAGCGGGCGATTGCTGCGGAGCCGGAGCAGGAGAACACCGTTGCCGCAGTGCGCCAGGCAATCAGCCAGCTTGATCGCGCAGCGACCAAAGGGGTGCTGCATCCCAACAATGTGGCGCGCCGCAAGTCGCGTCTGATGAAGCGCCTGAACAACGCGCAAGCTGAATAGCCGCGTACCCATCCTGGCAGCCCTGTTTGCTCACTTTGCCAGGTGAGGAAGTTTTGTATCTGCTTGCAGCAGAGAATGCCGGGCCGCTGCGCCTGGCATTGCTGTCTTTAAGGCAAGCGTAGGATGGCTTGTATGTCATCTCAACCACCTGAACAGCAGCTAGCTCCTTCTGACCAGATGGAGCAGCCGCTCGCGCTGGCTGACCTGCTGCGCGCGCTGCTTGATCTGGGGCGCCAGGCGCAGGCGGCGGCCTCAGAAGCGGAGTTTGTGTGTGGATCGGCGAGGGTGCTGCTGGGCTTCTTTCAGGCCGGTCGCGTCGAAATGCGGTTGGGTGGGGATGCGCCTGGCATCGTGGCGACGCTGGCCTCGGATGGTTCGATTGCGTTGCTGCCGCTGCCTCCAGAGGCCGAGGACGAGAGAGCGCGCTTCTTGAACGCTCCGCAGGGAGCCGAACACCTGCCAGCAGAGCAGGAGTCAGTGCCAGGCATGCTTTCCGCGCCTCTGCACGATGAGGGGAGGCTGTCCGGCGCTATCCACTTGACTGCCCCAAGCGCAGGGCTATTTGCTGATGAGCAAGCTGCCTTACTGCCTCTGATCGCGGAATATTTGGCGCTGCTCCTGCGGGATTGGCGGCGCCATGAGCGGATTGCTGATCTGGCGGTCGCTGGTGAGCGCAGCCGTCTGGCGCGTGAACTGCATGATACGGTTGCGCAATCGCTAGTGGCGCTGGTGCTGCGACTGGAGCGCAGCGAGGAGCCACACGGCGATCTGCTCGAAGCGCGCGCGCTGGCGCGCCAGGCGCTGGAGGATGCGCGCAGAGCGATCTGGGGCTTGCGCCCGGCGCTCTTAGAAACGCTTCCTTTTCCAGAGGCGCTGGCGCGCGAGGTGGAGCGGGTGGCTGACGAAGGTGGCCTATCGAGCCGGGTGACGGTGGTGGGCCAGCCGCGCCTGTTGGCGCCTCAACAAGAAATGGCCCTCTTGCGTATTGCTCAAGAGGCGCTCTTTAATACGCTGCGCCACGCGGCGGCCCGGCGCGCGCGCATCAGCCTGACCTATCTAGATGATGGGGTGCGCCTGGTCGTCGAGGATGACGGTCGGGGCTTTGATCCTGTCGTACAGGCAGCCTCAGAGGCGCCAACTAGCCCCGGCTTCCAGCACTGGCCGCCTTATTTCGATGCGTCGGCGGCTGCGCCTGGCGCGAGTGGGGCGAACCATTTTGGCCTGCACACGATGCGCGAGCGGGCGCGGCAGGTGGGTGGCTGGCTCGACCTTGAAAGTGCGCCCGGCCAGGGGACGCGGGTCATGGTGAACCTGCCCTACGCGCCGCTGGCTGATCTGCTGCTCCCTGCTGCGGGGGAAGCTAGCGATCACGAGAGCCCCTCGCTGGCAACGCTCCCATCTTCGGCCACGCTGCCAGCAAAGAGCAGGGCATCCAGCCCGCCGGGAATAGCCGACGGACGTATT
>JBJKSJ010000126.1:0-3429 GCA_046704085.1 Ktedonobacterales bacterium | reverse complement strand
GGCACATCCACCGAGACGTTTCACGCCACCATAGCTGCCAGTCAGGCCAGAGCGCCAATGGGCCAGGCGCTGCTCAAATGGGGCCGCGAACTGGTCGAGGAGCAGCACTACGCGCAGGCCATAGAGCAGTTCGCCCGGCTGCGCACCCACTACGCCGATACCTCCGCTGAGCAAGCGGCACAAGATAATCAGGATGAGCCAGCCGCCTATTACGCCTGGGCGCAGGAACTAGAAGCCAATCAGCAGTTCCAGGATGCGCTGACGCAGTTTCAGACCATTGGGCGTCTCTTTCCCGCCAGTTCCTACGCCACGCTCGCCTATGACGCCGCAGCCAGCGACCTCTACTCCTGGGGGCAGGCACAGATTCAGCAGATGAAATACACCGACGCCATCGCCACCTATCAACAACTGATCCAGCAGTACGCCAACGCGCCTGCTGCGCAGCAGGCGCAGCAAGACCTGAATGCTCCGCAGCCGGTGAAAGGACGCCTGCTCTTTTCAAGTGGCCCTCCTGACGCCAATGTGCTTGTGCAGTTGTCAAGCAGTTGGCAGACCGGCCCGAATGGCTTCGCCCAGGGCGGCTATGTCTATGAGGCGCGCACCGACGCCCAGGGCTATTTTACCTTTGCCAGCATCCCGCTGGGCAAATACCTCGTTGCCTGGCAGGAAGGCTCGCTGTTCACCACCCAGGTCTATCCGGGCACCTATAATCCGGTCTATCTTGCCAATGTTCAGCCCCTGCGCGGAACAGACCTTGGCGACATCCAGATCAATGGCTGAGCGAGCAACGCCTGGCGGTTGGCCCACCAGCGGCATATAATCTGGAGAGAGAGCCATTTCGCAGCAACGCGGCTGCATCCATCATTGCGAACTGGCACAGAGTCGAGGAGGACGAGCTATGTTAAGAGGTACACTGCTGTATCTCGCAGACCGGCGCAGCATTCGCCATTTCGTGACCCACAATCGCTTTGCCCGCCGCAGCGCGCGGCGCTTCGTCGCAGGCGAAACGCTGGAAGAAGCCCTTCAGGCAACTCGCGTCTTGAATCAGCGCGGCCTCACCGTCTCGCTCGATCATCTGGGTGAGAACGTTAGCGTTGCCGCCGAAGCGTGCAGCGCCACCAACGCCTATCTCCAGATTCTCGATGCCATCAAGCAGGCAAGCCTGGACGCCAACATCTCGATCAAGCTCACCGCGCTGGGGTTGGATGTTGGCGCCGACCTCTGCGAAGAGAATGTCCGCAAGGTACTCGACCAGGCAAAAAACTACCATATCTTTGTTCGCGTCGATATGGAAGGTTCAGCCTATACCGAGCGCACGCTCGATCTGGTTGCCAAACTCCGCCAGGACTACGACGACGTAGGCACAGTCATCCAGACTTGCCTCTATCGCAGCGCCAAAGATATTGACCACCTGATAGCCGCGCAGACGCGCGTGCGGCTGGTCAAAGGAGCCTACAAAGAACCATCGGAGATCGCTTATCCTGGCAAGGCTGATGTAGACCGCAACTACGCGCAACTGATGCGCCAGTTGCTGGCGCACGGCAACTATCCTGCCATCGCCACCCATGACCCCCAGATGATCCAGGAGGCCAAAGCCTTCATCAACGCCAATGCGCTTGCCAAAGCGCGTTTCGAGTTTCAGATGCTCTATGGCATTCGCCGCGACCTTCAGGAGCAGCTTACCCGCGAGGGATACAACCTGCGTATCTACGTTCCCTATGGAACACAGTGGTATCCCTATCTGACGCGACGCATGGCCGAGCGCCCAGCAAATCTCATCTTTGTGATGAGTAACGCCATGCGCCGATAGAGTGCCGGTCAAACAGTCCTGTTTTCGTCCTAGCCCACGGAGGTGGGCTTCGCGGCGCAGCCTCCAGGCGCGGTCGAGCGAGAGGGGCGGCATCCAGCGCCCGCCGCTGTAGGCGCGGATGTATTCGCCAGCGCCCCGGCTTTAGTCGAGCGGCTGGCGGCCCATAAAGCCGGTATTCGTCTCATGCCACCAGTGGATGCCCTCTTCGCCAAGCCGCCAGCAGAGCAAGATTTCGCGGCCATCGCGCAGCGCCGGAAAATCGATCAGGCCCACTGCCGGGTCTTTGATCTGGCATCCAAACCCTTTGATGCGGCGGATCAGGCGATTGACCCCTTCTATCGCGCTCGCATACTGGCTATTCAAGCGTTCGAGTTGCTCATGCAGCCCATACCCATTGCCCCGCATGCGCTGATGCAGCGCCTCTAACTCTTCTCGCAGAGGCGACAGCGCCTGATGGCGCTCCTGCAAATTCCGCAAGAGCGGCTCAATCTGCGGCAAGAGCGCTTCGGCCTCTTCACGAGTGAAATACTTCGCCATTGAGCCACTCCTCTCCTCGCGCCGTCGGCAATGGGTACAGGCCGCTGCTACTCCTGGCGCTTCGTCACCGCGCAGACCGCCGATGTGCCAGGGCCAGTATGCGTCCCCACAACCGGGCCAAGCCGGAAATACTCTATCGGACCAGCATAAACGCTGCGGATAGCTCTGGTCAGTTGCTGTCCAATCTCTTCATCCGATTCAGCAATTCCAACCACTTCAATGGGGCCAAGTTTCTGGAGAAGCTGCGCAATGCGCTCGTGCGCCTTGGAGCGTGTGCGCACGTTCTCCAACGGCAGCACCGTGCCATCCCTGACCGTCAGCATCGGCTTGACATTCAAGAGCGTACCGAGCAACTGGCGCGCCCGGCCAATGCGCCCGCCGCGCTGCAAAAACTCCAACGTATCCAGGACAGCATAGATATTCATCCGCGCGAGCATATCCTCAGCGATGGCTTTGCACTCCGCCAGGCTTTTGCCTTCGCGCGCGGCACGCGCAGCGGCCATCGCCGCAAGGCCCATGCCCCCACTGACCGAGCGTGAATCCAGCGTTTCAACCACCACTGGCTGATCTTTGAGCGCCTCCGCAGCAATCACCGCCGAATTATGCGTGGCGCTCAGCAGCGATGAAATCTGGATGGAGAGGATTCCATCGGCCCCATCGCGGATCAGTTGCCGGTACGCCTCTTCAAACAGGCCAGAAGGGGGCGCAGCCGTCGTCGGCATTACTTTCGAGGTCGCCAGCTTGGTAAAAAACTCCGCGCTCCCCAGATCAACCCCATCACGATAGGTGTCCTCACCAAAGTGGACAGTGAGCGGGACCACGCAGATACCCAGTTCTTGCGCCTGATCTTTGGCAAGATCAGCCGTACTATCGGTGACTACTCGCACGGCCACAGGCTGTACCTCCAAAGTGAAAAGTGCGGCGGTCGCTACTCCGCCGAGAGAATATAGGCATAGTAGGGCTGACCGCCGCTGAGGACTTCGATCTCTTGATGCGGATACCATGACTTGATCTGCTGGGCGATCTCATCAGCCTGCTCGCGTGTGACGCCTTCGCCATAATAGAGCGTGAAGATTTCATAC
>JBJKSJ010000125.1:0-28180 GCA_046704085.1 Ktedonobacterales bacterium | reverse complement strand
CCGACCGAGGAACGCCCATGCCTGGCCTGAGCGCGCCCATTCTGACTTTTCGCTCCCTGCACATGATCGATAGCCAGACCGGCTGGGCAATCATCGAGCAGGATCAGACCCTCCAGAGTCCCAGCGGAGGAACCCAGGTCATTTCCCAGGAGCGCGTGCTGCGCACACCGACGGCGGCAGCCATTGGCAGGATGTGACCCCTGTAGCTGCGCAGCAGAACCCCGACGTGCAAGAACTCCTGGCTGCCTTCTTCGTGACAGCAGCCCAGGCATGGGTGGCAATTGGGACCACGCAAATATGCTCGCCTTCTACCCAGACACCCTCGCGGCTCTTTCAGACGACCAATGGCGGCCAGACCTGGCAGCTTATGACCGGTCAGGTTGGGCAGGTCGGCCAGATCACCTTCGTCAATGCGCAGGATGGCTGGCTCTTCTCGAATGGAGGCGCGGCGGCAGGCTCGGAGGGCGGCGATATTTTCCGCACGACCAATGGCGGGGCAGGCTGGACCGATGTGATGAGCATTCGGCCCGAGACGAATCCTCAGGCTGGCGCCCTGCCCTTCAGCGGCGATAAATCCGGGCTGAGCTTCCGCGACGCCTCCACCGGCTGGGCGACCGGCTTCGTCGCCGGACCCAACCTCTTCCCCTGGCTCTATGTCACCCACGATGGCGGCGCAACCTGGCAGCATCAGAGCCTGCCCATCCCGTCGGCAATCACCAATGCCCAGGTTGCGCTGACCCCGCCCACGTTTTTCAATGCCCAGGCTGGCATCCTGCCGGTAGATTTCAACCAGCAGAACGCGCCCGGCCTGGATGTCTACTTCACCCAGGATGGCGGCGCAACCTGGCAAAGCACGGCGCTTGTCCTGGCAAGCGCCAATTCCGTTGATTTTATCGATCCCGCGCGCGGCTGGGCAACGGACGGAGCCACCCTGCTTGTCACCAGCGATGTCGCGCAGCACTGGCAGTCGCTGACGACCGGCGGGCTGTTCCAGCAGGTGGGGTATCTCGATTTCATCTCGCCTACGCTCGGCTGGGCTATCGCCTCCCAGGATTCCGCACACGCGCTCCTGTTGCAGACGACCGATGGCGGCCACACCTGGACCCAGGTGAGCTATAGCCTCTCTTGAGATGTCTTGGTGGCCTGGACCTTGCTCGTGATATGATAAAACATGGATGATTGATAAAGGAGGCCAGTCCATGCCGCTCTGCCCATATTGCGGCGCGCCGCTGCCCGCGGCGGGGCAGCGCTGCCCCGTCTGCCAGGCGTCGGGCGCGCTGAGCCAGCAGAGCAGGCAGGAGCCGCTCGCCGAAGACGAACCGCTGGCGGAGCAGGACGACGCGCTGCCGGTTGGCCCGCCCGCCAGCATGCTCAGCGTGGGCTGGGAGCGCCTGCTGGCGACTCCTGGCGGACGGCTCCGCGCGCGCCGCGCCCTCAAGCTGGCGCTGGTGGTCGCGCTGGTCCTGGTGAGCGTCGCTGGCTGGCAAAACTTTGTGCATTCGGCCTGGGGCGCGCGCCTGCGCAGCCTGAATGAAATCCTCTTTATCGGCGGTCAGCAGGCTCCGATCAACTTCAACAGTGGCTCAAGTTTCACGGCCTGCCTGACCATCGTGGGCACGCAAGGGACCGGGCAGTGGAGTAGCACCAGCACGACCCAATGCGACGCTTCCATCTATGAGCAGCCTCCGTCTGCTGGATCGGCTTCCTTCGCGTCCATGCAGTTGTATGTCATGCAGCCGGATGGCTCCAACCTGCGCCAGCTTACCCATCCAGCCGATGGCCTCTACTTCTCACCCGCCTGGTCGCCTGATGGCGCCCATATTGCCGCGTTTCTCGCTTCCCCCAGCTCCGGCCTCATTGCCCATCTGGTCATTATGGATGCCGATGGCTCCAACCTCCATCAGATTCCGGCGATCTCGCTCTCTCCTGGCACAGTGGGCCAGTTTGCCGGGGGGCGCAGTGCCCTGCCCAGTCGGCTGATCTCCTGGTCGCCGGATGGCAGCCAATTGGTGGCGCCGGTAGCGGTGGGGCAATACATGCTGGTAAACGCAGATGGAACCAATCCCCGCCTGATCAACGGCTATCTACCTACGTGGTCGCCGGATGGGCATTCACTGGCCTATTATACCCTGGCCCCCCCCGATCCGAATCAATTGGGGGGCCGTTCTGGCACGAGCCTGCGGATTGAGATTCTGGATACCCAGACGTTTCAGCCCCGGAGCCTTGGCGCTCTGCCCATGCTCAACGGTGAGGCGCTGGCCTGGTCGCCAGATGGCCGTTTTCTGGCCTACAGCGCCGTCCAGCAGGACGCCCTTCAATCCGCACCCACCGACGCGGTAATGATCGTGCGCCCGGATGGCTCCGACCCCAAGATCGTCGTGCAATGGGATGGCGGGCAGATTCAGCAGATTGTCTGGTCGCCCGACAGCTATAAGCTGGCCGTCGTCCTGGAACGCTTCGCCAGCGACGGGCTGGGCGATGTGCAGGCCGCCGACTCGGAACTCTGGGTCGTCAATACCGATGGCTCGAACGCCTTCGCGGTAGGCGTCAGCGATGCCAGCCCGCCATCCTGGGCGCCCGATGGCAAGCGCCTGGTTTTTGCCAGCCAGGATAACTCCACCCTGCTGATCGCCAACACCTCGGTTTTGCCCCCGTCGATGACCCACGCGCTCCCGCAGAACCTGGCCTACCTCCTTCAGCCCTGCTGGTCCCCGCTGGCCGGACTCTAAACCCTCCCTCGCTTTTCCCTTCTCTTTTGCTTGTCTGAATGCTTCCCACTGAGAGTTGAGCGCATCTTGTGTATATTCTGCCTGTTACCAGGTTGTCTCCTAATCGTCCTAAAATTGAGAGCATCGCGTGATGCGAAGCAAGGTTCTCTCATGGGTCCAGCAGGTCAAGACGGTTTGCTTTCCTCCCTGGTAGGGAAAGGGTCTCAGGTTGTTTTGTGAAATTAGGAGGAAGACGTGAAAAAAGCACTCTATGCGCTTGCGGTCCTGATCCCCGTTGCCGCGCTGACTCTGGTTGGCTTTGCCTATGCGAATGGCGCCAAAGCCGCCCCGGCCACCTGCACCCCGACAGGCTTTTACCGCGACAGTATCAATCTGACGGCAGCCCGCATTAATCCCTCAGGCACCCTCACCGGCACGATCAACGCGACTGGCTGCAACATCGGCGTCTACTATGGCCCCGGCTCCAGTGGCACAGTCTATCAAGCGAAAATCTATGGGGCCAACTACTTCGGGGTGGTCAACAACGGCGGCCACGTCAATGTCTCCACCTCGAAGATTTATGACATCGGCGAATCCCCCCTCAACGGCGACCAGCACGGCGTCGCCATCTACTTCGCCTATGGCAGCGCTGCCACTGGCGAGATCGCGCACAACACGATCTGGAACTACCAGAAGGGTGGCATCGTCGTCAATGGCGCGAACGCCTCTGCAAAGGTCAGCTACAACACTGTCACCGGCCAGGGTCCGGTCAATTACATCGCCCAGAACGGCATCCAGATCGGCTATGGAGCCACCGCCACTGTCAGCTATAACACCGTCACTGGCAACTCCTACACCGGCGCTGGCCTGACAGCTTCCGGCGGCATCATCGTCGTTGGCGGCGCCTGCTATGGTGATGTGCCGACGGTCAACACGCAGATTCTGGGAAATACCGTCACCGGCAATGACATTGGTATCTGGCTCTCCAATGTGGATGCCGACTGCTACAACGCGGTGACGACCCCCACCAATATCAATGTCTTCGAGAACACGAGCCGGAACGACGCGGTGAATAACACCACTGGCGCTGGTCCTGGCGCTGGCTATCAGGCTGGCATTGCTGATCAGGGCGACGGTGACCAGTTGATCAAGAACAAGATTTGCGGCGTCGGCTATACCCCCGTCCTCACCCCGCCGCCCTATCTGTTTATGATCGACGACACCGTGACCAACAACATCGTCGAGAGCGGCAACACGACGTGCAGCGCGACTCCCCCAGGCACTGAGCCATCTGCCCCGACACGCGACAGCGGGCAGAGCGGTGCCAACCCGATGCCGTAGGCATCCGGGTCGGCACTGCCTGCTCTGTGAAGGACCAAAGTTCTGCGCGGCGCGTCCTCTCCCACTTGCTACCGGCGGAGGGCGCGCGCGCTTTCTTTATGCCCGCTAGTAAACCTGCCAGACCTGCACCGTCTCATCCCAGGAGCAGCCTCTCGTTTGGGAATAGCCCGGTGTGTTCGTGGGGATGTCAGCCTTCTAGCCTGCCCTTCAGGGCCAGCAGCGTTTCCACCAGCGCGCGCCGCAGGGATGCAGCAAAGAGCGGGCGCGCCAGCGGCAGGGCGCCCCGCAGCAGCCCGGCCCCCTCCATCTCCAGGGTGAGCGTTACGCTCGTTCCGCCAGCGGCGGGTTCCAGCGCGTAGCTGGAGCGACCGCGCGCTCCAAGACAGCCAGCCACGCGATGCCGCAGCGTCAGCGCTTGCTCCGGCGCGTACTCCGTCACCTCAAGCACCGTTCTGCCGCGCCAGAATCCCCGACCAGGATACTCCAGCCTGCTCCCGGCGCGCAGCGGTTCCTGCGCCGCCTGGCCGGGTGCGTCAAGGCGCAGCCACGCGCTGCTGCTGCGCTGACGGGAGAGCGCAGCAAAGACTTCCTCCATCGGGCGCTTGATAATGATGGTTCCCTGGTCGCGCAGCATTTCCTTGCCCTCGCTGATTCTGCGCGCGCTCTTACTGCGCGGCCTGCTCCTGCTGCTCGCCAAACACCTTGCGCAGCGTGTCGCTGATCTCGCCCAGCGTGGCCCAGGCTTCGACGGCAGCCAGGATGCGCGGCAAGAGGGTGACCGTGCCGCGCGCGGCGTCTTCCAGCGCGGCCAGCGCCGCGCTGGCGGCGGCGTTGTCGCGGCGCTCGCGCAGCGCGGCCAACTTCTGCGCCTGGCGTCGCCCAATCTCCGGGTCCACGTGCAGCACGTCGGGACGAATCTCTTCCTTCACCTGGAACCTGTTGACCCCGACGATCACGCGCCTGCCCTCTTCCATATCCTTCTGGAACTGATAGGCGGCCTCTTCGATCTCGTTCTGCATATAGCCCATCTCTATCGCCCGCACGCTCCCGCCCAGGTCGTCAATCTTCTGGATGTATTCCCAGGCGCGCTTCTCCAGTTCGTCGGTCAGCCACTCGACGTAATACGACCCGGCCAGCGGATCAATCGTGTCTGTGACGCCCGTCTCGTGGGCCAGGATTTGCTGCGTGCGCAGCGCGATCTGCACGGCCTCTGCCGTCGGCAGGCTCAGCGCCTCGTCTTTTGAGTTGGTGTGCAGCGACTGGGTGCCGCCCAGCACGGCAGCCAGCGCCTGATACGCCGTACGCACAATGTTGTTATCCGCCTGCTGCGCCGTGAGTGTCGAGCCTGCCGTCTGGGTGTGGAAGCGCAGCAGCCACGAGCGCGCATCCTTCGCTCCGAAGCGTTCGCGCATGATCTTGGCCCACATGCGCCGCGCCGCGCGAAACTTGGCGACCTCTTCCAGCAAGTTGTTGTGCGCGTTGAAGAAGAAAGAAAGCTGCCCGGCAAACCTGTCCACATCCAGCCCGGCATTGACGGCGGCCTGCACATAGGCGATGCCGTTGGAGAGGGTGAAGCCGATCTCCTGCGCGGCGGTGGACCCGGCCTCGCGGATGTGATAGCCGCTGATGCTGATGGCGTTCCAGCGCGGCACGTTCTCGGCGCAATATTGGAAGAGATCAGTAATGATGCGCATCGACGGCTGCGGCGGATAGATATACGTGCCGCGCGCCGCATATTCTTTCAGGATGTCGTTCTGTACCGTGCCGGAGAGCTTGCGCGGGTCGGCGCCCTGGCGTTTGGCAACGGCGATATACAGCGCGAGCAGGATGGCCGCCGTGCTGTTGATCGTCATCGAGGTGCTGACCGTCTCCAGCGGGATGCCCCGGAAGAGTGTCTCCATATCCTCCAGACTGCTGATCGAGACGCCGACTTTGCCCACCTCGCCCTCGGCCAGCGCGTGGTCGGCGTCGTAGCCCATCTGCGTGGGCAAATCGAATGCCACCGAGAGGCCCGTCGTGCCCTGCTCCAGCAGATAGTGATAGCGCCGGTTCGACTCCTCGGCGCTGGCATAGCCCGCGTACTGGCGCATCGTCCAGAAGCGGCTGCGATACATCGTCGGCTGCACGCCGCGCGTGTAGGGATACTCGCCCGGATAGCCTAACTGCGTCTCTGGGTCGAAGCCCTGCGCCTCCAGGTCGGCCTGCGTGTAGAGCGGCTGCACCTCGATGCCCGAAGCCGAGGTCGTGGTGAACTCCTTCTGGCGCTCCGGGTTCTTCTGGATAGCTTTCTTATAGACGTTCTCGCGCCAGTCGTCATCAGTGGTGTTGTTGCTCATATGTGATATTGGCGGCGCTGGCGCTCACCATTCCGGGCGCGCGAAGAAGCGCCGTTGCTCCTTTCCAGGCTTAGCGATGAATGCGGATGCGCCCCTTCTCCACAATGACCAGCGTGTTTATCAGGCTTTGTCCAGAAAGTGTAGAGAGCGCGTTCAGAACCTCCTGGATGCGCTCGGCTTGTGGAGTCTCGTTTGGAATCTGTAGCACAATAATGCCAAAGTGAGGTGGGCCGTATTCTCTGATATTGGCAAAGTCAAGATCGCCTGTAATCATGGTGTGTTGGTGGGCCTGGGCATAAGCGAAGACCGCTGTATCCAGGTGCCCTTGTAGCCCCACATCATAGACATGCGCAGCCTGGTATCCAGCAGTTTGCAATGTTAAAGCGAGTGTTACAGACATATTCTCGTCAACAAGAAATGTCCAGCTATTCGCTGGTTGCATAAACCACTTCCTCAGACAATCGCTTGGCTGCATAACCCAGGGCTGCGCGGACTTGTTCGAGGGTCAGGTGATATTCATAGGCCACTTCTTCCTGGCTCATCCCGCTGGCAAGCTGCCCTAGCACCAGATCAACAGGAACGCGGGTTCCTGTGATGACTGGCCTGCCTCCCAGAATCCCCTGGTGAGAGCTAATCCCAGGATAGAGTTCTACTGGCTGCATACACACCTCCTGCATCTTTGGAGCCTACTAAGGCAATTGTTACCTTATTCTACCCCCTTTTGGCGCAACCCTGCATTGCGCTTGAGACCTGGGAAGTATGCAAGGCACAGATAATGCTTGCGCCTGGTCACAGTCTTGCAATGCAAGTCGCTATCCATTCGTTGATTCTTGAAATGCGAGGGAACAGAAGAAAGCGCGTATGCTGCTGAGCTTTGGCTCATTCCGGGCCATCATCGACAGGCGCGCAGAAAAGCCTCCGCCTGACACAAACGCTGCCTCCGGCTCGCCTCCGGCCCTGCCTGCCCTGGCTGCCGAGGCGCCCAGCGCGAACCAGGCGCGCTCCCTGCCCGCGCCGCTCGCCTATCGCGCCATCGTCTCGCAGGCCGCGCAGCTCTGGCTGGGCACGCGCCTGGCCTACGCGATCTACACCTATTTTGCCGTGCTGATCAACGCGCATGGAGCCAACCACCTCACGCGCTTTGGCCCCGCTGCGCTCCTCTCTAGCTGGCAGCAGTGGGACACCAACTGGTATCTGAACCTTGCGCATTTCGGCTATTGGAGTCCCGTCGATTCGACGGCCTTCTTCCCGCTCTATCCGCTGCTCATCCATCTGCTCTCTGGCATCATCGGCGAATCTCACGCCCTGGTCGCCGCGCTGATCATCTCCAATCTGGCGACGCTGGCGGCCTTCATCGGCCTGGGCCTGCTGGCGGCCAACGAGATCGGCGCGACCAACGCCGCGCGGACCATCCTCATCTTTGCCGCCTATCCGCTGGCCTTTTTTATGACCGCAGCGTATAGCGAGGGTCTCTTTCTGGCCTGCACCATCTGGTGTCTCTTCTGCCTGCGGCGCGGGCGCTGGCTCTGGGCCGCCGCGTTCGCCTGCCTGGCCGCCCTCACTCGCTCGGCGGGCATCATGCTCGTTTTGCCTCTGCTCTGGGAATACGCCCGCCAGCACAACTGGCCGCATGCCGTCCGGTCCCTATCTGGCAAACTCGCCTGTAGCCCCGGCCTCCGTGCCGGGCAATCCGCTTGGAGCGTCGGCCTCCGTGCGGGCGAATTCCTCGCCGTCGCGCTGGCCGCGCCGATTGGCATCGGCCTCTATGCCGCCTACCTCTGGCTGCGCTTCGGCCAGCCCCTGGCCTTTGTAACAGCGGAGCAATCCTTTCACCGGGGGCATATCGGCTTCTGGCAGAGCATCCCGCTGGCGATCAGCGACTTCCTCAAGACGCCGCACTGGACCTACGAGCAGGCGCTGCTGCTCGTCGATCTGGCGCCCCTGCTCATCTTTCTGCTCCTCACCCTCATCAGCATCCGGCGCCTGCCCTTCGCCTTCACCCTCTATCTCCTCGGCCTCTTCTATCTCTATCTCTCCGAGCCGTTCCTGGATCGCGGCGCGGTCTTTGCCGCCGACGGGCGCTACATGCTCACCGCCGTGCCCATCTTCCTCCTGCTGGGACGCTGGGCCAGCCGCTGGCACTGGCTGGAGACCCTCCTGGTCAGCGGCGGCTTTCTGCTCCAGGCCGTCTTTCTCTCCTACTTCCTCTCCGGCGGCCCCATCATCTGATGCCAGAAAGTGCAATTCTGGCAATTCTAGCAATTCTTGTTCATGGCGCCTGGCTGTGCCTGGTCTGAGCAAATACGCAAGAATTGCACCCCTGGGCGCGCCTGCAATGCAGACGATCCCTCCTTGTCCAGCGCCTGGAAGGGCGGCGCTTCCCATCAGCAGAATCTTCATGCAATCCTCTTCTCTGGCGGCTGCATGGCAACCGCTCTGCTGCTCGCTATCCGCCTGCTAGCCCCGACAGGGAGCGGGTTCAGCCTGCTGGGCTTGGTGCGACAAATGCTACTGATTGGCTTCAGCATCGGATGCAACTTCACTGCGTAGAAGCCCCTGACTCACTATGGAAAAAGAATGATGGCAATACTCTCTAAAAAAGGCATACCACATCGCTCTCTCTTGCGTCCCAGTTCTCTCCTGCGGGTGCGCGCTCCCCAGCCCATCGCCGCCCGCCCCATCCCGCCTGTGTCCGGCGCGGGCGCGCCGGAGCCGCTCGACGATGGCCTGCCGCAGAGGTCATTCTTCTTTGATCGCCGCGCGCGCCGCTTCCTCTGGATTGCTGGCGCGCTGGCGCTGGTCCTGCGGCTGATCCTGACCCCTATCGGCCATCCCTGGGACACCACCACCGCCTACAATATGTTTATCGACATCGCCACCGGCCATTCGCCCTATGACACCTTTAACTATCTGAGCCATGTCGCCCAATCGGCGCAGTGGAACACCGCCTACGAATATTATGCCTATCCACCCGCGCCCCTCTATATCTACTGGCCGCTGGCAAAGCTCTTTCTCTGGCTGCATCCACATGCCACCTATTTCTTTCCGCGCGAAGGCTCGACGGCAGTGCCCAACCTGCCCTGGAGTTTCTATCCGTTGTATAAGTTTCCCATCTGGATCGCCGACTTCTTGATCGCTGGCTTGCTGGCGCGCATGTCGGGAACCATTCGCGGCTGGCGCGATTATCTGCTCAACCCCTATGTGCTGCTGATCAGCGGCGCCTGGACCTTCGACGCGATTATGGTTCTGGGCCTGGTGCTGGGCGTCTACTGGCTCCAGCAGGGCAAGCTGGCGCGCTCCGGGCTGGCGCTGGGCTTTGGCACAATGGTCAAATACTTCCCGATCCTGGTTGTGCCCACTGCCCTGATCTTTCTCGTCAAGAAGAAGCGCCCGATCCGCGAGATGATCATCTTCCTGGGCAGCTACGCGCTGGCCTGTCTGGTCCTGCTTGGCCCCTATCTCAAGGGTGTGCTGGATGTGGTCAGCTTCCATGCTTCGCGTGATGGCGGCGGCATGACCTGGGAGATCATCTTTCAGTACGAGCAAATCTGGCCCAAAAGCTGGAACGTCCCCACCTCCGCGCTGGCGCTCACCGTCTCGGACTTTGGCACGCCCGCCCTGTTTATCGTCCTGCTGCTGGCCTATTGGTATTGCTTTACCAGGGAGATGTCGTTCAACCGCATGGTCATCATCAGCTTGCTGGCCTTCTTTGTCGGCTCCAAGCTGATCAACGAGCAGTACGCGCTGATGCTCATCCCCTTTGCCTATATCGAAGCCGTGCAGGTCGGTGGCGCCTGGAAGTGGTTCTACCGGCTCTTCTGGATGATCCCGCTGGCCTTCGCCATCATGCGCGTGCCCATCGATCACTTCCTCTGGCCGTTGTATCACACCGTCTTTGGCTCGCGCGCCGATGTGATCGCCACCAATCAGTTGACCGGCTTCGAGGGGACGCTGCTGCCCTGGACGCTGCCCAGGGTGGATGTCGTCAGCATTGTGCTGCTGGGCGTGGCCTTCTTTGTCCTCTGCGTCGTGGCCCTGCTCTGGCCGATTCGCCCGGCCCGGCGCTATCAGCGCAAGGGGTGGGCGCCAGCGGCAGAGATCGCCGCCCAGGCGCCTGCCGATCAGGCGACCGCCCCCCAGGCGACCGCCGCGCCGTCCTCGGAGTTGGAGCAAGCGCGCGAGATTCGGATCGGTTCTTCAGACCCACTGCCCCTTTGGGGAGGAGACGCCGGACTTCAGCAAGGTGAGACATCATGCCAGGTATAAAAACAGACAAAGCCAATGTGCGCCTGTATCGATTCATTGTGAAGAATGTTACGCCCATCGTGCTGCTGGTTGGGCTGCTGGCGCTGGCGCTTTATCACTTTAACGCCGTACTGCATCTGACCCAGAACGATCAGAATCTCTTCCAGGGGGTGCTGGCGCTCAGCCAGGGCCGCCTGGAGATGGACTTTCAGCGCGACGGCGGGATTGATCGCCCGGCCATTCTGGATAATGGGCTGACGCTGATCAGCTATGCCGACGAGAATTCCACCATCTCCGTCGATGGGCATGTGGAGAATCTCTGGGATAATCTGCACGGCTACAGCGTCGATCAGGCGCATAACGAACTCTTCAGCACAACCAGCGGGACCGGCTGGCAGGTGACGCAAACGGTCCATGTTGTCAACGACCATACCGTTGCCATCACCTATCAATTCACGGCGCGCTATGTCAACTCGGCCTATCCCCATCACATCACCCTCAACATCGCGCATGTGCATACGGCAAACCAGCCGATTAACTGGTTCAACCCCGTGCTGAAGGGCAAAACCTTCACAGCGGAGGAACTGCCGCTGCTGATCCAGAATCCCCGGACCGCCTATGACCCCAACGCGCCGCAGACCTTCCCGCCGTCTGGCTACACCACGCTGACCATCGCTGGCCCAGCCGTGCCCAACAATGCCATCAGCATCGATGACCTCTCCAGCGGCCTGGTCGGCAGCCAGCAAGAATCCTGGGCCTCGAAGCTGACCACCACCTACACGCTCAACAATCCGATGGTGGACCAGTTTGTCACCCTGGGCACAGAGACGATCAGCTTCCAGCCCCCAACCCACACGGGCACGCCGATCACCCTCCCGCTGCCAGGCTGATTGAAGGAAGATGATGAGCCTGATTAACCGCCTCGCCTCGCAGCAGCGCCCGGATCGCGCCCCTGCGGCCAAAAGCCCGCCGCGCCGCAGGAGCCTGATCGCCCTTGCCTGGCCTGTCATACTCACCCTGCTGGCGCTGCCCGCCGCGCTCTGGTCCTATGCCGCCTCGGCGCACTTCACGCGCATCAGCGACTTCATCGACATCGGGCACAACTTTGCCAGGTCGATGGGCATTGATTCGCTCTCTATCGCCTATTGGGGCTACGATGGGCAATTCTACTATGCCATCGCGCGTTTCCCGTTCTGGGCGCCTCCCGGCAGCTTTGATGGCACGGCGGAACGATACTCGCGCATCCTCTATCCCGCGCTGGTCCGCGCCTTCTCGCTGGGCAAGCCAGAAATCATGCCCTGGATGATGCTAGCCATCAACCTGCTGGCGATTGGGGGAACGGTGGCGCTGGTGGGCTGGCTGCTGCGCGAGCGCGGCCTGCCCATCTGGCTGGCGCTGGCGCCTGGCTTCTATGCTGGGCAGGCGCTGGGCATGATGCGCGACCTGACCGATCCACTCTCAGTCTTCTGGCTGGCGCTGGCCCTCGTCGGCCTCCAGCGCAACCGCTGGCTGCTCACCGCCTCCGCGCTCTCGCTGAGCCTGCTGACGCGCGAGGCGGCCCTGCCCTTCATCGCCTGTTTTGCCGTGCCGCTGCTCATCGAGCGGCGCTGGCGGATGCTCGCGGCCTATGTCGTCATCATCTTCGCGCCCTATCTGACCTGGCAGGCCATTCTCTATCGCTGGCTGGGCCATTGGGGCATCTATGATACGCTCTCATCCAATACCATGCTGCACGTCCCCTTCGCGGGACTGGTCGCCGCCCCGGACACGCGCACGCTGATCGAGTTTGTCATCTTTGCCTGCATCCCGGCGGTGGCCGGAGTCGTCGGCGGCCTTCTGGCGCTGGCCGAGCGGCCCTGGCATGACCCGCTGCGGCTGGCGGCGGCGCTCAGCGCGCTGGGCTATGGCGCGGCGATCACCCTCCAGTCGCAGCCGCACTGGCTGGACATCTGGGCGCCGATGCGCCTGGCCGCGCCGCTGGCCGTTTTGCTGCCCCTGCTGGCGACGCCGCGCTGGCTGCGCTACGGATACTGGCAGGCGCTCATGGCGCTGCTGATCTTCTCCTATACCATCGCCCTGGCTCCCACGCCCGCGCCCATCTAGCGCAGGTCATATCAAAGCTTCTCCGTTGCCAGGATTTTGCCGGTGCCTGTCAAGCATGTCCTGCCCATGCTGGTTGATGGCTTTTCTGCGCAGCAGACTTCGCCACGCATCCTTTACCTAGCCAGGCACACACAACGGCGGATGCAGGCTCCAACCTGGCGCGCGAAGTAGGACGCCACCAGGGTACTCTGAAGCGGCTCGAACACCTGCTGGTCGAACTGAGTGACCCATTGGAGGGACCAAGTGTACCCGACGAATAGGATTTGTAGCCCTCACCATTGCAGAAAAACCCAAAGGGGCAAATCCTATGTTACAATACAGTAAGTCTCCTTCTCGCTGTTCTTCGCGTACCAGTATGCGTGGGGGATCCATGCCTCAGCAGGACCAGCTAAGCCAGAGGCCAACCGAGTAAAGCCGACAGCAACTGGAGGAAGCGCTGATCGCCTCTGAATGGGAGTTAGCTCGCGATCCACGTTCCCTTTCCGCCTGGAGCAACAAGGCGATGACACTCCTGGCCCTTCATCGCTACCAGGAGGCTCTGACAGCTTTCGACTGCGTCTTACAACTGGACCAAAACTTCCCTCAAGCCTTAGGGAACAAAGCCACAGCGCTCATTTATCTCAAGAGGTACCGGCAGGCACTCTCGCTCCTGGACCACGTCCTCCTCCTGCATCCTGATGAGGCCGACGCCTGGATACAAAAAGGCTACCTCCTTGGATGTATGAAGCGTTACGCGGAGGCGCTTGCCGTTCTCGATCAGGCCCTGCGCCTGGCACCCAATGCCTGGCACCCGTGGAGGAGCAAAGGGACCGCCCTTGCCAAGCAACATCGCTACCCAGAGGCGCTCGTTGCCTATGATCAGGCGGTGAGGATACATCCCAAAGATGCGCTCACCTGGCGTAACAAAGGAAGCGCTCTCTTAAAACTCAAACGCTATGAAGAAGCGCTGACGGCCTATGAGCAGGCAATCACCTTGGAGCCAAAGAATGGGGAGGCATGGAACGCAAAAGCCTTTGCCTTGCGTAAGTTAAGGCGGTATAAAGAAGCCTGGAGCGCTTTTCGCCAGGCCCTCTCCTTGGGGCCAAGCGGTTGATACCTGGAAATCACACCGGCTGCTGTAAGACTTTCTGCTAGCCTTAATCTGATGCTAGCCCGCCACTCACAAGATCACTCTACAGGAATAGCAAAGAACAAGGTTTTAGTGTTATATTATCCCTGGTTGCTGAATGCTGGTTGTAATTGTCTGCATCAGTCCAGGTCGCGCCGCGCGCTCGATGGCGTCGTAGGTGGCGCGGCTTCGCCTTGCAGCGACGGTGATACTCTTCGTACATGGCCGGATAGTGTTCGCGGAAGCCGACGGCGATCCCCGCGCCCATCGAACCCTGGCAGTTGCAGCCATGCGCGAGCGCCTGCGCCTGATAGTCATTGGCAAAGAGGTCGCCAGCGACATAGCGGATCGGCATGGTTCTACTCGCTTGCTTCACAGGACACAAAGAGAGCAGAGGCAGTATAGCATGCCCCTGCTCGTTTGTAGTGCCGCGTGTAGCGCCGCCGTCCCTGGCGGCGTATTGTGCGCCAGCACGCAGGCTGGCGGTTGAAACTGCGCCTAGTGGCGGAACGCCACCAAACCCGCCTGCGCGGGTTAGAGAACAAACGGGCGCACAAACCAAGTCCGCGCAGGCGGACTTGGTGGTCCGCAGACCCTTAGGCGCGGCCTTCAGCCGCCAGCGTCTTATGACAGGATGCCCACGCGCTGAGCAGCCTTGCCGATGGTGGAGGGTTCGGTCTGTTTGCCGATCAGCCAGGTGGCCTTGCCCAGCGTGGAAGGCTTGACCTGCCGACCCATGAAGCGCGTGATCTTGCTCTTGACCGTTGGCTGAGTCTTCGTCAGCAGCGTCACGGTCAGTTCGAAGAGGCCGATCCCCAGGATGATGGCGTTGGCCGTCTTGCTCTCTTTATCCAACAGTGGGGCAGCAAAGAGCGTCCCGGCGCTGACGGTATCCAGCGCCAGGTGCGCCTGCATCGGCAGGATTTTCGTCAGGCTCAGTTCGTAATCAGTCATCAGGCTGTAACTGAGCATCGTCCCTGCCGCGCCAGTGAGCAGATTAGTCGTGCGCTTGTTCCAGCCGAAGACGCGCGGCAGCGTCGCCAGCGTGCCAACGGTCACGTAGTCAATGACCCCATGTACAGAGGTAGGAATCGGTTTTTGCATCGTTGCTCCTTCTTTTGCAACCGTATTTCTTCCAGGAAGGAGTCTTTCGCACGGCGCAGACCAAAGCCAGCATTGGCTCTGGGGCCAATAGCGCGGCTGGCGCCAGCCAAACAGGCAATCCCTTGACTTTGTGAAGCAATGTTTTACAATACAGGTATGGGAGTGATAGACATCCAGGCTCTGCTCTGGGAGCCTGGCATCAATGACGCGCATATCTGGGAGCGTCACCACCTGAGCCGCGCTGAGGTGGAAGAGGTCTGCGCTGGCGACCCAGAGGAATTGCACGTTGAAGAGGCCCATGATGCCCGCCTCCGTGTGATTGGCCCCAGACGGGATGGAAAGCTTCTAGTCGTCATTCTCAAGCCCCAGGGCAGCGGGGTCTTCTATCCAGTCACCGCCAGGCCGCCCAAAAGACAGGAAATTCGTCGCTACAACGACTGGAAAGCAGGGAAAACCAGATGAAGGAAAGTAAGTATCTCCAGTATCCCACGGAGGCGCACGGGGCGATCCCCGCCTTCCACAGCTACGAGGAAGAAGCAGCCTGGTGGGATCAGACCGACACCGGCGCGCCAGAAATCGAGGCCGAACTGACTCCAGTGGAGGCGCGTTCTTCGCACGGCTACACCAAACATATGATGCTTCGGCTTGATGCCGAGACAGATCGCGCGCTGGAACAGTATGCCCAGGCGCAAGGGATGAAGAAGTCCACCCTGGCCCGCGTCTGGCTCAAGGAGCGGCTGCGCCAGGAGCGCGAGAAGCACGCCTCATAAGACCGCTAGAGCAACCTGGCCTCTATCTATCTGCCGACAGAAAGGCCAACACCTCGCGGGTGAAGTCCTCCGAGATGATGATGGTGTAGTGGTTGGTGTCGGCAATCTCCACTAAGCGGCAATCTGGAATGATGCCGCGCACGCGCTCGGCCTCGTCGGCGGGCAGGATGAAGCCCCGGTCGGGCGCGAGCGTGCCCAGCGCAGCGCGCAGGAGCAGCGTGGGCGCCTGAATGCGCGGCAGCAGTATCTCTGGATTGATCGTCGCGTTGACCAGGATTTCTTCCTCGATGGCTGCTTTGGAGACGCGCGAAGTCACGGTGCCATCGGGATGTACCTGGGCGTCGTAGCGGTAATACCCTTCCCAGAGAGGATTCCACTGGTGGACCGGGGACTGCTGGCGTTCGGCCAGATAGGCGTCGAGCGAGGGATAGACCTGGCCCAGCCGACTGAGCGAGGAGGCGATGGCCTGAATGGCATCTGCGGGAACCTTGCCGCCCGCGTCCACCAGGACGAGCCTGCCCACGCGGCTGGGATAGATGGCGGCAAAGAAGCACCCGATCATCGCGCCCAGCGAATGCCCGACGACCTGGACCCTGGGCAGGCTCAGCGCGTCGCAGAGCGAGAGGAGATCATTGACATGGTAGGGGATGCCATAGCTATGCGGCGGCTTGTCGCTGAGGCCGCGCCCGCGCAGGTCCGGCGCGATGGCGTACCAGCCCTGATCGGCCAGCGCGGGGCCAAGCTGGGTCCATTCCTGGCTGCTGGCCGTCAGGCCATGTACGAGCAGGACCGCGCGCTCCGGGTCGGTGAACTCGCCCCAGGTGACGTAGTGCAGGTTGATGCCGTTGACGCGCAGATCGTGAGTGATCATGGCAATGCTCTCGCTCATAGGTATGGCTCCTTGTGTATAATAAGGGCTGGTTTTTTTATGGGTTTGACACAGCTATTATACACGCTTCGCCACCTTCTCTATCCAGAGAAGGTACTCACCTTGTCAATGCTCACACTGGCTGACTTTCCAGATAGGCTTTGAGATTGGCAAGAGTGGCGACTTCACCGCGCATGGTCCGGGTAATCATCGGGTCCATGAGCTTGCTCAGACCTTTCGGTGCATAGTCCAAGGTAAAGGTCACGCGCGTGGCGTTTTCAACGGCCTCAAAGCGATAGGTGCCTGTGGGCCGGGCCGGCCCAGCAATCACCTGAAACGTGATCAGCGCGTCTGGCTGGCACACGACGATCTCGTAATCCCCATCAATGCGCCTTCCGCCTGGTCCTTTCAAGCCCTGTTTATAGACCGCTCCGACGCCCGCCGGTTTGCCGGGCGTCTGCTGTATATCAATCACTCCAGGTCGCCACAGCGGATTCTTCGTTCCATCCAGCACGAAATCGAACACGACATTGGGGGATCGGTCAATGGTAATAGTACCTTCTGCATGAGCCATGTGGTCGCTCCTTTTACGGTAAACTAGATACAAGCCTTCTTTCAGACACGTCGGATGATCGTCTGCTTGATGGACCGCAGCGTCACTCGCGGCCCTGGGCGAGTTCGGCGAGGCGGCGGCTAAGGAATCGTCGCTCGATAGTATTCTGGCATAACTCCAGCGCGCGAACATATTCCGCGCGCGCCGCATCTCTCTGCCCGGCGCGTCGCAGCAGTTCGGCGCGCGCAATGTGGTAGGGATGATAGGCATCCAGGGTCTCTGCTATCTTGAGGTCATCAAGAAAGAGCAGCCCTCGTTCGGGACCATCGGCCATAGCGACTGCCACCGCCCAATTCAACTGGATGACGGGTGAGGGTATCAGGGTAGCGAGCGCAGCGTAGAGGGCGGCAATCTGCGGCCAGTCGGGTTGCTCTGGGCGGTCGGCCTGCACATGCAAGGCGCTGATGGCCGCCTGAAGCTGGTACGGGCCGGGCTGGCGCATCTGGAGGGCACGGTCCAGCAGCGCCAGACCCTCCGCGATCTCTGCCCAATCCCACCGGGATCGGTCTTGCTCTTCCAACAGTGCCAGATCGCCCTGGGCATTCACTCTAGCATGGCGACGGGCGTGATGCAAGAGCATCAGGGCCAGCAGCCCGAAGACTTCGGGGTTTGCCTGCTGGCGCGTATCCTGGGCCAGGAGTTCGGTTAACACGCGCGTCAGGCGGATGGCCTCCGCGCAGAGTTCCTGCCGGACCAGGGTATCGCCTGCTGTGGTGCTATAGCCTTCATTGAAGATCAGATAGAGGACGGTCAGCAGCGCGTCGAGGCGCTCGGCGAGCAGGTGGGGCGGCGGAACCTGATAGGGGATGCCCGCATCCCGAATCTTGCGTTTGGCGCGCACGAGCCGCTGGGCCATCGTGGGCAGCGGGACCAGAAAGGCGCTGGCGATTTCAACCGTGGTGAGACCCCCCAGCGTGTGCAACGTCAGTGCCACCTGGGCTTCCCGTGCCAGGGCAGGATGGCAGCAGGTGAACATCAATTTGAGGCGCTCATCCGGGATCGAGAGGCTGCTCATCTCGACAGGTTCCTCTTGCTCCAACGCAACCATTGCTTGCAGTATCTCTTGCTTGTGCTTGAGCGTCTGCTCGTGGCGCAAGCGATCAATGGCTTTATGGCGCGCTGTCGTCAGAATCCAGGCCGGTGGGTTGCGCGGCGCGCCCTCAGTCGGCCAGCGTTCCAGGGCAACGACGAGCGCATCTTGCAGCGCATCCTCGGCCAGCGTGAAATCCCCGACGCTGCTGATTAAGGCTGCGAGAATCTTGTCGCACTCCTGGCGAAAGGTCCGTTCAACAATCAGATGAATATCTTCCATGCTCTCCCCGCCGAGTTACCCCAACTCCAGGAGCGGGCGAACCTCGATGGAACCGGACACGACATCGGGAATCTTCTGGGCCCACGCGATGGCCTCATCCAGATGCTGGCAGTCAATAATATAGAACCCGCCCAACTGCTCCTTGGTTTCAGCAAAAGGACCATCGGTGATGAGGGGCTGGCCTTCCCGCACACGCACCGTTGTCGCCGACATGGTGGGGTGCAGTGGGCCGCCGCCCAGGAGCTTGGCCCCTAACTCGCCCACCAGGGCCGCGTGGCCTGCCATCAGCGCCTGTTGCTCCTGTGGGGTCATCCGGGCTGCTGTGGCTTCATCAGCATAGATCAGCAGAACATAGCGCATACATCTCTCCTCCTCTGGAGATCATCGTCAGACGAATTTTTCGCCCTCATCAACACGACGAATACGCGCAGACGAATTCGACAGGCGCGCTCCAAAAGAAGGATGCTGTTGCAGATTGACCCAACCATCGGGCCGTCGGCTGTGTTTGCGCGGGGAGAGCCGCGCCCCCAAACGGGATGGGGCACGCCTTCAGGCGTGGGCTTCAGCCGCCAGGCGATCCGCCAGTTCGGTGAGCGTGCTGACGACCAGCGCCGGGCGCGGGCCGAGCGGATCAAAGAGCGCGCCGCCGGAGCGGTTGATCCAGGCGGCGCGCATGCCGACGGCATCCGCGCCGATGATGTCGAACGGGTTGGAGGAGATCAGCCGCGTCTCGCCGATGGCGCGCATCAGGCGGCTGGCGACCTGGCGATAAACGCTGGGCGCGGGCTTGTACGTCTGGACTTCATCGACGCTGATAATCGTCTTGAAATAGCCGCCTAAGCCGGCGTTCTCCACCAGCGCGTTCAGCATCGCTGGCGTGCCGTTGGAGAAGACGGCCAGCAGATGCCCCGCCTGTTGCAGTCGCTCCAGGCCCGTCTTCACGTCGTCAAACGGCTCCAGTTTATCGTACTCCGCCATCAGCGCGGCTTTCTGCGCCTCGTCCAGCGCGCGCCCACGCGCCTCCAGCGTGTAATCAAGCGCCTTGCGCGTCACCCGCGCGAAGTCTTCGTAGCGTTCCATCGCGGCCAGGCGAAAGGTGAACTCCAGTTGCTTTTGCCGCCACATCTGCGCCAGCGCCTGCCCATCCCCTGGGAACAGGCGCTCAAGCTGATCCGCCATGCGCCCAGGGTCAATCAACGTGCCATACATATCAAAGGCCAGCGCCTCATTGGCCGCCATCTGCTGCGCTCCTTCTCTGCTCTGCCAGGGTCTGCACTCTTCTGTCATCCTGACCGCGATCATCCGCGAGAAATATGCCACGCCCGCAGGCTTCAATTGCACCCGCGCTGGCCGTTCTGACAGTTGCTGCTATTGAGCGCCTGAACCAGCGCGGGCAAGAGTTGATCGGCAATGGGCGTGCCCCAGCCCGATACCAGATCGTAGCCCGGCCCGGCCTCGTAGCCCTGCACGCCATCGAGGCTGTTATTGCCGACGGTAATGTCGTGCATGCCTTTGCCTTGCAGGCTATAGAGAGCAGGTTGAATCAGGCCCACTGGCTTGCCGTTCATCTGATCGAGGATAGCGATCAGGCCGGCCCAGGAGGGCGAGGCGGCGCTGGTGCCGCCCACGATATCCCAGTGGTTCCACTGCGAGCGCGCCAGCCCCAGCGTGCCGACGGTGAACGAGCCGTAGAGGATATAGTTCTCTGCCGCCGGGAAGGCCACATCAGGGATGCCGCGCTGACCCTGGAGGAAGCCCTGATCTGGGCCGACTTTCTGGTAGTCTGGCTCCGCGAAGACGGCGCTCACCCCGCCGCCAGTGGCGCCGCCGCCCTGGTTCCAGACGATCTCGGAGCCATAATGCCCGTTGGCGTCCTGGATGGTCAGGGTAGTGCCGCCGACGGCCAGCACATTGGGATCGGAGGCCGGCCAGGAGACATTGCGCTGCGGCCAGACCGAGTTAGCGTTGCCGTCAGGGTTGGTGGCGCCAGCGTCTCCGGTGGCGGCCAGCACTGTAATGCCAGCGTTGGTCGCCTCCTGGAAGACCGAGTGCGCCTGCGTGAAGAACTGGCGGTCCTGGGTCTGCTGGCTCGATGTCTCGCCCGTACCGCCCAGTTCGCTGCCGCCGTAGCTGATCGTGATAATATTGCCCAGTTTGTGGTGGACCGCGTAGACAAAGGCGTCCTCGACCCCGGCGAAGGAGCAGTTATCTTGCTGCGTGCCACCAGAATCATTGGAGCCGATAAGCAGCAGGATGTTGGCGCCAGGGGCGATGGCATGCGCCCACTCGACATCCAGCGTATTCTCGCCCTGCAATTCATCGACGCCACCGACGCATTTGTAGGGCGCGGGCGCACCAAAGGGCTGCTGGATGGTGAAGTTGGGGGGATCAGGCAAGCCCCAGGCCAGGTCGAACTGTTGCAGGTCTTGCTTCAGCGTCGTTGTCTTGCCCGCGCCCAGGATGACAATGGTCTGGCCGCGTCCATCGTAGCCTTGCTGATAGAGCGAGTTCAACCGAAAGGCTTGTTGGATCTGCTCCGGGCTATAGCACAGTGTTCGCACCGCCTGACTGCATTGGTTGCTGGTTGGAGCCGTTCCGGCAGGTGTAAAGGCTGGCGGCGCCTCGGTGGGCGTGGGCGTCGGCGTGGGGGTGGACGCAGCGGGCGTCTGCTGCGCCAGCTTCGGCGTGGAACTACGCGACAACACGGTGAGGCCCAGCGGCACCAGCACCACGAGCAAAGCCATCCCGGCCAGCGCCAGGAGCAGGAGGCGCGAGGTGCGCTTTGGCGACGGCTGTGGCTGCTGCCAGGCGGCGGGAGGCTGCCCAGCCTGGCCTGGAAAGCTGCTGCCGATGGGCAGCCCGGCATCGATGGCGCGCATCTGCGCCAGCAGGTACGCCTCGCGCCGGGCGAGTCGCTCGCGCTGCCCTCTGAGCGCGGCAAGCTGCTGCTGGAGGAAGGAGAACTGGCCGAGCAGGGGCTGGCATTCTTCCTGGATTTGGAGCGCCAGATAATCCTGACCATGCTGGCGGGCGCTGTATGCCTCGCGCTCATAGCGGGCGATCTGGCTGCGCACTTCCAGATGCGCGAGTTCCAGATCGCGCTCGTTGCGCGTCAGTTGCGCGCTGGTCTGCTGAAGGTGGGCAACCTCTTGAGCAATGGCTGCCCGCGTCGCTTCCAGCGTCTGCCCCTGCGCGTTTCCGTGCGAATCTTCCTCGTCGGGCGCTCCTCCCATATACTCACTCATGAATGTGCTTCTCCTGCCTTTTGCAGATGATTGGCCGCCTGGACCAGCGCGGGCAGGAAGTCTTTGGCGATGGGAGTGCCCCAGCCCGTCACCAGATCGTAGCCTTTCTGCGCCTGATAGCCCGTCACAGTATCAAACGTATTTGTGCCCAGAGTAATATCGTGCATATCCATTCCTCCCAGGCTATAAAGCGCGGGCTGGACCAGGCCAAGCGGCTTGCCGCGTAGCTGGTTGGCAATGGCGATCAGCGCGGCCCAGCAGGGCGTGCTGGCGCTGGTGCCGCCCACAATGTTCCAATGCTTCCACTGCGGGTTGCCCTGGGAGAGATCGTTGGGCGCGGAGGCATCGTAGACCAGAAAACCCTCGGCGGGGAAGGCGACATCGGGGATGCCGCGCATCCCTCGAAACAGGCTCTGGTCGGGGACGCTTCTCTGATAGGTCGGCTCGGTATAGAGTGTGCTGAGTCCGCCGCCCGTCGCGCCGGTATCGGTGTTCCAGGCGACTTCGCCAACATAGGCGCTGCTCTGGGGGTCGATGCTGAGCCTGGTCCCGCCGACGGCCAGCACGTTGGGGTCCGAGGCAGGCCAGGAGATGTTTGGGCGACCCCAGACGGAATTGGCCTTCGTCTGGCTGTTGGGATTGGTCACGCCGTCATCTCCGGTGGCTGCCAGCACGGTGATGCCCTGACTGGCCGCCTGCTGGAAGAGGGTATGGCCTGCTTGAAAATATTGCTGCTCGCCGTCCTTATCGCTCAGCGTATCCGTAATATCGCCCAATTCGCTGCTGCCATAGCTCATCGAGATGATCTGGCCCAGATGCTGATTGACGGCATAGCGCACGGCATCTTCCAGGCCGGTAATGTAGCAGTTATCCTGTAGCGAGCCGGTGTTGGCGTTGTTGGAGCCAATCAGCAAAACCAGCTTTGCGCCGGGAGCTATGGCATGCGCCCACTCGACATCCAGCGCGCTCTCTTCCTGCAAGTCGTCCTGCCCATCGGCGCAGGTATAGGGGGCTGGAGGACCGGCAGAGAACGCAATGGTGAGGTCTGCCGCAGGCAGACCCCACGCCTTGTCGAACTGTTGCAGATCGGTTTGCAGATTGTGAGTGTTGCCCGCGCCAATCAGCACAATCGTCTGGCCCTTGCCGGTATCGCCCTGGCTATAGAGCGGATTCAAGCGGAACGCCTGCTGGATGTCTTCAGGGCTATAGCAGGATTGGCCGAAATCGTTAATACAATCCGCATTGGCGGGCGCAACGCCCGACGCGGTATAGACCGGCGGATCGGTGTCTGCGCCCTGGCTGCCGGTAATCTGGGGGAGTTGAAACAGGAGCAAACGCGCAACCCCCAGCAGGGAGGCGCAGATCACCAGCGCGATGCCCATACTGGCGAACCAGAACCTGCGCCGCGAGCGGCGCGGCTGGGGTGGCAGTTGCTCCCAGGGCGGCGCGGCAGGCGCCCAGTTTTGCCAGAGTGGGTTGCTGCTGCGCTCTGGGGCGCGAGACGGCTCCTGGAAGGGCTGCGCCGTCGGCCAGGGCTGACGTTGGCCCATCTGTGGCGACTGGAGGCCGCGCAGCGTGCCAAGCTGCCCCTGAAGATGGTCGCGGCGGCGAGTCAGGTCAGCATGTTGCGCCCTGATCTGAGCGAGCTGTGTCTGCGCATTGGCAAGCTGAGGCCGCAGAAGCGCCAGCCGCTCCTGCGAAGTCTTCACCAGGCCCTCCAGGTTGGCCTGCTGCGCCACCTGCGCCTGCTCGTGATAGCGGGCGATCTGGCTCTCAAGCTGAAGGACTTGCAACTCCAGGCGGCCTTCTTCCCTGCCAATCCGCTCGATGACCTGCCGCAGTTCGAGTAACTGCCGGGCGGCTTCGGCTTCGCTGACGATTCCTCCTGTCCCTTGCGCCTGCTCGTCGCTCATACGTTTTCCTCCGGACCCCAGGGATGCGTTCTTCTGGCTCAAGCATAGAGCGACAGGGGGACAGATGTCAAGTCAAGTACCCCAGCCCTAAAGGGCGGGGCTTGTCACTCCCTAAGCAGCAGGGGCGACAATAGGCTGCTTGACGGCAGCCCTGGAGATATTGATGGCCGCGTTGTAGTCGGCGGGCGCAGCGAACCCGCAGGACTGACAGTCAAACTCGGATTGGCTCTTGCGGTTGGCCTTTTCACAATGGCCGCAAGAGGAGCAAGTACGGCTGGTATTGCGCGGGTCCACCAGATGCAGGCAGACCCCCGAAAGCCGCGCCTTATACGAGAGGAAGGCCCGCAGTTGGAAGAAGGACCAGGAGGCATGGCGATGACGCTGCGATTTGCGAACCGTTGCATCCGTCCGTTGGCGGATGTGCCTTAAATCTTCTATCGCTATGCCGCGTTTCGTGGCCTTCGCTTTGGCGACTAACTTTTTGCTGATGACATGATTGGTGTTCTGATGAAAGCGACGCTCTTTGCGTCGGAGGCGTTTCAAATGGCGTTTGGCCGACTTCGTGCCCTTCTTTTGCAGCGCGGCGCGCAGTTTCAGCAGCCGCTGACGGACCTGCTCTACCTGCGCGCCGGAGAAGATTGCGCCGTCGCTGTCTGTCGCCAGATTCACCATGCCCAGGTCCACACCCAACGTGCCTATGGGCTGTTCGGCTGGCGGGGTGGGCACCTCCAGCGTCACCGCCAGAAAGAACTGCCCCTGGCGATACATCAGGTCTGCCTGGCCCTGGATGCGGTCCAACCTGGCGTGCTGGTAGCCGCCGACGACAAAGGGGACCAGGGCACGCCCGGCCAGCGTCAGCAGCGAAACCGTCAGCAGTCCCTTGAAACTCATCACCCGCTCATCGTAGACAATGGCCCCTGCTGGGCGAAATGTGGGCTGAATGCTCTTGTCGCGCTTGTAGGCTTCGCTGGCCTTGCTGATGGCTCGGATTGCCATCTGAGCGGGCAAGCCAAACTCGGCACGCAAGCGAGCGTAGACCTGCCGTTGCAGTTCAAACTTGTTGGCCCGCTTCAGATTGAAGGCGACTTCAGCCACCACATTGCAGGCAGCATTGAAAGCGTGCATCGTGTCCAAGAGGGCACGATGCTGCTCTGGGCTGGGCTGAAGTTTCAAGAGCATGGTTTGTTTCATGCAGACAGTGTAGTATTGATTGAGAACATTGTCCATAGGCCAACGGGCGGCGCTTTCTCCCCATTGCTAAAGCAAGGGGCTTCCGCGCTCGCCCTTGGTGATGGAGGGACAGGTGGGATTCGCAGGGCGGAGGGGCCGCGCGGATGCGCCGCAATTGGCGGCCAGGGCATCGGTGGCCTGAAGGAGCGCCGGGATGAACTCGTCGGCAATCGGGGTGCCCCAGCCTGTCACCAGATCGTAGCCTTTTTGCGCCTGGTAGCCTGGCACATTGGCAAAGGCGTTGGTGCCACTGGTGATGTCGCGCATACCCTCGCCTTGCAGGGAATAGAGCGCGGGCTGGATGAAACCGAGCGGCGCGCCATACATCTGGTCGGCGATGGCGATCAGCCCGGCCCAGCAGGGGGTTGCCACGCTGGCGCCAAAGGCTAAATCCCAGGGTTTCCATTCCGGGTTGGCCTTCTCCAGGGCGCCGTGTTCAAAGGATTGGTAGATGAGCAGGCTGTTGGCCGGAAGGGCGGCATCGGGGATGCCGCGCTGCCCCTGAAAGATGCTTTGATCCTGAACGCTGTGTTGGTAATCCGGCTCCGGGAAAAAGGTACTCAGCCCACCGCCGGTAGCGCCGCCCTGCGGGACATTCCAGGCGGTTTCGTTGATATAGGCGTCGTCGTCGTTGGCGTTGCCCAGGGTGAGCGACGTGCCTCCCACCGCCAGGACATCCGGGTCGGAGGCAGGCCAGGCGACATTCGGAGTGGGCCAGTAGCTATCGAGCGCAGAAGAGTCGTTGGGATTGGTCGAGCCAGCATCTCCGGCGTCGGCCAGCACAGTCACATGGTCGTTCACCGCCTGCTGGAGCAACTGGTGCCCGGTAGTAGTAAAGAACTGCTGATCGGCGCTGTGCTGGGCGGGTGTCTCGGCCAGCGTGCCCAGTTCGCTGACGCTGTTGCTGATGACGAGGATATTTCCCAGATGATGCTTCAGTGTGTAGGCGATCTCTCCTGGCAATGCCGCCAGCCCGCAGGCTTGCTGGGGGGTAGCGCTGGCTCCGGCGTTGGCGCCAATCACCAGCGTGATATTGGCGCCGGGGGCGATGGCGTGCGCCCATTCGACATCCTGGGTGTTCTTTTCTTGCTGCGCGCCATCCTGAATGCCGGAGCAAGGGTTAGCCCCCGGAAGGCCATCGGGATAAACGATGCTGAACTGAGGAGGATCAGGCAGTCCCCAGGCCAGATCAAACTGATGCAGGTCGGAGCCAAGCGTGGTCGTCTCGCCCGCGCCAATGATCACTATCGTCTGGCCGCGCCCGTCGAACCCCTGCTTATACAGTGTGGTCAGGTGAAATGCCTGTTGGATGTCCTCCGGGGTATAACAGAAGAGGCGGATGGTCGTCAGGCAGCCTTGATTGGTCGGCGCAGTTTTGGCGGGCGTAAAAAAGGGTGGCCCCTCGGCTGGCCCGGTGGCGCCCTGTGGGCTGGAAGGGGCGTTTGCCAGGAGGGAGAGATTCAGGGAAGAAAGGCGGAGGGCGCCCACGAATGACCCCACCAGGATGAGGGCGATCAGCCCACTGAAGAGAATCACCAGGGGCGTGCGCGGTCTGCGCTGCCGGGGGCGCAGCTTCTCCAGGGGCGCGGTCGTTTGCTTCCAACTGGTATCGCTTGCTTCCAGGAGGCTGGCGCGCAGGGCGTTAAGCCGCTGCTGGGCCGTGTGCTGTTGCTCGGTCAGTGCTGCTTTTTGGGCCACAAGCCGGGCCAGTTGCTCCTGAAGGTCGTCAAGTTCGGCCTGCGCGTCAGCTTTGTATTCAAGTGCCTGCCGTGCCAACTGCTCAATGCCGCTTTCGCGCGCCTGGCGGGCCAGGTCGTCGTAACCAGCGAGCTGCTTCTGAAGCTGCTGCGCCTGAAGGTTCAGGCGACCTTCAGTCAGGGCAAGATCGCTGATCTCGCCACGAAGTGTGAGCAACTGCACTGCGGTGGCGGCTTCGCTCTGTTCCGGCTTCTGGCGCTGGCCCATCAATGCTTCCTCCCGCGATAGGACGCTGTACTCGTAGTGTATCAAGCATCGCCCCTGGAGTGCAAGGTGTCCCTGATAGCTGCGCTGCCGCTCTTCAGAGGAAGCGATGGAGGAGCTTTTCCAGGTCTTCCAGGTCGAAGGGTTTGGGCAGGATGGCGTCGGCGCCAGCAGCCTTCATGCGGCGTAGGCCAGCCGCCGAGAGCAGGATGGTGCGCGGCGGCATATGGTTATCCGCCGCAGCGTCGGCGCGCAGCGCGCGAATCAGTTCATCCCCATCCAGATAGGGCATCATCAGATCGGTGATGACCAGCGCGGGATGACGGGCGCGCGCCAGTTCGAGCGCCTCCCGCCCATTATGGGCAATCAGCGGCGTATAGCCACTGTCTTCTACCACGAAGGCGATGGCCTCGGCAATCGGCTCTTCATCTTCGGCGATCAGCACCAGGAACGGCTCTTGCCCGGATGCTTGCGCATTCTCAGATGCGGAAGGCGCCTCACTGCGCTTGTTCTGCTGGCCGACTTCAGGGCCAGTATCAGCCCCGCTCACAAAAATTATCCCTCCGGGGTGGTCTCTTCAGTGCCTGTGAGGTCCCCCACATCTTGTGCGCCTGGCGAGCGAGAGCGACGTGTCCGCTGGGTTCGGGGCGGATTGTCCCGTGAGGCTGGTGAGCGGCGCTTGCCCTGGCTGTCGTTAGCGGGCGTCACAGAATGGCCCCTGGCCGGACCTTGCACACTGATACCTCCAGGAGCTTCAATACTGAACTCGCGCACTATGCTGACATCATGCACTGAGAAGCGCATTTTCTGAACCGCAAGGGTTCGGCGTAATCTTCCGCGCTCTTCGACCTGTCGTAAGACCAGCATATTTTCTGCCAAGACTGCAATTGGTTCAGCCGAAAAATCGTGCTTCAACTCGCTGCCCGTTGGGATCTCGCGGATGAAGAGGGCAGTAACATTGCGCTGGTGGAGGAGTTCGACGAGCGCGCCCATATAATTTTCGACGCGCCGGGGGTCGCCGCTCTCGATGGCGGCGCGTTCCAGTTCGGTGATTCTATCGACGACCAGGCGGCGCGCTCCGGTGCGGTCAAGCGCGTCAAGCAGTTCGTTTGCCAGTATATCAGCATTGAGTTCCACTGGCGCCCGGCGGAGCAGCGTTAGGGAACCGCCAGGCGCGAGGGTGGCGCGTAACTCTTGCCCCAGCGTAAACGGGCTGGTTTTGAGCAACAATTGGCGATAGCTCTCGCGGAAACCTAGAAAAATGGTTGACTCGCCCCGGCGCGCACTGGCAAGCGCGAAGTGCAGCCCTAGCAGCGTTTTGC
>JBJKSJ010000124.1:0-5366 GCA_046704085.1 Ktedonobacterales bacterium | reverse complement strand
CTGTGGGTGACGCCCCCCTCAGGCGTGCCGAGCGAGCAGACGGGCTGCTGCGGGAAATGCGAGGCAGGGGAGGTCTGGTGATAGTGGCACATCTCGGCAAAGTCGGTCAGGGCGTGAGGCTGAAGGGTGAAGCGATGCTGCGATCTCCACTCCCCATCCTTGAACTGCTGCATCACCCAGGAGTCGCGCCCCTCAGCCGCCCGCAGCAGGCGATACCGGCGGCCATCGGCGCCGTCCTGCTCCAACGCTTCTTCAAAGCGCAGCGGCTGCCGGAAGGAGTCGCCAAAGCCGACATCGGCCAGCCAATCGGCGCCAGCAAGTTGGTGAACCAGGAGCGTCAGGTGGTCGAACTCCGGGCCGAAGCCGCCCTCTGCGCGCGCCACGCCAGCGGAGAGCAGCGTCACCTGGAAGCCCAGCCCGCGCAGCAGCCACGCGAAGAGGCCGTTCAGTTCATAGCAGAAGCCGCCCCGGCGTCGGCGGACGATCTTGTCGAAGAGCGCCGCTTCTTGCAGGACGATGGGCTGCCCGTAGTGAATGGAAAGGTTCTCGAACGGAACCGCCAGCAGATGGGCCGTATGCAAGGATTGCAGCTTTGCCAGCGACGGCTCCAGCGCATCCGGCCCGGACGGGGCCGAGAAATGGATACGCTCCAGGTAGTCTGCATAGGCGGTGGTATTCAGGGTCTTGCTGGTGTTCATGGCTCTGCCTGTCCTTTTTGCTCAGAGCATAGCACGCCAGCGTGATGGAGTCACTGTCCAATTGGACAGGACTGGCGGGTTATCAAGCAAGAGGGCTGGCGGCTGAAGGCAGCGCCTGAAGGCTGCGCCACAAAGCCTGCCTACGCAGGCTAGGATGATCCTCTGAATTTAGGGATTCGGTTATAGCCCTTGGCTGGATCGTTTGATTCATACTTTAAGATGAGCGCAATTTCATGGCGAGAAACCTCGGCATTATCGGTATCGTCAGGAAATTCCCGGAGAATTTCTTTTCTAATAGTGAAATCTCGCCTTTGCTCTCTGGTAAAATCTTGCGCGATGAGCTTGCTGTTGGGGCTACCAAAGTAGTCGATGGTGTCGGTGATGTCTTGACCGATATATATCTTGCCGTTCGGATAGGTAATTTTATAAATGACCTTCATCCTCTCTCTTTCCTCCGTGAGGTTTAGACCCTGCTCGTGGCCCTTTGGCGCAGCGAAAGGAGGAGCCGCTCTTCAACTAGGGCGGGATTAGAGGTCGGGCGGCGGCTCTTCTTCGTACTCGCCCGGCGGGTGGTGTTTGCGCCGACGCCGGTCCTCGCGGTAGGTCTTGAGGGCTTCGCGGTAGCGGCCCAGGCGGAAGAGCGCGGCGGCCTGGCCCCTTTCGGCGCGGCGCGTATAGCTGCCTTCGCTGCTGGCGCCACCGCTGGACGAGAACTCACGCAGGCTGGCAAAGCGATACGCCTCCAGCGCCTCTTCATAGCATTTGAGCGCCATCAACGCCTCCGCCCGATAGAGACCCAGGCCATAGAGATCAACCGGCGTCCGGTTGCCCTCAAAGCGGTCGGAGAGCTTGATGACCTCCTCGTAGCGTTTGAGCGCCAGCAGCGCCTCGCCCTTGCCGGTACGGGCGTCGCGCATCAGCGGACTCAGGCGGAGGGTTTCGTCAAAGGCCGCCAGCGCCGCTGAGGGGCGCTTGAGGCTCATCAAGAGCCGCCCTTTGTGATACCAGGCCAGCGTGCTGGTGGGCGCGAGGGCCAGCGCGCGCTCGCAGAGGGTCAGGCTCTCCTGGTAGCGTTTGAGCTTTGCCAGCGCCTTGCTTTTATTCAGGTAGACGCCGGAGTTCTGCGGGTCCAGTTCAAGCGCCCTGTCATAGGCCACCAGCGCCTCTTCATAGCGTTTGAGGTGTGTCAGGACATTGCCCTTGCCCAGATGGGCGGCAGCGTCGTTGGGGGTGAGGCGAATGACCCAGCTATAGGCGGCGAGCGCCCGATCATAGCGGCTGAGCCTGGTGAGCGCCTCGGCCTTGTTACGGTGCGCCAGAGCGTTGTTGCGGTCCAGTTCGATGGCCTGCTCGGCAGTGACGAGCGCCTCCTTCTCGTTGCGCAGTTGCAAGAGGACATTGGCCTTGCCGATGTAGCTGCTCGCCTGGTCTGGGTTAAGATAAATGGCGCGGCCATAGGCATAGAGGGCATCGGCATGGCGCCGGAGCAGGGTGAGTGTGTTGCCCAGGTTATGATAGGCGCTGGCGTCGTTGCGGTCCACCTGCACGGCGCGCTCAAAGGCGACGACGGCCTCCTGCGGGCGCTTGAGACAGAGCAAAGTGATGCCTTTGCTGCTCCAGACGCTGGCGTTCTGCGGATCGAGCGCCAGCGCCTGCTCGAAGCGCGCCAGGGCGTCCGCATAGCGCCGCTGCTTGAGCAGTTCCTGCCCCTCGGTAATTGTCTGGGTGATCTCTTCGGTATTCATACAAGTTTCCAACCGTCTAAGAACACGCCGCCGGAGGCGAGTAGATGATTCGGCCAGCCCCATCGGCCATTAAAATAGCCGCTAAGGGCGTTCCGCCACCAAGTCGGCGCTGCCGACTTCCTGGCCGCCAGGCCCCTAGCGGCGAATTCATTCGCCGAACTGGGGCGGGGCGAATTTATTCGCCGACGGGCGGCCCGCCGCAGGCCGGGCTGATTGATAAAACATTATCAATCGCCGCCAGCCGGGCTAAGCGCGGCGCGCCGCCAGGCTTCCAGGTCTTCCAGGCGTTGGAGCGCCTCGGCTCTGGCGCGCTGGGCCGCTTGATCTGCCGGGTTCAGCGCCAGGGCGCGCTCATAGGCGGCCAGCGCCTCTGGATAGCGTTTGAGCCGGACGAGCGCCTGCCCCCTGCCGACAAAGGCGGGGGCGTAGTCGGGAGCCAGCCGGGTGCAGCGATAATACAGGCGCAGCGCCTGCTTCACGCGGCCCCGCGCCGCCAGCGCCCCGCCCAGGCGAAACGCCGCCAGGACGTTGAGCGGGTCCAGTTCAACCGCCTGCTCATAGGCAGCCTGCGCCTCTGGCTGGCGCTGGAGCCGGGCCAGTTCGTCGCCCTTGCCGATATACGCGGGCGCGTAGGTGGGGTCGCGCCGGATAACCCATTCGTAGCGCGCCCGGCTCTCGGCGTGGTGATCGAGCCGGGCCAGCACGGCAGCGAGCTTGACCTGCGCCAGCCAGTTGGTCGGGTCGAGTTCCACGCACTGCTCCAGGGCAGCCTGCGCCTCCTCATACCGTCCCAGGGTCGCCAGGATGTCGGCCATGTGCATGGGCGCCAGACCATCCAGCGGATCAAGCGCGGCTGCGCGCTCGAAGGCCGCCAGCGCGTCCTCCAGACGGCCCAGCCTGGCGAGCGCGCAGCCGGTATTCAGCCAGGCCACCGGATCGGCAGGGTCCAGGGCGAGAGCCTGGGCGTCATCGGCCAGCGCCTCCTCATACAGTTCCAGGTCATAGAAGACGACGCCGCGCCCCAGCCAGGCGAGGAGATACGCCGGGTCCAGCGCGAGGGCGCGCTCATAGGCGTTGAGGGCTTTGCGATGTCGCCCCAGCGCCCGCAGGGTCGCGCCCCACTGCGCGCAGATACGCGCATCTTTGGGCAGCAGGTGGAGCGCGCGCTCGCACGCTGCCAGGGCCGCCTGATAGTCGCCTTTGCCATAAAGCGCCAGGCTGGTATACAACACGCGCATAGCAGCGCGCTGCTTCTTATTCCGCCAGCGCCGCGCCGCCATCTGGAGCCTCATCCCCGCCTGATGAGCAGAAGCATCGCCATCATCCATCTTCCTTGGCCGCCGATCCTTACAAAATCGGGCTGTGCAGCCCTTGCCCTGTAGTATATCAGAGCAGCCGGATAGAGCGCGCTCCTACGTCAAGGAGCTAGCCCAAATGGGGCAATGCGCCCTATGTACCCCCGGCTTCTAGCCGGGTCGTCCTGCGCACGCAGACCGCCAAAAGGCCAGGTCGCAGCAGACCAGCGTTGCCCGGCTAGAAGCCGGGGGTACAAGGGCGGCCATCAACTACCGGGTGGCTGGCCCTCTTGCTCGCTTAGTTCTCTGGCCCGCTGGGAGGCCGCTTCGGCCTCCTCCGTCCGGCCCAGCGCCGCGAGCGCGTCGCCCTTGAGTCGATACGCCTCGGACTGATGCGGGTCCAGGCGCAGCGCGTAGTCCAGGGCGGTCAGCGCCTCCTCAGAGCGCCCAAGCTCTTTCAAGATGGCGCCCTGCTTCTGATAGAGCGCGGGCGTATAGGGATCAAGATCAATGAGCGGCTCCAGAATTGCCAGCGCCTCCTCATAGCGCCCAAGATTGAAGAGGAGGTCCGCTTTGTTGTCGCGATACAGTTCCTCGTATGGCTCCAGTTCAATAGCCCGATCATAGGCGGACAGCGCCTCCTCGGAGCGTTTGAGCTGGCTGAGGACCAGCCCCCGGCCATAGTGCGCAGACGCCTCATCGGCATCCTGCCGGATGGCGCGATCATAGGCGGCCAGCGCCTCGTCGCGGCGGCCAAGCTCGAAGAGCGCGTTGCCCTTGCTAACGTAGCCGCGCGCGTCGCGCGGGTCGATGGTGATGGCAAGTTCATAGGATGACAGGGCTTCCGCGTAACGTTGGAGGGCCGAGAGCGTGTGGCCGCGCTCCAGAAACACGTCCTCCCTGGTCGGGTCGAGGCGCACAGAGCGATCAAAGGCGCGCAGCGCCTCGTCGTAGCGCCGCTCCTCGTAGAACTTTTTGCCGAGCCTGGCCCAGATGGCGGCATGCCTCGCGCTCATTGCCCCTCCTCGCAGCTTGCTCAGGTACGCCAGGGTGCTGCTGCTTCTGCCCTAAGTATATCAGAGTTTCAAGCAAGCTCGGCTGGGATGGTTCGCCAGCACGGAGGCGGGCGGATAGTTGACATTGGTGGCCGAGGTGCTATACTATTGCCGAATAATGTTTGCTGCTGGGCATTTCCTTTTTAGCGCGTTGTGGTCTCATCAGGCGCTGGCTACGGAACGATGCTGCGCGAGCGATCGTTTCAGATAGGTCAGCCCGCTCTTGATCGAAGGAAGCTCCCTCAGGCCAGTGTACGTCTGACGCAGGCGCGCTGGCTGTTTTGGTGTCCATCTTGCCTTGGAAGGGGATGCAGCATGGCTATTGCCAGCTCTGGGCCGCCGCGTGTTCTGGTGATAGAACCCGATGATGAGCTGCGCGATCTGCTTGCCATCATGCTGAGCGAGGAGGGCTACGAGGCCCATACCGTTGCCTCGCTGGCCGATGTCCTGCGCCTGCTGGATGAGCAGGTCTTTGCGCTCATTCTGGCCGATCTCTTCATCGGCCAGTCCCAGCATTCCTTTGCCGAAGCCTCCTTGCTGCGCCGCCGCGCCCACCCGATCCCGGTGGGTCTG
>JBJKSJ010000123.1:0-6122 GCA_046704085.1 Ktedonobacterales bacterium | reverse complement strand
AACCGCAATATCACCTGAGCGTCCCTGCCTGGCTCAGCCTGGCAGGCACGCTGTGCAAACGAGAGGCGGGCGACTTCAGTCGCCCGCCTGCCTTGCCCTGCCCGACCAGGCCATGCTACTATGTAGGCGATGCCAAGACCTTCTATATGCTGGAGTAGACCATCGCATGCCCGTGAACAGACCCACGCCCGGAACCCGCTCGCGCTCGAAAAAGACCTCGAAGCCCGTCAGCAAAACACAGCAGGCGCAGAAGCCCGGCGCCATTGAACTGGCCGCTGCGGGCGCCGCGCCCGACCAGGGCTGGCTGCTGATCGCGCTGGTCTTCCTGGGGGGCATGGCCTCGCTGGCGGTGGAGATGACCGCCGCGCGCCTGCTCGCGCCCTACTTTGGGGATTCGCAGTTCGTCTGGGCCAACCTGATCGGCCTGACGCTGATCTATCTGACGATTGGCTATTATCTGGGCGGGCGACTGGCCGACCACGCGCCCTCTGCGCTGGCGCTCTATCGGCTGACCGCGCTGGCCGCCGCGACGATTGGCCTGATCCCGCTGATTGCCAGCGGCGTGCTGGTCTGGACGGCGCAGGCGTTCGCGGCATCCGACAGCGACATCTCTGCCGGACCGCTGATCGCCATGCTGCTGCTTTTCGCGCTGCCGGTGAGCCTGCTTGGCTGTGTCTCGCCGTTTGCCATCCGGCTGCGCGTCAAAGCGGTGGGCAGCGCGGGCAGCACCGCCGGGCGGCTCTACGCGCTCTCGACGGTGGGCAGCATCCTGGGCACGTTCGTGCCGGTTTTCTGGCTGATGCCCACCTATGGGACGCGCGCGACGATCTTCATCTTCGCCGGGCTGCTCATGGCGATCTCGGCTGCGGGCCTGCTCGCCCAGGCGCGGCGCTCCTGAAAGGATTTGTGTTTGGCAATTCGAGAGGCGTCAGCCAGCATTCTACGGCCACGACGATCCACACCCGCCGATACCTGGCGCTGGCTGCGTATTGACGCGCCGACCCGCATGATCCCTTTGCTGGTGGCGCCGCTGCTGGTGGCCTGGCTTTTTCGGCTGCCCCTGGCGGAGATCGGCCTGCCCGCGCTCTCCTGGGGGCGCGCCGCGCAGCAGATCGGCCTGGGGCTGGCGATTGGCATTCCGTTCGGTGCCCTGGCTGCCATCTATCGCGCGCTGATCTTGCCGCGCTTTCGCCTGCCCACGCTGGCCGATCATGTCTTGCAGAGCAGCTATTATCTCTTCCTCAATGCTCCAGCGGAGGAGCTGTTTTATCGCGGCCTGGTGCTGACCCTCGTGGCCCGCTGGTCTGGCTCGCTGGCGCTGGGCTGGCTGGTCAGCACTGCCGCCTACGCGCTCTATCACCGGCTGGGCGGCTGGAGTTGGCTGAGCGTGGCGGGCGTGGGCATGGCGGGCGCGCTTTTCAGCATGCTCTATATCCTCCAGCCCGCGCCGCGCTCCATCCTGCTGCCGGTGGTCGTGCATGGCCTGACGACCTGCGCCTTCCTGAACGTTGGCGAACTGGCCGCCTACGCGCGCCAGCGCCTGTGGCGGCGAAGCGCGCCCGACCCCGCCCCAGGACGGTCCGGCTAGAAGCCGGAGGTACAAGATCCTCCACCCTTGCCGAGGGGTTATGCTACTACTTCGCCGTTGTAGTATTCGATCTGCGCGGCGCCTGGCCCAGCGGCGCCGTGACCGTGCGCCGGAGTGGCGCCATGTCCACCCGCGCCGTGCCCAGCGGCGCCAGCGACGCCGCTGTGATGCGCCTGGAAGATGTCGCTGTGGGAATATGCCTCCATTGCCTCGCGCGATTCCCAGCGCGACACGGCCTCCAGGGTATCTTCATTCAGCCAGAGTTCAAAGCCCAGAAAGCCAGGGAACTGCTTCAAGTCCTGCGCGCCCCGCCTGAACGCCTGGGCCATTTGCTCCATTGGTTCCTTCGGCAGTTTGATCTTCGTCACAGAGATAAACATGCGCTTCCATCCCTTCTATGTTTTTCAGCCCAGCGTTGCCTGGCACAGAGGCCGGGGCTACACGTGGCGTTCGCCGACATGGAGGTCGGCGCTACAGGCACACCGCGCCTCTTCAACCGGATGCGGTATGATGCCGCGCTTTCCTGCGCATCTATCGTACCATGTTTCGATCTTCGTCCGAGTTCAGGATGATTACTGAGGGAGGGGCGGCGATGCTCGCTCGTCTGCTCGCTTGACAAGCTCAACAAACTCCGCTATGATGCTTGCAAGGGAGTATGGCATGCCGACGATGCACGAGAGGAGGGATGCGATGGGCAGGCAGCGGTCCAGGCGCTGGTTGAGATGCCTCTGCGCCTGCTGGCGGCGCAGGACAGCGATCCTGCCAGCCCCAGCCGCGCCTCCTGCCCCACCCGCATCTCCTGCCGAAGCTACTCCGACGCCTCCACCCGAAGAAGGCTGGCGCATCCTGATCGTCGAGGATGACGCCAGAACCGCCCAGGCAATCCGCGAGAACCTGCTGCTGGAGAGCAATGCTGCCTGGCGTGTGCAGATTGCACCCAATGGCGAAGAGGCGCTGGCGCTGCTGGCGGAGCAGCCGGTTGATCTGGTGCTGCTGGATGTGCGCCTGCCGGGCATCAGCGGCGCGGAGGTTTATCTGCGGCTGCGGGCCGATCCCGCCGCCCAGCGATTGCCAGTTATCTTTCTCAGCGGTGTCACGTCGTTTGATCTCTCGCTGGAGGGCATCCAGGAGGGTATTTTGCTGCGCAAGCCCTTCAATATGCCGGACCTGCTGGCGATGGTGCGCGCAAACCTGCCGAGCAGAGGCGCTGAGCGCGCGGACGCCGCGCCAGGCTGATGGCAAAAAAAGTGGCGGCGCGGATAACGCTCTATTACCCGCGCCGCTCACGGCTCTGCCTGGTTGCGGCTATTCCGAGGAGAGGAACGTCCAGGGGGTGGGCTGAGAAAGAGGCGTCCCGTATTCGATATAGATGACCTCGTGTGGGGTAATATCAATCTTACTCGGATCGCCGGTATAGGGTTTGAGATCGCTCGGCGGACTCACCGTAAATGGCGGCGGATTCTGGCCCTGCGCCTCGGCGGCCTGCACCTGCTGATTATACTGATTGATCGCATCCTGCGACGGACTAAACATGTAGATCGTCAGCTTATGCGAGGCGTCTACCTGATGGCCCAGCAGGTTCGTCGCGCTAAGCGTCTGGCCCCAGATGTCGAAGAACTCATGCAGCGTGTAGGACTGGTTCGCGGGCGCTTCGACGTGGATCACGCCCTCATCGCCGGGGTCGTCATGCACATGCAGCCAGTAGTAGCACCCGGTGATAGATTGGCGGCCAACGTTCCCAGGAATCGCAACCAGCTTCCCACTGATATAGAGTTCGAGATGCGCGTGATAGTGCGTCTGCAATTGCTCGCCCTGATTGCAGGGGATGCCATCGATGGTATTGCCTTTGAGATAGGCTGCGACGCTGGGGCCGAAGAAGACATTGTAGAGAATATAGCCCAGCACCAGCACGACCAGCAAGATCGGCGTGCCGATGAACAGCCCGCGCTTGATCAGTCGGCTGCGCTGCTCGCGGGCGCGCTGCTGGCGGCGCTCATCGATCCGGCGGCTGATCTCTTCGCGGCGTATGTCGCGTTTTTGATCGCGTTTGGTCGGCGGCGGCTTCAGCGGTGGCAGCTTCGCGGTGGCAGCCGGGGCTGTGGTTTGAATCACAGTCGCGCTCGCGCCGCTGCTGGTCGTTTTGGATTCCGCCTGAGCAGCGCCATTCGCTGCTTTGGAGGTGGTCTGCGTCCCGTTCGCGGCTGTTTTGGCGCCAGGCTGCCCAGCGTTTGTCGTTGGCTGCCCGGCGCCTTGCGTGCCGCTGGCGTTCTTCCCCGCCGCCTGGCCGGATTTTGGTTTTGGTCGTTTGGTAGGGGTTCCCATGCCTTCCTCTCTGTACGCTTCCTCTCAACAGGCTGCGCCTGCGTCAAGCAGATTGCAGCCTGCTTTATAGTTTCGCTTCACTATATGGTGTGAAAACCTATCCGTCAATGCAGACGAACCAGAAGTCCCATTTCAATCACCAGCCTGCTGGTCCTGGCCCTGAGAGAGCGGAGACTCCCCGATGATGCGCCGCCGCACGAGCGAAGAAAGCACAATCGACGTGATCGTGCGGCCATAGGGGGCAAGTTGGTTGATGAGCGCCTCCAGGTGGGGAACTGAGGAGACGACCACCCTCAGCAGAAAACAATCCTCCCCGCTGATGCGGTGGCATTCCAGCACTTCAGGCAGTTCGCGCGTCAGCGCGCTCAGACGCCCCCAGTGTTCGCAGGCCGAACTCATTCGAATATAGGCCATCAGCGCGAAGCCGATCTTTTCGGTATTCACCTGCGCGTGATAGCCGGTGATAATGCCCGCCTCTTCCAGCCTGCGCACCCGCTCCGCAACGGCTGGCGGCGAGAGGCCCACCCGGCGGCCCAGTTCGCTGAAAGAGAGCCGCGCATCCTCTTGCAAGGCGCGCAGCAGCTCCCAGCCGGGAGCATCCAGCAGCTTTTCATGATCGAAAGTCAGCATGGCGTTTCACCTTTCCTTTAGCAGCATCGGAGGAGAAATGCTTTGCATTTCCTCTTCATTTTAGATGAATTATTCTCTAAAATAAAGACATGAATCTGCCATTTGCTCGTTTAAGACGTTTTCACGCGACCGAGCGCGCGGGGGCCTCTGGATCGCTGGCGGTCTTTGCCAGGGCTGAATCCGCGCCGCCCGACGCCGCGCAGACGGACTCGCCCGGCGCGCCCGAAACGGCGCCCAGTCCAGGCCAGCCAACCAACAGGCGAAGCTGGCTTTCCATTGGCCTGGCGCTGCTGGCGGTCTATGTCATCTGGGGTTCGACCTATCTGGCGATCCGCGAAGTCCTCAAGGGCTTTCCCCCTTTTCTGGGAGCCGGATTCCGCTTCCTGATCGCTGGAGCCATCCTGTATGTCTTTTTGCGCCTGCGCGGCGCGCCCACGCCCAGCCGCCGCCAGTGGGGCGGCGCGGCCATTGTGGGCCTGCTGCTGCTGGTGGGCGGCAATGGCGGCGTGGTCTTCGCCGAGCAATATGTGGCTTCGGGGGTGGCCGCGCTGATCGTCGCTACCGTGCCGCTGTGGGCCGTGCTGTTCGCCCGCATCTGGGGGCGCTGGCCCCGGCGGGCCGAATGGGCCGGGCTGCTCGTCGGCTTCGTGGGCATCGTCTTGCTGAATCTGGGCGGTGGGCTGAGCGCGACGCCCCTGGGCGCGATCATCCTGGTGCTGGCAGCCTCCTCCTGGGCGCTTGGCTCGGTCTGGAGCCAGCACCTTTCCTTGCCCAATGGGGCGATGTCCAGCGCGGTGGAGATGCTGGCCGGGGGCAGCGTGCTGGTTCTGCTGGGGCTGGCGCATCAAGAGCGTTTCGCGGGACCGCCTCCGGCAGTCTCCCTCTGGGCGCTGGGCTATCTGATCGTCTTTGGCTCGCTGGTGGCCTTCAGCGCCTATGGCTACCTGCTCAAGCGGGTGCGCCCGGCCCTGGCGACCAGCTACGCCTACGCCAACCCGCTGGTCGCCCTGCTGCTGGGCGCGGCCCTGGCGGGCGAGCAGATTACCGGCATCGAAGGGCTGGCGCTGGTCTTCATTCTGACCGGCGTGGTGCTGGTCGCCCTGGCGCGCAGCAAGCACGCCTAACACTACTTCTCAAACTCCAGCATTTCCAGATCATCCAGCCCAAGGTGGAGGAGTATCTGGTTTGCCAGCGTCTGGCGCAGGTCTTTATCAATCAGAGGACCATACAGCGGCGGTTTCACTCGCAAGGCCGAGATCGTGCGTATCTGCTGAGGGAGCGCAATCGAGTCATGGGGCAGCCCTGCTGTCCCGGCTGGTAAGGCGACCTCAGTGGGGCGCGCCAGGCGGTATTCTTTCTCGGTGGTGAGCGGCACAACGGTGAACAAGCCGCTGTGCCGATTGAACGCTTCGTTAGACACGATGATAGCCGGGCGAATCCCAGCCTGTTCATGTCCGCGCAGATCAGAGATAATCCCCAAGCTGCTGTCCCACGCGATCTGCCATCAGCGCAGCCTCCCTATGCGAGGCCGCGCCGCTCGTGAGCGGCGCGGCGTTCATTGTCGAGTAAAACTATTCTAAAG
>JBJKSJ010000122.1:0-13958 GCA_046704085.1 Ktedonobacterales bacterium | reverse complement strand
GCATCAATGACCTGGGAGTTTACCTGCGTGCCACCGGGGTTAACAAAAAAGACGACGGGTTGTTCTTGCATCGTGTGGCTGAGCGGGGGGAAGAAACGACGGTACGCTTGCAAATCAGGTAACGTTGCCTGCATTCATGTCCTCCTGGGAAGAGCGTCGTATGAGAAGATGCTCCGGGCTTTCCTCATTATGCCATGTGGGAGAGGCGCTCTGATAGAGGTGAGTTGGAGCGAGCTAGGGCCAATTCTGCGGGAGCCAACTGCGGATGCGCTGGCGCCAGAGCGAGCGGGCCTCCCTGCCAGCGAGCAGGAGGGTGATGCAGATGCCCAGGAGCATGCAGACGAACCAGCCGATGACGCCCCCATTGGGCGAGAGCAAGAATTGGAGTCCGCCCAGCGCCGAGACGACCAGAGGATTGATGCTGCTGACCAGAGCGCTGCGCAGCGCCGGTTGGACGAAGATGAAGCTCAGCACGACGATGGTTGCCAGCATGGATGAGAGGACGAGATCGCGTGCCGCTGGGCGGAAAGATACGCGCTCGCTTGCGCGTTGCCTTCGCTGGTGCGGCGCGGCTGGTCGCTCTACTGGAGCCTGCGCGGTGGTCTGGGCAATGCTGGTCATAATCGCGTCAGCGAGCCAGGGAGGCTCTACGACGTTGCTCAGGCTGTGGACTTCTGCGACGACATCCTCAAGCAGCATCCATTCGGCGCGGCAGGTGGAACACTGCGCAAGATGGCGCTCCAATGCTCGCGTGCGTGGCAGACTGAGTCGCTGATCGATATAGAGTTGAAGCAGGTTTTGTGCCCGTGAACAGGTCATGCGCCATCCCCCCTTCCTCTCTCGCTTGCTGGTCCCAAGCGCAGAAATGAGGGAGTGAGCCGGGCCAGAAGCGAAGGAGATGGCTCTTCAGGGGCTAAGGAGGACTGAGCTGTGCTGGTAGGATTGGCGGATGCAAGGGCTGATTCGTCGTGTTCCAGGAATTGCAGTCGTTCTTTGAGGAGGTTGCGCGCGCGGAACAGGTGGGTTTTGATGGTGCCTACCGGAAGGCTGAGCGTCTGAGCGATCTCTTCATAGGTGTATTCCTGAAGGTGACGTAAGATCAAGACGGCGCGGTACTTGCCTGGTAGTTCCTGGATGGCTTGTTTGATCGTCTCCTGGCGCTCATGTTCTGTGACCAGCGATTGAATCTCTTGTCCAGATTCCAGGGTGGCGCGGTGTTCGGCCTGGGCCGTTGCAGCCTCCAGGTCGCGAGTATCGCGGCGGCGCTGCTCGAGTATCCTCAAGGAACAGTGATAGACGATCCGGTAGAGCCAGGTGGAGAACCGCGCCTCGCCGCGAAAGGTATGCAGTCCCTGCCAGGCGGCCAGAAATGCTTCTTGCACGGCCTCGCTGGCTTCTTCATGGTTATTCAACATACGGAAGGCCAGCACAAAAGCGCGCCGCTGGTGGATGTGTACCAGGACAGCGAAGGCATCCTGATCCCCGGCGCACGAGCGACGCACCAGTTCCATCTCGCTCTCGATCTCTTGCGTGATGGGTTGTGTTTGCGCAAGCGCGGTAGGATAGGACTCAAAGGTCCGCACTGAGAGCGGCATCGGCTCTTCTTTCATGTCCTGTTTGAGCAGAAACCGGTGCAAAAAGTTTCGCGGACCCTCACTCGTCATAATAGAATAGTCCCTCAGTGATCAGTGGTTTGGCGCGCGATAGGGATGGCGCCATGGTGTTTGAGCAGTGTTGAGAGCCGGTCTTGCTTGAGCCGATCATCATTACCCTGTATAATAGCACGAAACAAAGCTCGCGAACACCCCCTCTAACCAGTAGGATTTCGGTGTGGTTTGCAAGAGCGGCCGCAGGCTGAAGCCGCTTTTCAGAGGCGAGACGATGAATGATCTCTTGATAATTGCGTTGGGGTGGCTGCTCGTTTTCATTGTTTTTATGAGTTTTCTCTCGCTGCGGCGCTATTTAGAACACCGCGAGCGGATGGCAATGATTGCGCGTGGCATTACGCCGCCTGATAAACGTCGCAACAGCTTGACCAGACCCTTGTTGATGCGGCGAACGGGTGTGCTTCAGGGTGGGTTGATTACGGCGATGGTTGGGCTGGCGCTGACGCTGGGTTTGTACCCCATCGGGTTTTATGTGCCACCGTCGCTCGCTGGTCCCTACCATATTGGTCCCTGGCTGCTGGCTGGTCTGGTGCCCCTGGCGGTGGGAGGCGCGCTGATTCTTGGGCATTATCTGACACCTGGCCGCCTGGTGGAGACGCCACCTGCCGGACAGGCGGATCGGTCCACAGAGGCGACGAGGGGCGCCCTGGGGTCGCCAGATGCCTCGCGCATCTTTTCGGGAGATGTGCAGCCGCTGGGGTTGCCAGAGCCGAGACGCTGGATGCTCTATCGCCGCGAACCTGCTGAGCCTGGGGAGTCGGGGGAGCGCGAGAAGATGCCGCCAGACGGGGGGCCGCTGCCCAAGGCTGAGGCGTAATCGCCTGGCAGGCGGCAGCTGAGGCGCTTGCGCTCATGCGCCCAGCCAGAGGTGGTTGTAGGTTTGCCAATCGCTCTGGGTGGTCAGCCAGAGGGGATAGATGGCTATCCCGCCAAAGTGGCTGGTGTCTTCTCCGCTGTTGAGGCCAGCCGTCACGCCTTGCAAGCCGCTGAGCATATTCTCGGCGGAATCGTGGAAGCCAGGCCCGTTATCATGGTAGGTGGGGATGCCGATCAAGACCTGGGCGGGACGTCGCGCCTGGTTGTTGGCGTCGAGAATGTGTTCGGTTTCCTGTTTGACGAACGTCTGGTAGAGGCTGGAGGTGGGCAGCGCGGTGTTGTACATCATCACGACGAGCTGATCGATGTGCGCGCTGACGGTCAAGAAGTAGTAGGTGGTCCACCAGGCTGAGCCGCGCCCGGAGATGGCCTGCACAAAGGGGATGACCCGCGCGGCAGGCGCCCATTTGGGGGCCGAGATGGAGATGAGCTTCGTCGGGCCGATGGCGGCGCGGGTCTCATCGAGCAGATCGAGGAAGTGGGGGTTGAGATTATGCACCGGCTCGATGTCGTAGTGGACCCCGTCAAAGCCGAAATCATGCGTAAAACGCTGCGCCTCGGTCACGATGCGGGCGCGGGTGTGGGCATTGGAGATATCGAGCGGGCCGCCCCCGTCTATCTCCTCTTGCCCAATCCAGGCGAGGATTTTGAGATCAGGCAGCCGCGCTTTCATTTCGCGGACAAAGGTGGCGGCGTTGGGATAGAGTTCTGGCGGGATATGTCCATCGCCATCCAGCGGGCCAACGTGGGGAAAGAGGTAGCCGATCTCTTCGCGCTGGAGCAGGGCGGCCAGGGCGTCATACTCCTGGGGAGTGTGCGCCTGCCCGACCCAGGCATGCTCTGCCCAGACAGCGTTGTCCTGCTGGTTGAAGTGCGCGCCATTAAAGCTGGTGACGGTGGCGTTGAGCCGCCACCAGAGCAGTCCGACCAGCAGGACGACGAGCGTCAGGGCAATCGCCATTGTGCGCAGCAGCCGCCAGTACCAGCGACGTGTGCGGGTAGGGCGTACCAGACGCCCTGCGCTCCTGGATTTCCAGATCGTCGGCAAGACCTTCATCGGTCCCTGGAGTCCCTTCTTTGGTACTCGTCCATCGCAGCGTTTGCCAGTGCATCCGCACGCTGATTCTGCCCGCGAGGGACATGCGCGAAGTGAATCTCTGGCAGCATGGCGGCCAGTTTTCTGGCCTGCTGGTAGAGCGGGAGCAGCCCGGCGTCCTTGACCTGATAACGTTGGTTCATCTGGTGGACGACCAACTCGCTATCCAGAAAGGCCTGCACGGATGCTGGTTGATAGCGCGCAACCGCTTGCAGGCCAAGGATCAGCGCGTGATATTCAGCCTGGTTATTCGTCATTCTGCCCAAAAACTTGCGCCCCTGTGCCAGCAGCTTGCCAGCCTCGTTCTCGATGATGACCCCAGCGCCCGCCAGGCCAGGATTGCCGCGTGAGCCGCCATCGGTGCGAAGGATCAATCGCTGGCCTGGCTCGATCATATCGCCTCCTCAAGTGATGCGCTGCTGGTCTGATAGAGAGATCAGGGTAGATAGAGCATGCGTCCACAGTTGCTACAGGTGATCACCTCGGCGCTGGTGCGCAGGCGCTGCATATCGCTGGCCGTGAGCGTGACGCGGCAACCCTGACAGGCGCCACCTTCGGCGAGCGCGACTGCTTTGCCACCGCGTGTCCGGCGAATCTGTTCGTAGCGTTGAAGCAGGGGAGGTTCGATAGTATCGGCGAGACTCTGCCGTCGCTGGCGGAGTTCGGCCAATCGGGCTTCTCCCTGGCGTTGACGTTCGGTGAGGATGGTCTGTTCCTGCTGGCGCGCGTGTTGGGCCGTTGCTTGCTGGGCGATTTTGCTGGCGACATGGGCCTGGGCGTCCTCTACGGCAGCCATTGCCTCCAGGACGCGATCCTCCTGGGTGTTCTGAAGCGCGCGCAGGTGCTGGATTTCTTGTTGCAACGATCCCAATTCGCGCGGGTTGGCGATGCTGCCGCTATAGAGCCGGGTTTGATGGCCCTGGATGCGCGCCGCCAGGTCGGCGAGCTCTTGTTCAGCGGCGCGCAGTGTTTGCTGGCGCTGTTGCAAGGCGCGCTGGGCGTCCTCGCGTTCCTGGGTGGCCTGGCGCGTGGCTACGTCATTCTGTAAGGCCGCACTGATGGTCTGGGCCTCACTCTGTATGCGGTCTAGTTCTGCATCAAGCTGCTGCAACTGGTAGAGGGAGGCCGCTTTGGTGGTTCTGCTCATGGCGCGCTCCTGTTGCACCTTAGAGATAGCAAGGCTTATTCTATCCTAGCCTGAGAGTGGAAACAAGAGTGCAAGCGCCGAGAGGCGTCGGCGCATTTGTCAAGCCCCTCTCAGTAAGATACAATAAGGCCGCTATAGCCTTTGATGAGGAAGCAAAGGGGATGAACGAGATGGCCGGAGAGAGTTCGTTTGATGTGGTCTCGCAGTTTGATGAGCAAGAACTGATCAACGCGCTGGATCAGACGCGGCGCGAGGTGACGACGCGCTTTGATCTCAAGGATACGAAAACAGAGCTTCGCTACGAGGCGAAGAAGAGCATTACGATCACGACGAATAGTGAGTTCACGCTGAAGAGTGTGCGCGATGTGTTGGAGAGCAAGTTGGTGAAGCGCAATCTGTCGCTGAAGATTCTCAAGCCGGGGAAGATTGAACCGGCGGCGAGCAGCCAGGTTCGGCAGACGTTTGAGTTGCAACAGGGCATCTCTCAGGAGTTGGGGCGGCAGATTTCTAAGCTGATCCGTGATCAGCACCCCAAGGTGCGCCCGCAGATTCAAGGCGATGCTATCCGGGTGGTAGGCAAAAGCCGTGATGATCTTCAAGCGGTGATAGCCACGCTCAAGAAACAGGATTACCCGGTTGAGTTGCAGTTTATCAATTATCGCGGCTAAGCGCGTTTTCCAGTGACCAGGGAGCGTTGGGGCAGCAGGATAGTGAGATAGGCGTTAGTGAGAAAACGGCTAGAAAATTGCTAGACAAGGTAGCAGAACGGTGAATGCCGCTTGTGCGTTCTTGCTAGTACCTTAGTACCACAGCATAGAAACGCGCTCACTGGCTCCAGGGCTGTTGCGGCACGCGATATGGCAAGCGCTCAGGCTAACGATGCCGCTTGCTCAGCCAGAGGGGAATGTCGCTGTTGTGTTATACTAGGCGCGAGTGAGGCATGGCTGGACGCGGGCAGGCGCCGCCACCACTGGCCTGCTGGCGCAGCGTTGACGAACCTCCAGCAAGAACCTGGCGTAGCGCGCCGAGGGATGACCTGCGTAGGGAACGCGCTTGAGGGGGATCGGAGTTCATGCCAGGGAATCGGGAGATGTTTGCGGCGGCCATGAGCCGGGCCGATAGCCTCCGGTGGGATCGCCAGTGGGCTGAAGCGGCCAGGCAATATGAACAGGCGCTGGCAGAGTTTCCTGCTGATCCTGGCGCGCATCGCGGGTTGGGCTTCTGCTATATGCAGAACAGGCAATGGGAAGCGGCATTAGCCGAGTACCACTATGTGCTTGAGCAGGATGCGGCCAACGTGATTGCCCTGGGGAAGGTGGCTGAACTCTCGGTTATTCTCCAGCGGCCTGCGGATGCGTTCCAGAGCTATCTGGCTTTGGGCGATTATTATGCTGATGCGGGTCAGACGGCGCGTGCCGAAGCTGCCTGGCAGAAAGCAGCGCAGCTCTTGCCTGAGGAGCCAGGGCCATACGAGCGGCTTGCTACCCATTTTGAGAGTAAGCGGGAGTTTTCCGCTGCGCTTCAGGCGCGTCTTGCTGCGGCAAGAGCATATGCCCAACGAGGTGAACTAACCAGAGCCACCCTGCACTGCGAGGAGGTATTACGAGCCGATGCTGGAAACAGGCAGGCGCAAGAACTGCTTGCTTCTATTGTGGATGGCTCGGCTGGCGGCTCGGTAGCGAATAAGACGATCCGTGAGTCATCAGCCGTCTACGCGCTTTCGGCTTCGTCTGATCTCAGCGAGGGTGGGGTTCCGCTGTGGACAGGACCACTCGCCGGGCTTCAGGCGAGTTCGTCAACAGGCGCATTCTCTGTTCCCCCGGCGACAGTGCCGGGGATGGCCTCTCCAGCGGCGCGGGATGCGGTCGCCGGGCTAGAGGCGTTGAGCGCAGACATCATGGGCAGGACGGGGAACAGCATGGCGAAGAAAGGACCACCACCAGCGGCGCAAGGGGGCGGCAAAGGGGCAGGAAATGCCGGGCGTGGGGGATCAAATGAGCAAGGTGGGCGCAAACGAATGACAGCGGCGCAGGTTGCCAGCGCGCTGCGCCAGGCGCAGGCAGCCCAGACGGAAGGGCGTATTGACGAAGCGATTGATCTGTGCGAGCAGATCATCAGCAGCGGCTTTGATCGACCCGATGCCCGCTATTTCCTGGGCTGGCTCTATCAAGAGCAGGAGCGTTGGGAAGAGGCGATTGAGCAATTTGGGGAATTGCTCAATGATCCTGATTACGCGCTCTCTTGCTTTTATGCGCTTGGCCAGTGTTATCGGGCGATGTGTGATCTGGGCTCCGCCGCGCAGCATTTTGATGAGGCCGTTGATCGGGTGAATCTAGATGCATTGACCCTGGAGGAATCAGATCAGCTTATCCAACTGTGCCATGAAGCTGCTGAGGCGCATCGCGCGCTGGGCGAATTGGACCAGACGGAAACGGTCTATAATGCGCTGCTGGGCTTCTTGCGCAGTCGCGGCTGGCAGGATCAGATCGCTGAAGTTGAGCAGATGATGGCCGAGGCTGAAATGCAAGCGGGAGGGGGAGAGCCTGCTGAGCCACCGACTGTGACCTTCGGCCAGCGTGGTTCCTCGCCTGATCAAGCTGGGCTGGCTGAACATGCGACGATCTCGTTCCCGCCGTCCAATGAACCTCCCACTGTCTCCTTTGGGAACGCCGCTGGTAGGCCAGCTAATCCTCCTGTCAGTGTTGATGACTGGCTCTCCAGTCCGGCTCCGGCGAGTGCGCAGCAAGCGCAGATGTCTAGTCCGTTGCAAACGCTCAATGCCCTGGCCGGCCAGTCTGCTCCTCAGCCTGCGGTCATGGCGCCTGGTTCGATGCAGGGGGCGAATGGTCCTTCTGGTCCACTGGCGGCGCTGGCATATGGAGCGGCGCCCAGCGGAGCCTCGGTGGTTGGGACGCAAGCCGATCCGCTCAAGGCGCTGCTGGGCGCGGCTGGTGTGGGTTCTGCCCCATTGCGCGCGCCCAGCGGGGCTTTAGGCCCGGCTCCGAGTGGGATTCCCCCGCTGCCTGAGCCGCTGCGGTCGCAGGTCATTGCTTCTGTCCGCGATATTGAGAAGTATGTCTCGCATGGACTGCTGACGGCGGCTATCGAGGAGTGCCTGCGCGTGGTTGAGATGGCGCCGCAATATCTAGATGTGCATCTGATGTTGGGGGAGATTTATGTCAAGCAGGGGAAGACCGAGCAGGCGATTACAAAATATGGCATTTTGATTGATACCTACCTGGTCAATGGGCACGTCGATGATGCGATTGCAACCTATCGGCGTATTCTGGAGCTTGAACCGAATAATCTGACCTATCGTGTGCGCCTGATCAATCTGCTCGCGTCGCATGGGCGCGCTGAGGAGTTGATGCGCGAGCGGATGGCAGCGGCGGAATCGTATTTGCGCATTGGCTATCCTGATAAGGCGATTCAGGAATATGAACAGGCTCTCCAGGAGAATCCAAATCATGTGCCGATGCGCCTGAATTATGCCCTGGCGTTAATGAAAGCTGGGCGCGCGGCGCAGGCGATTGGCGAATATCAGCGGGTGCTGCAACTTGATCCGCGCAACGCGGCGGCCTTAGCGCGCTGGCAGATTGCGGTGGCGACTGGCGTTGGGACGAGCGCCGCGCCAAGCATGGTGGGGGCGATGGGCGCTGGAGCTAATCGAGTGGGGGCGCTGGAAGTGCTGGGGCGTCTGCTCAAGGCGCTGCGCGGAGACGGCCAGCGTTATTATGAGGTGGTGGCGCGTGAATATGCTCAGGCGGTGGAGGCATCTCCCTCCAATGTTGATCTGCGCTATAGCTTTGGGCAGATTCAACAACAGGCGGGGCGCTTCAATGAGGCGATGACGAGCTATCAGCAGGCCATGAATGGGCCGGGGATGGAAGTTCTCTGCCGCTATGCTGTTGCAAAGTGCTTCCTGGACCAGGGCGGGGCGACGAATGGGATGAGCGCCGTCCACGAGTTGGAAGAGGCAGCCATTGCGTCGCGGCGCTCACCTGTTGAGGCCACTGTATGGGCGGCGCGCCCGCGCGAAGACCATGAGGAGCATCACGCGCCAGATGTGGAAATCTCGCTCGCGCTGGCAAAAGCCTATCAGCAAGCAGGGCAGGTTGAGCGGGCGCAGGCGGTGGTGCAGCAACTGAAGCAGGTGCTGCCTGCCCAGGGGGCCGTGTATACGTCAACCCCATCGGCTTCTCATGCGTCAGCGCCCTCTTCTCTGGCTCAAAGGGGAGATATGCCGGCTGGCCTGCAAGAGTACGCGCAGTTGGTCAGGCAGTATCGCGCCAATAAGCAGGTGGAGATGGCAATCGATCTGCTGAAAAAGATGTGTGTGCTAGCGCCTCAGGAGCCTGCGCCGCATGCCGAGCTTGGCGATATTTACGTGGGTTGGGGTCTGCTTGATGAGGGGCTGAGCGAGATGCGCAGCGCGGTGGAACTCCATCTGCATGCTGGTCAGCCAGGTGAGGCCGCTAAGGCGCTTCAACGTATTGCGGGGATATACTGGGATATGGGCAACCGCGAGGAGGCGCTCAGCGCCTTCCGCCAGGTGATACAACTGATTCCCGATGACGTGCAGGCGCGCATGGAGATGGTGCAATACTGCCTCCAGGCGGGACTGCGGGAGGAAGCGACGCAGCATCAATCGGTGCTTGCCCGACATTACTTTGCCAGTCATCAGGTCAAGGAAGCCGTCGCTGCGTTGCAACAACTTATTGCAATGGACAAAAGCAACTTTGAGGCGTATGATCTACTTGGGCAAACCTATTCGGAGGTTGGCGAGTACGAACAGGCGGTGCGTGTCTACCGCAACCTTGCCAAAGTGGATCCAGATAATCGCATTGCTTATGAGCGCATGCAGCAGTTGCAGGAACTGCGCGCGCGCCAGGTCTAGATCACGAGGCAAGAGATGGCAGAGCGCGCCTGGATAGAGGTATCCTGGAGCTTTGCTGTGTGGGCAACGCGAAGTAAAAAGCTGGTGAATGTCTGGGCGTTCCCATCTGAGGAACGTTCCTATGGTCCTGGGCGGCAGGGGGGAACGACATGATCACACTCCTCCATTTGCTGCTTGATCGTTTGACCTGGCGCGATGCGCTTGACATCCTCATTGTTGCGCTGATCATCTATAGCATTCTTGTGCTGGTGCGTGGTACGCGCGCCGACCAGATTCTGCAAGGTCTGGTAATTGTCTTACTCGCTGGTATCCTGATCAGTTCTATCTTTCAACTGACCTTGCTCAACTGGTTGTTGCGGTACTCGATTCCGGCGGCATTGATCGCGCTGCCGGTGATCTTTCAACCGGAGCTCCGGCGCGTGCTGGAATACCTGGGGCGCAGCAGCAAGGTGATGAACCTTCCGCGCACGAGTTTTTCGCGCGGAACTGAGCGCACGGTTGATGAGATCTGCCAGGCGGCGGTACGTCTGAAAGATCGGCGCCAGCCAGGGGCGTTGATCTGTATTGAGCGCAGTACTGGCCTGGAGGACTATGCGGCCACCGGGGTGCGGATGGACGCGCTGGTCAGCGCCGAACTCTTGTTGACGATCTTCTATCCCAATGCGCCGCTGCACGATGGCGCGGTGATTATTCGTGGTGATCGGTTGATTGCTGCGGCGGTGTTGCTTCCACTTTCCGAGGCAGTGAGCGCGTATGCTGATATAGGGACGCGGCATCGCGCGGCGCTTGGCCTGACGGAGCAGACCGATGCGCTGGCGATCATTGTGTCGGAGGAGACCGGGACGATTTCACTGGCCGAGCATGGGCGGCTCATTCGCAATGTGAGTGAAGAGCGTCTGCGACGCATGCTGCTTGCTAGCAGGGCGCCACGACGGCACATGCGCCGAAATAGCGCTTCTGGCCGGATACCGTTGGGAACTACTGGCGGCTTTGCACGCGATAAATTGAAGACTGGAGATCGTACCTAAGGCGTATGCGTCGGAATCGAGTGTAAGGGATGCTGCCAAAAGAGAGCTTGCCTTCTCATCCTATAAAGCGCCGCGTTGTTGGCGGATTGCGCGCTATCACGCATTTTATCTTTCATACCCTGGGTTTGCGTTTTTTGCTAGCCCTGGTCTCTGCCTTTGCGCTGTGGTGGTATGTGGTTCCTAGCTCGAACCCGAACGATACCCCGACGCTTGCGACTGGTTCGTATCGCACGGTTCCAGTAGTCGCGCAGGTGCATGGTAATCCTGCTGACGGCTATGCGGTCACGGGGGTTCTGGTGGCGCCACCTACCATTACGATTCAGGGGACGACGCCAGGGCTGGGAGATGTGAGTTATATTGATACGGAGACCATCGATATTACTGGAGCGACGACGACACAGACTCTGGTGAAAGCCCTGGTGCTTCCGCCAGGGGTTTCAAGCACGACGCTCTCGACGGTCACGGTGTCGATCTATATTGCGCCGCTGCCTGGGAAGGTGACGGCCACGGTGCCGGTGGCACTGAAGAATCTGGCGCCAAATCTGGTGGGGACCGTCTCTCCATCTGCTGTGACTGTTACCTTGAAGGGGCCATTGCCCAAACTGAACAATCTAGAAATCCATCCAGTGGTCGATGTGAGTGGAGAAGGGGCAGGGAGCTATGTGTTAGCGGTGCAGGTGTCGGCCCCTCCTGATATTAGTGTTGAGATCACCCCTGCCGATGTGACGGTGACGCTTGTGCCAGGAACAGGATAGGCTGACGAGGCAGTTCAGCATCTCTTGCGACTCCTGATCGGGCACGGTGTTATTCTTGCTCTGGATTGTTTCTCTTGTAAGAATCAGGTCGTTGTTTTGTAGCGCATGGGCTGGGAGGAGGAGGCTCCCAGTTGACGAGGGGGAGGCGTATCGAACCGACTTGGTGGGCTGGTCTGCTCAGGGCTGGCAGCCACAAGCGGGGAATCAGCGGATGCCTCCAGGGAGGAGCCAACCCCTGCGAAGGCTTCGACAAAACCGATGGGCAACCGTCGGGCCAAAACGAAGTCAGCGGCATGAATACAGATCGTTTACCTTCTGGATTCAGGGGAGGAGTTTTTTGCCCATGTGCGGAATAGTTGGTTATGTTGGCGCGCAGCAGGCGACGCCTATCTTATTGGATGGCTTGCGGCGCTTAGAGTATCGAGGCTATGATTCGGCTGGGATTGCGGTGCTGGGCAGTGATGGGCGGATGGCGGTGCGCAAGAGCGCGGGCAAGCTCGCCAATCTGGTCGGGGCCATACAAGATGATGGCCCGGTTGGTTCAGTTGGGATTGGGCACACGCGCTGGGCCACGCATGGTCGGCCAAACGATGATAACGCGCACCCCCATAGCGACTGCCAGGGCGCTATCTCGGTAGTGCATAACGGCATTATCGAGAACTATGCCGAACTGCGCGCGGAGCTGCGCAGCCAGGGGCATGTCTTTCGTTCCGAGACGGATACAGAGGTGCTGGCGCATCTGATTGAGGCGAACTACGCCACAACGGAGGGAGATCTCTTCGAGGCGGTGCGTCTGGCGCTGGGACGGGTCACTGGCTCGTACTCGATTGCGGTGGTGAGTCAGCGTCACCCCGATTTGCTGATCGGGGCGCGCTGCGCCGGGCCGCTGATTGTTGGGTTGGGAGAGCATGAGCAATTTCTGGCTTCAGATATTCCGGCCCTGCTGAAACATACACGCCGGGTGATTATCCTGGAAGAGGGCGAGTTGGCGACCCTGCGGCCAGAGAGTGTGGAAGTGTATGATCTGGCAGGAAATCAGATTGCGCGCCAGCCGCTGACAATTGAGTGGGATGTGGAAGCGGCTGAAAAGGGCGGCTACGATCATTTCATGCTGAAAGAGATCCACGAGCAGCCCGAAGCGATTCGGCGGGCCTTGTTGGGCCGCCTGGTAGAGACGCCATCCGGCCTGGAATTGCGCTTGCCAGAGTTGGCGGCGTTGGAGGCGCAGGGCGCCCTGCATCGTTTTCAGCGGGTGGTTGTGGTGGCTTGTGGCACGTCTTTGTATGCCGGACTGATCGCTAAATATATGCTGGAGCAGTGGGCGCGTGTGCCTGTAGAGGTGGTGCCCGCTTCTGAATTTCGCTACAGCGATCCAGTCGTCGGGCCAGAGGTGTTGTGCATTCCGATCACCCAATCGGGGGAGACGGCTGATACCCTGGCAGGGGTGCGCCAGGCGCGCGAAGGTGGCGCGCCGGTCATTGCGCTGACCAACGCGGGTGGCAGCGCGATTACCCGGCTCTCTGACGCCGTTCTGTACCTTCAGGCGGGGCCAGAGATTTGCGTGGTGGGCACCAAGACGTTTGTGACTTCGGTGACGGTGCTGGCGCTCCTTTCGCTGCATCTTGGGCGGCTGAAAGGGACGCTTGCAGCCGATGAACTGACGCGGGTGCTGATCGGGCTGCAAAATCTGCCGGGGCAGGCGCAGCGGATTCTGGATCACGCCGATGGTGCGCAAGACACCATTGCTGCGGTTGCGCGTGCGCTTGCTACCTGCCAGAGCTTTATGTTCATTGGCCGTGGTGTAGGCTATCCGATAGCCCTGGAGGGGGCGCTGAAGCTGAAAGAGGTGTCGTATATCCATGCCGAGGGGTATCCGGCGGGGGAACTGAAGCATGGACCGATTGCGCTGCTGGACCCAGATACGCCGCTGCTGGCGATTGCCACTGCCAGTAAAACATATGATAAGGTCATCAGTAATATTCAGGAGGTGCGCGCGCGCGATGCCCGCGTTGTGGCCGTGGCAACTGAGGGAGATACTGTCATTCTGAACCATGCGCATGATGTGTTCTATGTGCCTTTCGCGCATGAACTGCTTGCGCCGCTCCTCCAGGTGATTCCGCTGCAACTGTTCGCCTATCACGCGGCTGTGGCACGCGGCTGTAGTATCGACCAGCCGAGGAACCTGGCGAAGTCTGTAACCGTCGAGTAGGGAGGTGTTAGTGTGGTTTTTGGTGTCCCTTTTGAATAATGTTGTGCGCTTTAGAATAAAGTTGTGCACAGGCATTTTTACAAGCAAGGGTCATCTACTTGGGTAGATGACCCTTGCTTGTAAGGCATAAATGGTAGAGATATGGAGCAACTCTTGTTCATGACCTCCCCGATTTCACCCCCACAAAGAAGAGAGTTAAATCACTTGCTTGCTATGATGCGGCCGATGAAAGCATTAATGCGAGCGCGTAATATGCGGAAATAGCATCCGAAGTGTTGAATAC
>JBJKSJ010000121.1:0-32738 GCA_046704085.1 Ktedonobacterales bacterium | reverse complement strand
GCCAGACCGAGCATCGGTCAAACCGTCGCTTTTCGTCCCAGCCCGCGAAGGCGGGCTTCGTGGCGCAGCCTCCAGGCGCGGCCTTCAGCCGCCAGCCGCGTGATGGTTTCGCCCCCTGATCCCTCTTGCGTTTTGCTGGCTGCTCTGCTATGCTGCTGGCAGTCGCCAGCGTAGAGTCTGGATGGATGCTGGCGCTGGGGATTGGAACGCGCATGAGTACACCAGAGTCGTCCGGCAATGGCGCCGCCGCGCCAGAGCGCCCCTGCGCGCAGTGCGGCGCGCCGCTTCCGGCCACCGCGAAGTTTTGCGGGCGCTGCGGGCAGGCGGTCCCCAAAGACTTCTTCATCAGCTACAACCACGCCGACCAGGGCTGGGCCAAGCGGCCCTTCCCGCAGGGACGACGGCGGTACACGCGAAGGCGCCGCCCCACCCCAGGACGGCCCGGCTGGAAGCCGGGGGTACAGGGAAGGCCCTGCCCCGCCCCAGGACGCGCCGCCAGAGACGGCGGCAGTACACGCGAGGCGCCGCGCTCACGGGGCGGCGAGTCGGCACAGCCGACTTCCTGGCCGCCAGGCCCTTAGCGGCGATTTTAATCGCCGGTGGGCTTCGTAGACCTCCGCTGTGATCTCCTGCGCGCCCGCGTAGTTTGCGGAGGGCGCGTCCATGAGATCGGGATCGCTGATCTGCGCCAGTCGCCTGCGGTCTTTCTCCAGGGCGTGCTTGAGCGTCACGACGCGCTTTCTTCTTGTTGTCGCTGCGCGGTGATGAAGGCCGCGTACCAGCGCCCGCTCTCCTTGATGATCCGGCGCTGGGTGATGTAATCGACGTAGATTAGCCCATAGCGTTGACGATAGCCATCGACCCACTCGAAGTTATCCAGCAGCGACCAGGCAAAGTATCCGCCCAGCGGTACACCTTGTCTCAGCGCGTCCTCCAGGACGTGAATGTGTTCGCTCAGGTACTGCGCGCGCCGTTTGTCGGGGATATGCTCTCGGCCATCCCACTGGTCATCGAAGGCCGCCCCATTCTCTGTGACCAGGATGAGCCGGGGCGCGTAGTCCCGGTGAACACGCAGCAGCGCCTCGGCCAGGCCGCGTGGGTAAATCTCCCAGGCCATCTGCGTGTAGCTGGCTTCAGGGACCGGGACGACGTATTCATAGGCGTCGGCGGAGAACCTGTGCCCTCGCGCGTGCTGGGGCGCCCGGATGAGCGCGCGCGAATAGTAGTTGACGCCCAGAAAATCCAGCGGCGCGGCGATCAGCGCCATATCCTCCTGTTCAATCGCTGGCGGCGCGACGCCCATCTCGGCAAACAGGCGCTCCGGGTAGCGAGCGTGAAAGAGCGGGTCGAGCAGCCAGCGGTTATGCAGCGCGTCTGCGCGCTCCACGCCCTGCACGGTTTCGGCGCGGTCATCGGCGGCAGAGATCGGCGTGAGATTGAGGGTGATGCCGACGCGGGCATCGGCGCGCGCGTGGGAGCGGATGCGCGGGACGGCCAGGCCGTGCGCCAGGAGCAGGTGATGGGCGGCAGCCACTGCGGCCTGCGGCTGCTGGATGCCTGGCGCGTGGACGCCCAGGCCATAGCCCAGATAGGCTGAACACCAGGGTTCATTGAGGGTGATCCACCAGGCGACGCGGTCTCCCAGCCGCCGGGCCACGACCTCGGCATAGTCGGCGAAGGCGAAGGCAGTCTCGCGGGTAAGCCAGCCGCCTTGCTCGTGCAGCGCCAGCGGCAGGTCCCAATGGTAGAGGGTTGCCACCGGAGCAATGCCACGCGCCAGCAGCGCGTCCACCAGGCGATCATAGAAATCAAGCCCTCGCTGGTTGAGCGCGCCCCGGCCTTCTGGCAGGATGCGCGGCCAGGCGAGCGAGAAGCGATAGGCGTTGAGGTTGAGTTGGGCCATCAGCGCGACATCTGCGGGCATGTGGTGGTAGTGATCGGCGGCAATCGCGCCGGTTTCACCCTGATAGGTGGCTCCCGGCTCATTGGCAAAGGCATCCCAGATGGAGGGTCCGCGCCCATCTTCGTGGACTGCCCCTTCAATCTGATAGGCCGACGTGGCCGCGCCCCACAGGAACGTGGACGGAAAGGCAGAAACAGCCGCGCGGGGTTTGCGCGTGTGATTGCCAGCAAGCTGCATGGCTGAGTGATCAGGCACGAAGCCGTGCGCATCCATGATGCGCAGGATGCGCTCGCGCGTGAGTGGGTCCACATCGGGCTTCTGGTTCAAGACCCGCGAAACCGTCGCCTTGGAGACTCCGGCGAGTTGGGCAATATCGTGGATCGTCAGTCGTTCGCTCATGGCTTCCTCCCGGCGCCAGGATGCTGATCTGATACAGGCCGATGACCCTTATTTGGTGGGCGTGATGATGATCTTGCCGAAGTGCTTGCGCGCGGCCATGATCTCCTGCGCGTCGGCAACGGATTCGAGCGGCAGCGTGCGATAGACGACCGGCTTGAAGCGCCCATCGGCGACGAGTTTGAGCAGTTGGGCCAGGTTGCGGCGCGTGCCGCCGTAGGAGCCATAGAACGTGAGTTCCTTGGCGAAGAAGCTCCAGAGGTCGATCTTGCCTTCCGCGCCGCTGGTGGTGCCGCAGATGACCAGACGGCCCCGGCGTCCCAGGCTGGCGATGCTTTTCTCCCAGGTGGCCTGGCCGATATGCTCGAAGACGACATGCACGCCGCGTTTGCCGGTCAGCCGCCGCGCCTCCTGGGCAAAATCCTGCTCGTTGTAGTTGATCACATCGTCCGCGCCCAGTTCGCGCCCGCGCTGCAATTTTTCGGCGGAGCCAGCGGTGGCGATGACCCGCGCCCCGGCCATTTTGGCAATCTGAATCGCCGCGCTGCCCACGCCGCTGCCCGCCGCGTGGATCAGCACGTCCTCGCCGGGCTGAAGTTTGGCGCGCTCGATGAGCATATGCCAGGCGGTGATAGCGGCCAGTCCGACGGCGGCGGCGCTGATCGCATCCACGCCCTCCGGCAGTGGGACCAGGCTGGAGGCGGGCACTTTGACATATTCGGCGTAGGCGCCCTGGCTCATCAGGCCCAGGATGTCGCCGCGCACGCACTCGTTCTCCGCCCCGGCCTGGCAGAACTCGCACTGACCGCAGAAGAGATAGGGCATGATGGCGACCATCTGGCCCACGCTGAAGCCCTTGACGCCTGTGCCCAGTTCGGCGATCTCTCCGGCAGGCTCGGAGCCGGAGATATGCGGCATGGGCACTTTGCCGGGCACGCGCCCCTCGCGCACGCGCAGGTCCAGATTATTCACGCCGCAGGCCAGCACCTTGATGACCGCTTCGCCGGGTCCGGCCTCCGGGCGCGGCGTGTCCTCGTAGCGCAGCACCTCCGGCCCGCCCTGCTCGTGAAATACGATAGCTTTCATCTGGCTCTATCTCCTCCTGGCGCTGAAACAGGGCTTGCCGTTTGCTGACAAACCCACTCAGCCCTTCTTATACTACTACTGCTGTCAGCGATAGTATATGTCTCAGGCGGGCGTTCGTCCAGCGGAGGCGAATAATGAAGTTTTACACAATAGTGCGGCCAGCCCGTCGGCGAATAAATTCGCCGCTACGGGCGTTCCGCCAGGAAGTCCCTGCGGGACATGGTGGCCCCTGGGTCACGTAGCGGCCATTTGAATGGCCGACGGGCTGGCGGCTGGGCGGCCCTTCTGGCCGCTGAATTGCTAGGAGAGAAGTAAACATCTAAGCAGCAGAGCCTGGAAAGTGAGCGAACCTGGAATGCTCGGAGCCATTGGCGTGGGCGCCCGGCGCGTGCGCGATCTCTGGCGGCGGCTCCCGGAGCCGTTCTCGCTGTCCGCCGGGGATGAAACGGAAGCCGAGACGCTGCCAGTGGTCATGGAGCATGTCAGCAAGAAGCTGGGCAAACGCGAGGCGCTGCACGACCTTTCGCTGACGGTGCGCCCAGGGGAACTCTTTGCCCTGGTGGGGCCGAGCGGCTGCGGCAAGACCACCACCGTGCGGCTGATGGGCAACATCTACTGGCCGACCAGCGGCACGGTGCGCGTGCTGGGCCAGCACTATCGCCAGTGGCCGCCGGGGCTGCGCGAGCGCATCGGCTATATGCCCCAGACCTTCGCGCTCTATCCGCGCATGACTGTCGAGGAGAATCTGCGCTATGTGGCCGCGCTCTATGGCCTTTCGCCCCAGCAGCGCTCCGGGCGCATCATCGAACTGCTGGACCTGATGGACCTGGCCGATGCGCGCCACACGCTGGCGGCGGACCTTTCCGGCGGCATGCGTCGCCGGGTGGCGCTGATCTCTGCCCTGGTCCACGCGCCCGAACTGATCTTTGTGGATGAGCCGACGGCGGGGCTGGACCCGGCGCTGCGCCTGCGGCTCTGGCAGCATTTCAAGGCGCTGCGCTCGGCAGGTCGCTCGCTGGTGGTGACGACGCAATATATCGATGAGGCCGATTATTGCGACCGCGTGGCCGTGCTGCGTGCCGGGCTGCTGCTGGCGCTGGGCACGCCGGAGGCGCTGCGCCGCCAGGCGTTTGGGGGCGATGTGCTGGAACTGCGCAGCAGCGATCTCACCGCGCGCAGCGCCCGCGCCCTGCGCCGGTTGCCCGGCGTGCATGAGGTCGAGCAGCTTAGCCTGGATACGCTGCGCCTCGTCGTTGAGGTAGCGCGCATCGCCATTCCGCAGATCATCGCCGAACTCTCCAGGCATGGCGTGGCCGTCGAATCGGTTGGCGAGCGTCGCCCCTCGTTTGATGAAGTCTTTTTGCGCCTGACCAGCGGGCCGTCTATTCCGGTGGGCGCGCCGTTTGTCGATGAGCCTGAAGAGGAGGATGGGCATGGCGAAGCCTGACCGCCCTGAGAGCGGTGGAGTCCCTGAAGAAGAGGGACGCGATAGCGAAACGCTCCCATCAGCACAGGGATTTGCCGATGGGGGCAGCGCGTCTTCAGACGCCAGCACGCTGGCCGCAAAATTGGGCCGCCCGCCAACGCATTGGCGCTATCGCGTGCTGGCGGTCATGTCGCGCTGGCGCGGCGAGTTTATTCGCCAGTCGAGCCTCTTCGGGCTGGTGGTGCTGGGGCCGTTCCTGCTGCTGGCGCTCTTCGCCGTTGGCTTTCGCCTCTCGGCTTTTCGGCCCAGCGCCATTCTGGTGGCTCCGCTGGGCGGGCTGAAGCCCGCGCAGGTGGCCCAGTTGCCCTATGTGCGCAGCCTGAATGTCAATGTGGATATTGCCGCGATTACCGATGATGATGCCTGGGCGCTTGATCAGGTGCGCCAGGGCAAAGCTGATATGGTCATCGCGCTGCCAGAAAATCCGGCGCTGGACCTGGCGCACGGCCAGCGCACGACGCTGACGATTACGGTCAACGTCGTCAATCCGCTCTTGCGCATCGCGCTTTATAACGCGATCAACCAGCAGATCGCCGGCCTGAATTCCGAGGCGGTGACAGTAGCGGTTCGCGGCGTGCAGACCAGCACGCATCAGCTTGAGCCGACGCTGATCATGCTTAACCGCGAGATTCAGGCGCTCGACCCCAGCGGCGACCCAGTGCAGAACCGCGCGCAGCTAGATCAGATCATTGCCCAACTGCAAAGCCTGCGCGCCAGCACGCAGCAGAACGAGAAGGCGCAGAGTGGCACAGCGGCGGATATTTACTACGCGGCCATCCTGGCGGCCACCGATCAGGCCATCACGGCGGCGCAGACCGCCGAGCATGACGTGGGCACAGCCGCTGGCGCCCTGGAACTGGTGACGGCGCAGCAGCGTTCGCAGCAACTGCTCGCCCTGGTGCAGGATACCAACTCCATCCCGGCGGCGACGCTGGCGATCCCCTTTGAGGCCAGCATCACCAATCTGGCCTCTAATGCCGATGACCTGACGGCGTTTTATGGCCCGGCGGCGCTGGCCCTCCTGCTGCAACACCTGGGCGCGACGCTGGCGGCGCTCTCGATGGTGCAGGATCGCCAGCTTGGCATCGTCGAATTCCTGGCGATCTCCCCGGCCTCGGCGGGCGAGATGCTGCTGGGGCGCTTCCTGCAATATGGCGGCGTGACGCTGGGCGTGGGCGGGCTGCTGACGCTGCTGCTCGTCTTCCTGCTGGGCATTCCCTTTGCCGGGTCGATCCTCTGGTTTCTGGCGGTGCTGGTCTTGCTCGTCTGGGCCTCGGTGGCGCTGGGCTTCTGCCTCTCGCTGATCACCCGCTCGGACGCCCAGGCGGTGCAGGCGATCATGCTGCTGCTGGTCGGCGCGATCTTCTTCAGTGGCTTCATCGGCCCGCTGCGCGCGCTGGCCCCTCCGGCGCACCAACTGGCCTATCTCTTCCCGCTGACCTATGGCATCGCCGCGCTGGATCAGGTCATGCTGCTGGGCGCGGCGCCCGGCTGGGGCAACCTGCTGGGGCTGGCTGGCCTGGCGCTGGCCCTCACTGTGCTGGCTGCCTGGCTCTTCCGCCGGGAACTCAGACCACGCTAAGCGAAGCGGCTGCCACGCGGAGAACTCCTTGTTGCCATGTTGGCAAGGGATTATTGCCCGCCTCTTGTCTATTTCGTATTTACCGTTTATACTAGCAGCAGAAATGCACACGTTAGGTGCAACGAGAAAGGAACAGCCCCCTATGACAAAGAAGGTGTGGCGCACCGGCAATAGCCTGGTGGTCAGCATCACCAAAGAAGAAGCCGAGAATCTGGACATCCACGAAGGCGACCTGGTGGATGTGCAGTTCCAGAAAATGGAACTGCGCCCGGCGATGCGGCCAGAGGTGAGGGCTGCCCTGGAACGGGCATTGACCGAGCTTGCGCCGGAATTGGACTACCTGAAGGACAAGTAAAGCGCCTTCAGGCTCCTTGAAAGGCGAATATGTATTACCTGAAGCTGGATGATGTGCTGGCGATCAATGAAGCGGTCATGGCGCGGCAGGGGCAGCAAGCGCTGCTGCGTGATCAGGGCGGCCTGGAAAGCACCATAGCGCGCCCACACATGGCGAGCCACTACGAAGAGGCCGACCTCGTCCGCCAGGCGGCGCTGCTCGTAGCGGGCATCGCCCTCACGCATGCCTTTGTTGACGGCAACAAACGAACGGCAATCACCGCAGGGCATATGTTTCTGAGCCTGAACGGCCACCGGCTGGCTTACCAGGGCACAGCGTTTGCCGATGCAGTCCTGGCGCTGGTGAACGACACCGACAGCCGGGAGGCTGCCACCGAGCGGCTAGAAGCATGGATGCGGATGCGCCTGCGCCCGCTGTTCTGAGCAGGGTAATGGCAAGCGAAAGGTAAAAAGAACTGCCCCTGGCACACAGCCAGGGGCAGCGTTTCACAATAGGCGCGCTGCCTGTAGCGTCGGCCTCCGTGCCAGCGAATCGCTGCGCCGCCAGGGACGGCGGCGCTACACGCGGGCTGGTGCTGCACGCAGCATTCTTACAACGCGAAGTCGGCTGCCACTGGCGTGGATTCCTCCTCCTGCTTCTGCTGCTCGCCAGTTTCTTCGCTGGTCGGCCTGTTGCTCTTGCGCAGCTTGATCTCGCGCAAGAAGAGCGTCAGGATGAAGCACACGATCATCATGCCCGCGCCGAACAGGAAGAGTTCTGTCAGGGCAGACGAGAAGCTGGTCTTGACGGCCACCTCAAGCTGCTGCAAGAGCCTCTGCGCCTCCTGCGGGCCGAAATGCTGGAAAAGCTGCTGCGCGTTGATCCCGCTGCCGCTGCTGCTCTGCCCGACGTTGGTCAATGAACTGACCGGGATGAAGGGCTTGAGCGCCGCTGGCATGCTGTTTTGCAGGTTGCTGGTGAAGCTGTTGGTCATCACCGCGCCCAGAACGGTCAAGCCGACGGTCCCGCCCATCGAGCGGAAGAAGGTGAGCGTGGAGGTGACTTCGCCGATACGCTGGATGGGAAAGGCGTTTTGCACCACGATGGTGAACAGGCTCATCATCACGCCAATGCCCAGGCCGGTGATCACCATGTTGCGCACCAGTTCGCCGTTGGTCGTGTTGATGTCCATACGCGAGAGCAGGAACATGCCCGCCGCCGCGATGGCGAAGCCACCGAGCGCCAGCACCTTGTAGCGCCCGGTCAGCGAGAGCAGCCATCCGCCCACAATGCTGCTGACGATGAAGCCCAGCATCATCGGCGTCAGCACCACGCCGGAGTTGGTCGCCGACTGCCCCAGCACATCCTGCACGAAGTACGGCAGGAAGAGGATCGCGCCAAACATGCCCCCGCTGAGCAGGAAGGTCGTAACCGATGAGATGGTGAAGATGCTGTTCTTGAAGAGGCGCGGGCTGATGATCGGCTCCGCCGCGCGCAGTTCAATCACAATGAAGGCGACGAGCATCACCGCCGCAAAGGCGAAGAGCGCGATGCTCTGCCACGAATCCCAGGCGAACTGATTGCCACCAAACGAGACGGCCAGCAAGAAGGGCACCGACCAGAGAATCAGCGTGGTGGACCCCAGGTAGTCGATCTTGTGCTGGCGATAGTTGAAGCGACCAGGGATGGTCAGCCCGGCGGCCACAAGGGCGACGACGCCCACGGGCATGTTGACGTAAAAGACCCAGCGCCAGCCCCAGTTATCAGTGATCGCGCCGCCCAGCAGCGGCCCAAGGATGGTTGCCAGGCCAAAGACGGCCATAAACAACCCCTGCCACTTGCCGCGCTCGGAGGGCGGGAAGATGTCGCCGATGATCGCCTGCGCGATGGGCATGATCGCGCCCGCGCCCAGTCCTTGAATGCCGCGATAGATAATCAGTTGGGTCATGTTCTGGCTCGTGCCAGAGAGCGCGGAGCCAAGCAGGAAGATGACCATGCCGCCCATAAAGAAGATGCGGCGGCCATAGATGTCCGAGAGTTTGCCATAGATTGGCACGCCGACCGTCGAGGCCAGCAAGTACGCGGTGTAGACCCAGATGATATTCGAGCCGCCCAGGTCGGCGATCACGCGGGGCATGGCCGTGCCAACGACTGTTTGATCGAGGGCCGCCAGCAGCATGCCCAACATCAAGCCGGTGAGGATGGGAACGAGCCGCTGCTGGCTGAGGTGTGCGCCCGCGCTTTCGGTGGATGACGCCCCTGCGGCTGAATCCAGTGAAATATCCTGTGCCATAGGTGTGCCGTTGCTCCTTTTACTATCGAGATATATCGTGTTATATCTCGATATAACTGATTTCCGAAGATTTGTCAAGAGGGTCAGGAAATTGTGCCAGCAGTTTCTGGGGGTGCGCTGGGAGCTTGCGCGGAGTCGCGCTCGGCGATGGACGCCAGGGCTTGCAAGCCGCGTGTCAGCGCAGCCAGATCATCCGGGTTCATCGCTTCGAGCCAGCGCACCATGCGATCCTGCGGGCCGCTCTCGCGCAACTGCGCCACCAGATCGTTGCCCGCCGGGGTCAATTCCACCAGGGTGCGCCGCCGGTCTTCGGGGTCTTCGGCGCGCTGCGCCAGCCCTTGCTGCACCAGTTGATCGATCAGGATGCTGGCGGTGGGCTTGCTCACGCCCAGCGTTTCGGCCAGCGCGCTGACGTTCGCCTCTGGCCTGGCAGCCAGGACCATGAGGGACTTGAGCTGGCCCATCGAAAGGTCCAGATGCACCCACTCTGGCATGAGCGAGCGAAACATTTCCCGCCCGATAGCCTTTTGGGCCAGCAGCACTGCGCGAAACGGGGCCGCGTATGCTGAAAGATCGTCCATATGTTCCCTCCCTTATCAGGTTCCTGATTTATCATAACATAATATTTTGAATTTTGCAAACTAATATGAAAGCATAAACGATGCTGCTTTTGAATAAAGTGGAGGTTTCCCCAATCATGGGGGCAGCCCCTGCCATCTGGCGGGACGCCCTTAGCGGCGAATTTATTCGCCGCCTGGCTATACTTGCAGCCAGCAGTAATCGTGCGGCGGGTTCGCGTTGAGCAGGGAGAAGGGGACGGCTGGCTCGCGGGTGCGCAGCAGGCGCCGCGTGACAGCCGGATCGCGCGCGTAGAAGCGCCGCGCCACGCGCAGCGCGCTGCTCAGCGAGCGGAAGCGCACTGCAAACTCCTCTGGCATGGGCAGCGCCGCGTAGTGGAAGCCGTGATCGGCCAGCCAGCGGTAATCCTGCGGGCGCGGCCAGATCAGCAGAATCTTGCCGCCGCGCCGGGTGACGCGCGTGAGTTCGGCCAGTCCGGTTTCGCCGCCCTCGTCTGGCTCCGCCGTGAAGGCCGAGCAGGAGAGCGCGGTATCGACGCTTTGATCATCCAGCGGCAGGGCATCGAAGCGCCCGCGCAGGGGCGTGATCGCCTGCGCGCCAGCGCGGGCCAGTTTTTCCTCCAGCAGGTGCAGCAGACCCGGCGATGGCTCGACGGCATAGACATGCTGCGCGCCCACGCGCAGCGAGGCGAAGGTGGCGCGCCCGCTGCCCGCCCCGGCGTCCAGGACGACTTTGCCGCGCAGGTCCGGGCGAAGTTGGCGAAAGAGGTCGGGGTGCAGCCGCTCGCCCTCGGTCAGTTCCTCATAAAGTTCCGGCGTCTTCCAGTAGGTCAGTTCCCAGAAGAGGTGATCGAGCAACTGCCTGCGCGCCGCTGCCACTTCCCGCGGCGGCGCGGCACGGCGCAGGCGCTCGCGCAAGCGCGCCTGGCGACGCCTGGGCAGCGCCTGGGTGACACGCTCCACCAGCGGCGCTGGCGCGTCGCGCAGGCTGCGCGCCAGGTCATCCACCGTCGTGCCCGGCTCGTCGCTGGTTACGATATCGCCGAGCGCCTGGTCATCGAAGGCGAGCAGGTCAGCCAGGCCAAACGGATTCTCGAAGGGCGGATCGCCCTCCGGCGTCTGTTCCAACCTGACTGCCTCAGTCAGCTTCTCCACCGCGTCTTGTGCTGGCTGGGGAGCATAGCATTGGAGTTTGGTTTTCAGCCAGTTCTCGGCGTCGCTGCTGGCTGTCCTTGTCATCGCGCCTCCCCTTCCTGATGCTGTGGGCGCCGCGTGTAGCCCCGGCTTCTAGCCGGGCCGTCCCTGGCGGCGAATCGTCGGGCTACCAGGACGTAACGCGCTGAGAGCGAACGTTCGCGCTGGAGCCAGACCCCTGCCCCTGCCGGCACGGAGGCCAGCGTTACAAGACCCTACCGCTGCCGACTGGGGTCGGGGCTACACGGGGCGCGCGCCTTGTCAAGAGGTGGCGGCATGAAGCGTGCCGGGCGGGCAAGATAAATCAGCCGCTGGTTTCGTTGAGCAAGGGCATCCCTGGCTGCGCCAGCGCCAGCGCGATCTGCGCCAGCGCGGCGGGCGAGGTGAGGATGGCGCCATGATTCAGGCTGCTGTTGTCGGAGCCGTAGTCGTCGGCGACCAGCACCGCGCCGGGGATCGTCGCCACAAAGAAAGGCACGACCAGATCGCGGATATTGGTGATCGTCACGAGAGGATTTGCCAGCGTGCCCGGCCCGTTGATCCAGTGTTGGGGCACGGCCTGCATGGCCGTGACTGCCGGGCTGCCCGCGAGCAGGTTATTGGCGACAGCGCCAAAGAAAGGCAGGAAGAAGTTATCGGCATAGGTGCGCGGGTAGCCATCCAGCGGGCTGTCCAGCGTAATGATCGTATGGATCGCGTGCAACTCTGCGGGCGTGGCGACGCTGGCGGCCCAATAGGCCGCAACGGCTCCGCCCAGCGAGTGCCCGATCAGGTCGAAGGTCGCGCCGGGATACGCGCTCTGCCAGCGGCGAAACTGGGCATCCAGCGCCGCCGCTGAGATGGCGAGCGGCTGACGGGTCTGGTCGCTGGTATAGGTCGGCGTGTCGCCCGCGTAGCTGAACGCCACGATGGCGCGGATGCTGAAGGGGATGCTGCTCTGGCTGGTTTCGCCGTTACCTGGGGTGTCCTGGAGCGCCTGGTCGAGCGTGGCCGTAAGCTGCGCCGGGCTGCCATAGCCGCCGACGAAGGTATCCAGCGCGCGGGCGCGGGCATTCTGCACAGCCTGCGCGCCTCCGCAGATCAGATCAGCCAATCCGGCCAGGTCGGCCACTGCGCGGGCTGGGGAGCCAGCGGAATGGCGGGCAGGTCCGGCTTCGGCGGCAGCGCGGCTGGCTGGGCGCAGACCCCCGGCAGCAAGACGATGGCCCGCTGGCGCCAGTCATATGGCCCTCTGGGGCTGTCGATGTTCACATCCGAGACAACGCCCAGCGCGATCAGCAGGATGACCACGACGCAGGCCAGCCTGGTCAACTGCGAGAGGTGATCGAACCAGAGGCGCGATGGGAAGCGAATGTGGGGCATGAATTATGGCTCCAGAACCGGCGTGGGCAGAGGCAGCGCTGCTGGCTTCTCCTCGATGCCCGCTAGCCAAAAAGTCCTGCTCGCCTGGCGAACGCTTGCAGCGCCGGGCGCGGGCAGGTATACTTGCTTCTAGCGACGCTCCCCTGTGAGCGCCGCGCTGCACCTTAACTCGTTTGCGTTGTTTTTGTTTTGTGAACCCGACTCGCTACGGCACGGCGCGCCAGTGACAAGAACACTGGCAGCGCCACTCACCCGATTCCCTGCAAAAGCCAGGAGATGGGCTGAGGATATTGTACCTTATCGGGTACAATATCCTCTTTCAGCGGCCACCTCTTGGACGGGCTGAGCGCCCTCTGCCGGAGCGCGACGCAGCAGCGCACGCTGTTGCGTCGCGCCCCTGGCAGGCGCGGCGTCCAGCCCACGCATCCGCCAGAGGTGGCCGCTGTCGCGTCTGGGCCTCACCCTGTCTGCGAAAGGATGATGGCTCCCATGTTGACCGAGTTTTCTCAAAGTTCCCAAAGTTCCCAGAGTTCCCAGGTTTCCACTCTCCTCCCTCGATCCATGCCCGATCCCGTCGCTGGCTCCGCCGATTCCGGACCAGATGGCACGCTGCCGCTCTGGCCGGAGTTGCAGGAGACGCTCTCCGATGGCCTCTGGCGGACGGTGCAGGAACGCTACCGCCGCCGCAAAGGTCTGCCGCCCACCAGATGGGGCCAGCGCGCGGGCCATCTGGCCTGGCGCGTGCCCGCGCACGACACCTTCAGCGGGGGCGACCTGGGGCGGCGGCTGCGCGTGGCGCTGGACTGGACGCTGACGCTGGCGGAAACGCCCACCGGGGTGATCAGCGGGGAAGGCCGCCACCGCGAGTTGATGCGGGCGCTGGGGCGCATCGCCTGGCTGATGGACGCGCTCATTCGCCAGTATGGCGAGGCTCGCGCTTGGCTTCTGATCGATGACGCCTTCGATGCCCTGCTGGTCGGAGGCGCGGGCGGATAAGGACGTCGTACCCATTCGCCCGGCCAGCCGCCAGCCCGTCGGCGATTTTAATCGCCGCTACGGGCCTGGCGGCCATCATGTCGGCAAGCCGACTGGCGTTCGTAGACCCGCTGAAAAAGTCAACTTTCATAAACCACGCCTGAGGGCACCTCCATTGCCATCACGTCCGCCTGCGCGGCCAGGTACGGGCGCACGTCCCTGGGGCCAGCGTTCGCGCTGGCCGAGCGATTGGCCGGCTGGAAGTCGGTGGTACACATGGGTTACTCCAGCCAGCCGCAGCTCATCAGGGAGCAGCGCGCTCGGAGAGCAGGACTTTGTATTTGCCGTCGTCGGCGAGGGTGGTCACGTTGCCGAAGGTTTCGCGCATGGTCGGTTCGTAGCGCAAGAACTGGCTGGCGACGAGGTAGAAGCGGCCACGCGGCGCCAGGATGGTCCCTGCTTCGCTGATGAAACGCAGGGCGGTAACGCTGCTGTGGGCGCGCTGGTAGTGAAAGGGCGGATTGCAGAGGACCAGATTGAAATGCTGCTCGCGCGCGGCGGCCACGCCGTCGCTCGCCAGGACATGTGTGTTGGTCAGGTGATTGCGCTGGCAGTTCTCCTCGGCGGCGGCAAGGGCAACGGCGCTGCTGTCGAGCAGATAGACCTGGCCCTCTGGGGCGAACCGCGCGGCCAGCATGCCCAGGATGCCAGAGCCGCAGCCGAGATCGAGGATTGTTCCGCTGCGCGGGAACTCGGCGGTTTCGGCGAGCAGGCGCGTGGCCGGGTCGAGGTCGCCGCCCGCGAAGACGCCGGGGCGCAGCGCGAGGGTGAAAGGCTCACCGCGCAGGGAGCGCCTGCGTGTAGTCGGCGCGGCCTCCTCCTCCAGTGGCAGCGGTTCCTGGGGGCGCGGCGCTTGCAGGATGCGATGGCCTTTCTTATAGGCCAGCACGGCCACCTGGCCCCAGGTGTCGCGCAGGCGCTTTTCAAGGGAGCGAATGCCGTTGTCATTGGCGCCAGCGATAGAGATCGCGCCGCCCGGCGCCAGCCGTCGGGCCGCTTCCCAGATCACGCGATGCAGGTAGGCGCGGTTGGGATAGCCCAGGATGTCCACCGCGCAAGCGTCAAAGGGCTGCGCGGGCAGCCCGGCAAGATCGGCGGAGAGCAGCGGATGCAGCGCGCTGAGATGCGCTTCACGCGCCAGTCGCTCGACCTGCTGCGCCTCGCTAAGATCATCGGTCACGGCCCAGACCTGCCCGGCGCCCACGCGCGTGGCCCACTCGGCGGCCAGGTCCGGGGCAACGCCCAGTGTGAGCAGGCGCTGCCCAAAGCGAACCTCGGTATAGGTTTGAAGCAATCGGGTGCTAACTGTATCCATAGTTGTTGTTGTCTGTACCGCCGCTGCCTCGTCGGCCCAACGATTCGCCCGCAAGCGGCGGCGGGCCTGGCCTGCCGCTGCACGCGAGAGGCTGCTGCTTCAATCAGAGGCTTCTGCTGCCGGGTCGCCCGGCGCGGCTGCGGGCTTCTGCTTCCAGAGCAGGCGATAGCGCCAGGTGATCGTCTGCTGATGGTGGGCGAGCAGATGGCGGATGGCGCTGCGCCCAAAGATGAAGCCATAAGTGGCGACGGCGTTTTCCACCGAGCCGTAGTCGGAAACGCTTTCGATCTCCTTGAACTGGAAGCCGAAGTCTTCCACAAGCTGCGCGTCCCAATCGCTGTTGTTGGGCAGCAGCGCGGGGTCGTCGAAGATGATCGGGGCCAGTTCGCCGCCATAGGCGCCCTCCGGCACGGTCACAACGATGAAGACGCCACCGGGCTTGAGGACGCGCAACGTCTCTTCGACCATGCGTTTGCGCAGCCCCAGGCGCATGAGCGGGTCGGGGTCCCAGGGGGCGACGGTGACGGCCAGGGCCAGATCGACGACCTCATCGTTCATGGGCAGGTCATTGGCGACGCCGTGAAAAGGGATGATATTCGTATAGCCGCGTTCGGCGATGACCTGGCGATCAAACTCCAGCAGGTCGGGATCGACCTCCATTCCCAGGATGCGATAGGCTTCGTTGATGAAGCCAAAGGCGTACTGCCCGGTCCCCGCGCCCAGGTCCAGTACGATCTTGCCCTCAAAAGAAACAATCTCGCGCATGGCCTGGTCGAGCGCGCCGTCGTTGGGCGTGTTGGCAAAGCGTTCGTAGATGTCGGGATGCTCGGCGGACAGCTTCTCCCAATCGTTCTCAACGGTTGGATACTGCGAAAGGTCGATGCTGGCAGGCTCCGGCGCGGCATCTGTGTCGTTAGTTTGAGATGGGGTTGATGTCTCTTGCTCTTTCTCTTGCTCTATCGTGAGGTCTTGCTCGTTGATTGGCATAGCCTGGGTTGTTCCTCCACTTCCCTCCGCAAATAACGTGATGGATGGCCCCGGCTCCTCTGGCGCTGCCAGGGAGCGTCAAGAGAGACACAAAGGTATCCTCAGTTATACCATATCAGCGCCAGAGGATGGTACAGAAGGTTGATTATCGCTCCAGATGGCCTTGCTGAGCGCCGTCATCGAGACGCCCTGCGGCGTGTGCCCGATATGCCAGAGCGCCCAGAAGACGTTGCGCTCCACGCCCATGCTCGCAAAGAGCCGATCTTCGCCCTCCGGCAAGTGTAGATAGACGCTGGTAATTCAGCCTGGCAATTCATGATAGCCCAGAATTGGGCTTAGCGGCAATGGGGCGGTGTTGGGTTCAGGTATCTTGCTTTTGCTGGCTTAGAGAGCGCCTGGGCATGGTCCGTCGGAGAAGCGGGTTGGTCCATCCCAGCAGGGTGTATCAATAGCCGGAGGGAGGGTCAATCTCCAGGCCCACTTTGGCGGCAATCTTCAGCCCCTCGGTGATGTAGGCTCTGATCTGTTCTGCATCGCGGGCACGCATGGCCGCGCTGGCCCAGGAGCGCGCCCTGGGGCGCCAGAGGAGGTGATCGACAAAGATCGGCCAGAGTTCCTCGCTCAGCCGCACGATGTTGCGTTTGGTGTGCGGCGAGGCGCGCTCCAGCAGGAGGCGCTCATAGGCGACGCCCGCGCCATGATGAATGCCGTCGTCAATTGCCAGGCGGGTGCAGATGTCCCCCAGAATGGTATTGGGCGTGGCCGCCGCGATCTGGTGAAAGCGGTCAATCACCAGTCCTTCATAAAAGACCTGGAGCAGCCAGATTTTCTCTTCCAGCGTATCCAACGCCAGCGCCAGCTTGCCCAGCTTCTCCAGATAGGGATCAGGCTCAGCCGTTCCGCCCACCTCGTGGACCAGCCGCAGCCAGGCTTCGGCGTGGCGCCCCTCGTCCTGCATCATCGTCGAATAGTACAGGCGCGCCTCGTGGTCGCTTGCCCCTGTAAGCAGTTGCACCGACATCTGCGAAGCCAGCATATCTGCCTGAAGTTGCTGTGTGATGACAGAGCGCCACATCTCCTGCCGGTGGACACGCTTCTCCTCAGAGCCGTGCCCCTCTGGAATGGGGGCCATCTGCCCCCAGGGCAACTGCTCGACCTGCCATGCCTGGCGCCTGGCAAGGTGGTAGAAACGCTCGATCTCCCTGGCGCGCTCCTGGGCCGGATCGCTGGTGGACTCGGAGGAGCCTGCCGCGCGTTCCTGGAATATCGTTTCGTTCATTCCTCTTCTCCCAGGTATACCAATCAAAGTTTCTTGGTAGCGCCTACTCTCCTTGCAAATTCTCTTCCAAGCTCAGCCCCAAACGGCCTGGCACTCCCTCTCTCGCTGCTCCGTTGCGCTCGCGCCAGTCCTCTGGCCTTTGCACGCCTTAGCATAGCTCTTGCAAGATAGAGAAATAGTAGGCGAAGACTGCGCCGCCTGGCGCTTCGTTTGGTAGCGACCTCGTCAGTGGCGGCTCTCGCCCGTGCAGGGCATTCAGGTGTTGGAGGACGCAGTGAAGGAAAAGCTCAAGAAAGCCTTGAATCCGAAGGTGATTATTCCAACGCTGCTGAGCGCGGCGTTTCTCTCCTTCATTCTCGCCTTTGCGAATTCGGGGAATATGATCGGCTACATTGAGAAAGGCGTCGTTGATGCCATCGTTCCCGGTTTTTTTCTGACGATCCTCTATCTGGTCGCCAAGGCCGTTCAGTGGCGCACCTATCTGTGGCGACTGAACATCAAGCCTGGCTGGCAAGATTTTCTGGTGCCCTACGCTGGCGGCGAGATCGGCAATAACCTGCCGATGGGTGTCTATATCGAAAATTATCTGCTCAAAGGCTCCCTTGGCTCCGGCTTTGGGCGCTCAGCCGCATCCACGACCTGGATTCTCATCACCGAACTGATCGTCTGTCTGGCAACGCTGATGGCTATCGGGGTGCCCGGCTGGCCCTGGCTCCGTCCGCTGGCCGCCTTCGTCATTGTGGGACTGCTGGCGACGGGTTTTGTCCTCTTTCGTACCGGACTGGTGCGCGAGCGCCTGAAGCAGGCGCACCCGCGCCGCAAGTGGGCCAGGTCCATCTGCGATGGGATTGTGCAATTTGTGGATGGCAGCGCACAGCTTCTTTCCTGGCCTACCTTTGTCTACGGGCTGCCGCTGGCTGCGCTCTATCTGGGCGCCTACGCGACCATCCTCTATGTCGTGGGCGTGGTCCTGGTTCCGTCCGGGCAACCCTGGTCCTGGCCGGAGGCTGCCGCCGCGTATGCCTTCTCCCTGGTCATCGTTTTGCTGGTCCCCGTCTTGCCGCATCTGGGATCAGTCGAGGCATCTGGCCTGGGTGTGTTGCTGGCTTATGGGATGGGGAAAGACATCGCGGTGGGTGCATTCCTGGCGGTGCGTCTCATCTCAACCGGAACCATCATCGTTGTCTGCGGGTTGATCCTGCTGGCGCTGCATCGTGAAGTTAGCACGATCTTCCAGCGCCTCTCGCACAGGCAGCAGCAAGCAATGGAGGGACACGAGCCGTCGGAGCAGCAGGATCAGCAGGGCGAGCAATCGCAGGAGGAGGAAGAACAAGAGAACGCTGAGGCAGAGCAGCAGGAGGCAGGAGCGCCATCAAGTTAGCCAGGGCAAGAGCAAACGCCCGGCCAGGCACGGAGATGTTATAGCCCAAAAATACTGAATAATGACGTTATACCAGGCACAATACTGTCAAAGTGATGTAATATATAATTAAAGCGTCATACTGATGTTATATACAAATAAAGCACAAAATGGTGGGGCTGGATGGTGGCTGAGAGCGGACGCCATTCCATTCTGGCTGGAAGGGTTCTGGAATATATGGGCGGAATTGTGAAGCGGGTTGTGGTGAACGTGGCGCGCTTAGGGGCGAGCGCGGGGCTGATCTGGCTCGTCTTCTATCTGGGGCATTTCAGCCTCGGCCAGATCGGCGCGACGCTGAGCCATGTGGCTGGTTGGCCCCTGGCCGCCGCCGCCGGATGTTTTCTCGTCGCCATTCTGGCGGCATCATGTAAGTGGCTCGAACTTCTGCGCGAGCAAGGCTTGCGTGTTGGCTTGCTGCGCATCTTGCGTCTCCAGTTTATTGCCCTCTTTTATAATCTGGTCTTGCCCGGCCAGGAAAGCGGCAACGCCGTGAAAGCCGTGCTGCTGGGCCGCTCCTCGCATAAGGCCAATCGCGTCTGGGCCTCAGTGCTGGTCGATCAGGTGATGGTCTTCATGGCGACGGCCCTGATTACGCTGGTGGGCCTGCTCCTCAACCCTGGCCTGCCGGACTGGCCGATCTGGGTGGCGGTGTCGAGTGTCTTCCTGGCTGGCGCCCTGGGCATCCAGGCGCTCTTTATCAGCGAGCGTGTCGCCAGGCCGCTGGACCGCCTGCTGCGCCCGCTCAGCCGGGGGCTGCGCCTCCCCTGGAAGCGCAAACTGGCGCACGCGCAGCCAGGGCCGACGAGTGATACCCTGCCAGGTGAGTGGCTGGAACCGCTCTGGGAGGGGTTGCGCTCGTATCAAACCTCCTGGCATCGTCTGGGCTATGTCCTCGCCTTGAGCGTGGTCTATCAACTGGCGCTGGTGGCAACGGCCTATCAGTTTGGCCTGGGGCTGGGCATCCATGTCTCCTTCCTCAATCTGGCCTGGGTGATGACGCTGGTCAGCATGGCGCAGGCGCTGCCGATCTCGTTCGCCGGAGTTGGCACCCGCGACAGCGCGCTGATCTACTTCCTGGGCATCCTGGCCGTGCCCAGTGGGCTGGCGTTGGATTTATCGCTCAGCCTGCTGGCGCTCAACGTTCTCATGGGCCTGCCGGGCGCGATCATTCAGTTGATCCCGGATCGCTACCTGGAGAAGCAGGAGCAGGTGGCCGAGCGAGGGGTCACACGCTGGGTGGGGCAGATTCCGCTGCGGGTGCATTATCACTCGCCCACCCTGCCGCGCCCTGTCTGGCCGCGTGTCTTGCTGCCCAGCCCGGCCATTCAGGAGGACACAGGCGCACATCGGCGTCTCTAATCTGAGCGATGTTCCTGACGTATGCCGTCTGGATATCCCATCGATTGGGGCCGCTACGCCGAATTGTTCGCCTACGATGATGACGGTGGTTCTTCCTGGAGGATGGCGGCGCGGCCCCGGCGGCCTGAAAGCGATCCTGGCTTACCACGCGCTGGCTTCGGCGCGCGTCTGGTCGGGCTGCTCGGCAGGCGCCTCGATCTGGCCGGTCCGGGTCGCAGCGCTTTCGGGCGGGAGCGCCTGGCTGGCGTCTGGCGACGCCTCGGCAGCCGCTGGCTCCGGCTGAAGCACAGCTTCGAGCGCGGCGAGTTCGTTGGCGCAGTAGCGCACCGGATTCTCCCAGTAGCGGCTGCTGGGGATAGTGATCATTTTAGCCGAAACCAGATGGCCGCCCGCCTGATCACGGACGAGCAGGTGATGCACTTCGGCATAGGCGACGAAGGCGCGCAAGCGGCGACGCAAACCCTCCTCGGTCAGCAGGTCGCGCTGCACCCAGGCGCCCAGGTCGGCCAGGCGGCGTACCTCGGCCAGCATGATGCCTGCTTCGGCCTCCGGGTCGAAGCGGAATTGCTGGCTGGTAAGATGCACCAGCACCCGTTTGCTGCCAAGCTGGCTCATCGTCACGACGGTCTGGCGGGCGAGGGCGGGCGCGATCCTTCGGGCCAGTTCGGCGCGATCCAGGTCGCGCAGCCCCTCCAGGGATGGGCCAACCCCGATGCAGGCGATCATGCGACGTTTCGCGGTCATAAAATCGTAGCAGAAGTTGACCGGCAGACAGCGCACGTCGGGCCTGGCGCGACTGATGAGCGCGTGGAGGCCGTTGCGAATGCGCATCACGCCGCCATCCAGGGTGACGGCCCCCTCCGGGGTAAACCAGAGGGTATCACCGCTGTCCAGGGAGCGCGCCAGCGTCTCAAGCTGCTGGTCGGCGGTGGCGCGCAGCCAGGCGCGCAACTGCTCGTAGCGCGCTGGCGTCAGATGGCGCGCGTGAACGGGCCGGTTGGTCAGCGAGCGATATTCCCACCCCAGGACATCGCTGACGCGCAGCGGACGGCTTTTTTGCGCGGGCTGACGACGCTGCTGGCGATGCAGCGCGTCTTCGCGCTGCGTGAAGGCCAGCAGCGTGTCCAGGCTGAGGACATCGCTCAGCGGCAGGTTGCCCTCCTCCTTGAGCAGCGTGCGGAAATACTGGCGGAGGGTGTATTCCGGGATGCGCAGAATGGGATAGCCGCGCATGCGGTTGGCGATGGGCACAAAGCTGGTCTTATCCAGCAGCCACTGTGCCCAGCGCGGCCAACTGCGATAGCCGACAACGGTTGCCAGAAAGCCACGATCCCAGATGTCGGCGCGCCCGGCAAAGCCGACGCGTCGGCCATCGGGGGCCAGCCAGCCGCGATGATAGTAGCTGAACGCCGCGAACATGATCGGATCCCAGTCGCGCTTATGGGTGGCAATGGCGAGCGTGGCAGGCGCGGGCGGGCCGTAGTGGTCGGCCATGCCATAGAGTTGCACGCGCATGGTCGCGCGAAAGCTCCAATAGACCAGATTGCCGATCAACCAGTAAAAGAGTTCGCGGGGTTTCAGATTGGTTTTGAGATCGCGCGCGAGGCGGCGTGGACTGATAGCCATAGAGCAGTTTCCTTTGTGGTAAAACGGCAGAGCAACCCACTCTTGTTGCAGATTCTGTGCCAGCCTCTACTGGCGCGCAGGCAGCAAAAAGCCCCTCGCGCGCAGTCCTGCGCGCGAGGGGCTTACCCGAACCGGGCGAACTGTTACATGGCTTTGCGCCGAAGGGCGTTTAACCGCGCACGGCGCGAACAATCGCCTCCAGGTTCTCTTTGGGCGTTGCGGGCGGAATGGAACAGCCCGGAGCCAGCAGGAAGCGCGTGCCTCCGGTCAGTTCCAGCGCCGCGCGCGCTTCTTCGGCCACCTGCTGCGGCGAGCCGTTGGGCAGCGTCGTTTTCTCGCTGATGCCGCCCATGACGGCTTTGCTGCTGCGTGTTTTGCCCTCGGCCAGATTCGGGTTAGTCGGCAGCGTCGCCGCCCAACTGATCGCATGCACGGGATAGTCGGCCAGCAGATCAAACATAATGTGATCGCCGCAGTTGTGCAGGACATTGAAGGGCGCGCTCTTGAAGGCATCGATCAGGCGCAGATCATACTCGACGCCAAAGGCGCGATACTGCTCCTCGGTGAGCTTATCCGTGCTGGCCCAGCCTGTGGTGGCGTAAAAGATGCCGCTGGCTCCGGCCTCAAGCGTGGCCTGGGCATAGGCGCTAAACGTCTCGGTGATGACCTCCAGCGCCTGGCGCAGCGCGCCGGGGTTATCCTCGATGGAGGTCTGCACTGGCTCGAACTTGTTGCCGACCAGATACTTGGCGACCGAGAGGGGATTGAAGATGGTGTGGATAAAATACGCCTGGCCTTTCAGGTCATTGCCGATGATGCGCAGCGCCTGAAGCTGCTCGCCCAGCGCGCCCTTTGTTGGGTCCAGCGGGCGCAGGCGGCGCCAGTCACCCTGCTCCTGCACGGGTACGGAGGTAAAGCGGGGACCGCGATTGGCGTCGCCGGATGGCTGGAGCTTCGCGCCCCAATCCTCCACATGGTAGGAGGCGCGGGGGTTGAACTTCATGTAGTCCCAATCATAGGTATGGTAGTTGTCCAGCATGGCCTCGGCCACACCTTCTGCCGACCATTCTTTCAGGTAGTTGTGTCCCCACATGCTCACCGGCACGCGATCAACCGGCTCGCCGCGCACGGCGGCGTTCACGCGCTCGATCTTATTCATGCTTATGTATCCTCTTTGCTGGCTCTCTAGGACTGCTGCTGATGGTTTCCAACAGAAAAAGTATAGCGAACATGCCCGCCGCAAAGCAAGCTCGTGGAATGGGGCAAGGGGGGGGCACTGCCCCTTGATACCAGCCCCTTGTGTAGCATATCATCATGGGCGAAGTTGTTGTTCACCAGACACTCCGGCTGTCAAAGGGAAGATACGTTGAGCGAGCAGATGCCACCCGATGAGGGCGGCGTGGTTACACAGAAACAGGCGCTGGCGCTGCGCGCGGCGCAATGGGTCTCGCTGGCCGGAAGTCCGTTTTTGCTGGCGGCGCTGCTCTTGCTGATTGTTTCCTGGCACACCACGCATCAGGTAGGGCCAGCCCTGGGCTGGGCCGCGCTGGCCGCTGGCTTCGTTACGGTGGGGCCGTTTGTCTTGCTGGCGCTCGCCGTCCGGCGCGGACGGGCGCATAATCTCGATCTGGACCTGCGCCACGAGCGCCCCTTGCTCATGCTGATCTCGCTGGGGATTACGGTGCTGGGCCTGACCGTTTTGTGGGCGCTGGGCGCGCCGCGTCTGCTGCTCTTCTTGCTCATCTCGACGCTCGTCGGCGGATTGGTGGCGCTGCTGATTACGCTGCGCTGGAAGATCAGCATCCACACGGGCGGCGCGGCGGGCGCGGCAACGGTGATGGCGCTGATCTATGGCGCGCAGGCGCTGCCGCTGCTGTTCGGCGTTGCGGTGATTGGCTGGTCGCGCGTGGCGCTGGGCAAACATACCTGGCTGCAAGTGGTGGCCGGCGCTCTGGTTGCCATCTTGATCACTGTACTCGTCTTTGGCATCGGGTTAGCCTAGCCCGATCAGGGGATGAGCGCCGTTTCTAGCTTGCTGGACTGTTGCTGAAAAGACGTTGAGCAGCGGCTGCGGGCGGGCTGCCTACGAATCCGGTAGCCCGTTGCCCTTGTTGCCTGCTGGAATCTGTGCTATGGTTTTTGGGCACAGTACGGCTGCCCGTCTTGTTCTTTGGTATGTTGTTTGCTTAGGAAGCGGAAGCGAAGGATGCTATGGCGCAGGTACTCCGCAAAAAGCGGATCGTTGTTGGCGTCTGCGGAGGCATCGCTGCGTTCAAGGCGGTGGCGCTGGTCAGTCAGCTTCAGAAGGCCGGGGCGCTGGTCGATGTGGTGATGACCGAGCGCGCCAGCGAGTTTGTCAGCGCGCTCTCGTTCAGTTCGCTGAGCCATCGGCCCGTCTACGCTGACCTCTGGGAGCCGACAGGCCAGGCGGCGGCGCGGCATATCGAACTGGGGCGTGAAGCCGACTTGCTGGTGATTGTGCCTGCGACGGCCAACACGATAGCGAAGCTGGCGCACGGCATCGCCGATAACATGCTCGGCGCGGTGGCGCTGGCGACAACGGCGCCGCTGTTGATCGCTCCAGCGATGGAGCAGCAGATGTATCGCCATCCGGCGACACAGGCCAACCTGGCTGTGCTGCGCGAGCGCGGCGCGATCATCGTCGAGCCGGAGGTGGGGAAGCTGGCGTCTGGCGAGGTCGGCGCGGGGCGCCTGCCGGAGCCAGAGACGCTGGTGCAGGCCATTCGGCAGGCGCTGGGCCGCACGGGGCCATTGGCCGGGCGGCGGGTAGTGGTGACGGCGGGCGGCACGCAGGAGGCAATTGACCCGGTGAGGTTCATCGGCAATCGTTCGTCGGGGCTGATGGGCTACGCGCTGGCGGAGGAGGCGCGAGATCGCGGAGCCGGGGTGGTCTTAATTTCGGGGCCGGTCAATCTGGCCGCGCCCTATGGCATCGAGGTCGTGCGGGCGCCGACGGCGCTGGAGATGCGCGCGGCGGTGCTAATGGCGCTGGGATTGGGCCAGGCGGATGGGCCAGGCGCGCCTGAGCAGACTGCTGATGCGCTGGTGATGGCGGCAGCGGTCGCCGACTATCGCGTGGAGCATCCGGCGGCGGAGAAGCTGAAGAAGGAGCCGGGCAGCGGCGGGTTAGCCTTGACGCTGGCGCGCAACCCGGATATTTTAGGAGACGTTGACGCGGCGCTCAAGCAGGCCGAACAGCGCGCTGGCGGCGCAGCCAGGCGGCTGGTGCGCGTGGGCTTTGCGGCGGAGACAACCAACCTGGAGGCGTATGCTCGCGCCAAGCTGGAAGCCAAGGGGCTTGATCTGCTGGTGGCGAACGATGTCAGCCGGGCAGACAGCGGCTTTGGTACGGTGACGAATAAAGTCTGGCTGCTGCACCGCGATGGGCAGGTCGAAGACCTGGCGGTCTTGCCCAAAACGGAGGTGGCAGCAGTGATCTGGGAGCGCGTCGAAGCGCTGCTGCGTTGAGCGCGCCCCGCAGCCGGTTAGAAGGGATGGTCGGCTGGTCTAGTACTTCTGGACTACGGGTCATTGCTCTGCATGAGCAGATGGCGTACAATTGGCTCTAGCTATGGATGAAGGAGACAGTCGTCTAGCAACGCTGGGTGATGTGAGCGTGACATGTAGGGCCAGAGTGAGTCCTCCCATACAGAAGATATGGAACAAGCAGATATGCAGGAGGGGATGAATATGGATCGCGCAAGCGCGGGTTTTGAAAGTATTGCCGAGATGCTGTTGCAGCAAAAGAAGCTGATGGATGCGCTGGAGGCGGAGAATCGGGAACTGCGACGACAACTGGCAGAACTCCGACGAGGCATTGGTATTGCAATAGTGATTGAAGGTAAGACTATTCAGCTTTCCAGCAGCGCGTCGGACCCTGCCTTCCAGAACAGCCTGGCTGGCCTGTCGCAGTCGCCAGCCGCCGCGCAGATCAGCCAGCTTAATAACCAGATCAGTCAGTTAAATCTGGGGTCGCCTGCCTCGAGCTTCCCCGGATCGAGCTTCCCCGGAACGAGCTTCCCCGGAACCACGCCTCCGCCGATGCCGGTTCCCAGCATGCCGATGCTCACGCCAGAGAAGCCTGCTTCCGGTGGGAACGGGAATGGCAATGGGCGCAACCCGCTGGCCGATAGCTTTGTGCTGTAGGCAGAAGCACGGGCCTCTGGTGGGCCGCTTGTTGGGAGTGCGCTCCCGCCGGGTAGGAACTTTGACGCGCTAGAGGAAGCGTGTGCCCACTTTTCTCCCAGGCGCGCGCCGTGATAGAATAGATACGCACACAAGAGTGCAGCCGACCTTCAATGGTCGGCTGTCTGTCTGTCTGTTTGGGAATCTGAGCCAGATTCCGGAGCAAGGGAGGCATCGCGTGATCTGTCCAAATTGTCGCAATCAAATGGCCGATGATGCCCGATTCTGTGGCGTCTGTGGGAATCCCAACCCGATGCTTGCCGGGGGCCAGTCGGCAGGGGGATATTTTGGCGGGCAGGCGCCGGGAGGGCAGATGCCAGCGGGCCAGTATCAAGCCTATGGCGCCGGGCTGGCCCCCAATGAACCCGTGCCGGAACTGCATAACCCCACCGAGCCGATTACGGTTGGGGATATGCGCATCAAGATCGAGGGCCAGGTGGTGCCGGTGGTCAATGTCGAGCTTGGCGCCCAGCAAACGCTCTATTTTGAGCATCATATCTTGCTCTGGAAGCATCCAGGGGTCAACATCAGCTTTATGAGCCTGAAAGGGGCGGCCAAGCGTTTTTTCGCGGGCCTGCAAGTCTTCATCAGTACGGCGCAAGGGCCAGGCAATATCGCCTTCTCGCGCGAGGCGCCGGGGCAGGTGGTGGCGCTGCGCTTGCAGCCAGGGCAATCGGTGGACGTGCGCGAACACCAGTTTCTGTGCGCCTCCAGCAATGTGGGCTATGGTTTTACCTTTGTGCAGGGCGCGGCCAATATCCTCTTCAGCCGGACGGGCCTGTTTGTTGATCAATTTACCGGAGAGCAGGGCGAGGGCGTCGTCATCGTGCATGCCTATGGCAACCACTTTGAGAAGCAGCTTGCGCCAGGCGAGACGCTGGATGTGGAGCCGGGCGGCTGGTTGTGGAAGGATTCGACGGTGCAGATGACCACGACCTCCATTGCCAGTTCCACGCGCGGCGGCTTCTTTGGCGCGCTGGGCAATCTGACGGCAGGCGCCTCGATTACGTTGAACCGTTTTACCGGGCCAGGGCGCGTCGGCATTCAATCGATGACCTATCATCCACCCGCCCCGGAGGGCGCGCAGCGCGCTGGCGGCCAGAGCAATTTCTAGGTGTGGCGCGAACTGTTGGCCTCGTCTTCTGCCTGTCTGGTCTGCCAGGGCCTGGCTGGCTCTGGCGCCTGGCGCCCTGGGTTTGCCAATGGGCTGCTGAAGCGGCGGGGCAGTGGGGCGGAGTCGGGCAGGCGCAGCGAGCCGCTCAGCGGCTGAGGCGCTGGCGGGATCGGCGCAGCCGCGTCGGACGGGCGCAGCGGCCCACTGGGCGGGCGATATTGGGGAGGAAGCGTTGAGGCGGTGTCTACGGCGCGCAGCGGGCCGCTGGTTGGGCGCACTTGAACGCCAGGCAGCGCCGGATGCTCTGGCGGAGTGACATTGGGCTGGCCTGGGCGCAAGAGTCGGGGCGCTTTCGTGATCTGTTCGATGCTCTCAGCGATGCGCCGCGCTTCGGCTTCGGCTGCTTCAAGCTGTGCCCCCATATGGTTGAGCCGCTCCTGAAGTATCTCCAATCCCGCGCCTTGCTGGCGGGCGCGCAGTTCCATCTCGCGCAGGAACGGGCGCTCGCCGTGAAAACCCTCGCTGTGCGCCGAATTGCTCTCCAGAAGGGCGCGCAGGTGAACGGCGCTCTGGGCTGAGCGGGTTTGCAGATCGCGGATTACACTGCCAGTATTGTTTAAGGTCTGGCGCAGCAGGGCCAGATCAGAGGCCACGCCCAGGACAGCCGCGTATCCGGCTGAGGTGCGCTGAAGCATCTGCTGAAGGACGATGATCTGGCGCCCGGTCCGCGCCAGGGCCAGCGTCATGGAGTCCAGCGAGGTGCCGCTGGGGCTGGTCAATGCCTGAAGCGCGTTGGGGTCGCCGCTGCTCAGGCGCTCCAGCGCCTGGGTCAGTTCAGCGATGCGCTCTTCCATACGCGCGCGCGTGGCCGAGATGCGCATCAATGGCTCCATCTGATCCAACAGCGTATTGAGCAGATGCGCGGCCAGCGCCAGCGGCCCATTCGAGACGGGCGCGCGTGTCTGGACGTCGCCGCCCATGAAATGCACATAAGTGTCGCTCAGAGTCTCCATTTCGGCGCGCAGCGCGCGCTCTTGCGCGTCTACCTGGGCCTGGGCGCTCAGCAGTTCACCCTCCTGCCGATTGGTCTCCCCAATGAAGCGGTCCAGATTGGTGCTGAAGAGCCAGGCGACATAAGCGATCAACCCCAGGCCAAGCAGCGTGAACACAATAGTGAAAAGCGTCTCGGCGCCGCGAGGGAGGGCGATGGAAGGCATGGCCTGATCCTGCAACTGCCCCAGGCTGACGGTGAGGATGGTGGCGCAGGAGATGCCCGCCAGGGCAATAGCATGGCGACTGCCTAGCAGGAGCGCGGCGCTCACGACCACATAGGCATAGAAGAGGATGATTGGCCCGGTGACACCAAACAGGAGCAGCCAGAGTCCCACAATGGCGAAGTCGGCATAAGGCAGCAGATAGAAGGCCAGGGGCGAATGACTGGCGCGCTGATAGTTGGCGGCCAGCAGGGTAATGAACCCGCAGGCGCTGAGCATGCCGCCGCTGGCGGCCAGGCCAAAGAAGGCCGGTTGGTGAAGCGCAACCTCCATAATGACGCCGCCTAGCGCCAGCGCTAGCCCCAGACACAGGTGCCCCAGTGACATCCAGCGCAAGATGGCGCTGATATGCGCATCCTGGCGCCCTGCCGCGTTCCAATCACCCCGGCGCTCGTTGTCGGCTGCATCGTCTCTGAAGGATGGCGCGGGGCGCTGATTGGCGCGCGATGCAGGCTCAGATGGCCCGCTGGCTGTCTGATAGCCTGGTCGTTGGGTCTGCGCGTGCCCGGCTGCATAACCAGGCGTGGGACGAGACGGAGCGATCATCTCTTCTTGTGGGCGCATGCCTGTCTCACTTTCTCCCGGAACATTTCCGCTCTATGCTCAACCCCTCTAGGGGGGATGGACTGAGTTGTCTGCCTGCTCCGGGCAGTGAAGTAGCAATTATTGTGCCGGAATGGAGCCTGCTTACGCGCGCAAAAATCGTGACGCGCTTCCCCCGCTTCCGGCGCTTCGAGAGAGGCGGAAGCAGGGACGCTGCCCAAAGAGTTCTGTTTTAATGAAGCTCTAACTCGTATGAAACATAACCATAACACGCGCCTACTATAGTTGCCTTCAGTGAAGCAGAAACTGAGTTGCCTTCAGTGAAGCAGAAACTGTTCAGTCTTTATCTATCGAACAATGAAAGCAGGTGGAGCTTATGGGTCGTCTTCTTGACGGAATCTCGGCGATCCTGGAGGTCGCCATACGCGCGGTGAAGCTGGCGCTGCTGGTCGTGCAGCTTGTGGCCGTGCTGGCATAACAAGACAGGCCGGGCGTTTCCAATCTGGAAGCGCCCGGCCTGTCTGCGTGAGCAATCAAACGTTGATGCTGGCGGGCAAAAGCGCGCGCGGCTGCGGGGCGGGGAGCCGCGGCAGCGCTAATCGTGCAGCGCCAGGGGTGGGCAGGAAACGGCCCAGCGCCGGAGCGATCAGCGCGCCCGCGCCGATCAGCGCCCAGCCCAGGGGCGTCGGCACGGCCAGGTTGAGGAAGTTGCGCAGGGGCGGGAACAGCATGGCGCCGACCAGCAATCCTGCCGAGCCGCCCACCGCGCCTGCCACCGAGGGCGTCAGACTGCCTTCCACCCAGCCAGCATCGAACGTCTGGGCAAGCTGGTTGGCGACCACGCTAGCGAAGGCCACCGTCTGCGCCTGGGGCAAGGTGGAGGAGCCAAGCGAGATAAAATACGCGGCAAGCGCGGGGGCTGCCGTCGCCAGCCCTCGACGCAGCACATCGTTGCGCAGCGCGGTATCCAGCGCGGTAGTTCCCTCGCGGGCCAGCGAGGCCAGGTTGCGATGCTCTGGCTGCTGAAGGGCCACTGCCAGGCCCGGCATTACGTCGGTGACGATATTGACAGCTAGAATCTGGCGCGCAGTGAGTGGGGCGGTCAGCCCGATGATGCTGGCGCCCACCATCAACCCCAACTCGCCCAGGTTACCGCCGAGCAGCAGGCCGAGCGAGCGCCGGATATTCTGCCAGAAGCCGCGCCCCTCGACGAGCGCCTCAACCAGCGTGGAAAAGTCATCGTCGGCCAGCACCACATCGGCGGTCTGGCGAGCGACTTCGGTCCCGCCCCGCCCAATTGCCACGCCCACATCGGCCAGGCGCAGGGCCGGGGCGTCGTTCACGCCATCCCCCGTCATAGCGACGGTATGCCCCTGGCGCCGCAGGCTTTCGACGATGCGCAGCTTATCCAGCGGCGTGGCGCGCGCAATGACGGTTGTATGCGCCAGGCGCGCATCAAGTTCGCCGTTCTGGAGTTCGGCGAGTTCGGGGGCGCTGATGAGTTCCTGGTCGTCGCTGAGGATGCCCGCCTCGCGGGCGATGCTGCGCGCCGTCGCCGGGTGATCGCCGGTAATCATAATGACGCGCACCCCGGCCTCCTGGCAGCGCCGCACGGCAGCCTCCACCGAGGCGCGCAGGGGATCGCTGATGCCCACGAAGCCGAGCGCCACCAGCCCTTGCGGGTCATCAACTGGCGTCTCTGGCGCGCCTTCGGCAACCATCAGCACCCGCAGCCCGCGCTCGGCCAGGCTCTGCGCGTCTGCCAGCAGGTCGCTGCGGCCAGCCTCGTCCAGCGGCTGCGCCTGCCCTTGCCAGCGGATACTCGCGCAGCGCGGGACCAGGGCTTCTGGCGCGCCCTTGACGCAGACACGCCCCTGGACCAGCGCGGCGTGGAAAGAACTGACCGGGTCGAACGGCGATTCTGCCTCGCGTTCAGCGCGCACGTCGCCTGCCAGACCAGCCTCCTCGGCCCCCTGGGTCACGGCCACGTCGGTGGGGTGCGCCGCCGCGTCGCCCGCCTCTGGATGAGGGCTGGCAAGGCCGGCGGTCAGCAGCACACGGCGCAGGCTGGCGGAAAGGTCTGGCGCGGGATGTGCCTCCTCATCCATGCTGGCGACCAGGCTCAGGGCCAGGCGGCCTTCCGTCAATGTCCCCGTCTTATCAGTGCAGGCGACATCGACGCGCCCCAGCGCCTCCACTGCCGAGAGCCGCCGCACCAGCGCCTGCCGCCTGGCGAGCCGCCGGGCCACCCCGGCTTCACCCACGCTGGCGAGCAAGGGCAGCCCCTCCGGCACGGCGGCCACAGCGATGGTGGCGCCGACGGCAAGCTGGGGCAGCAACTGGCCGGTGCGCAAGAAGCCCGAAGCGACGACGATGCCGCCGCCAATCGCGGCCAGGGGCAGCGTCTGGCTGAGCAACCGGCTCAGTCGGGCGCCCAGAGGACTCGCTTTGTTCTCATCCAGCGCCAGCGCCGCCGCTGTCGCGCCCATGAGCGTCTGCCGTCCAACGGCCACGACGACGGCGCGCCCACTGCCGGAGGTGACATCGCTGCCTTCCAGGACGATATGGCTGGTGACTGTGCCTTCGCTGGGAACTTTGGCAACCGGCAAGGATTCTCCAGTCAGCGCGGCCTCATCGACCTCCAGCCCCTGCGCGCTCAGCACGCGCGCATCGGCGGGCACACGATCTCCGGTGGAGAGCAGCAGCACATCCCCAGGGACAAGTTTGTCTGCCGGAATGGTGACGGCCTCGCCATCACGCAGCGCATGCGCGATGGGTGTCCCCATGCGTTCCAGCGCCTGGGCCACCTGCCCGGCGCGATGCGCCTGCCAGACACCCACGCCAACGTTGGCGGCGATGGTTGCGCCGATGATGCCGATGTCGGCGATGGCCCCCAGCATGAGCGAGACCCCCGCGCCTGCGGCCAGCACGGCGGTCAGCGGAGAACGCAACTGGTCGAGAACTTCGTTGCGCAGCGTGTGGCGGGCGGCGGGCGGCGGCGCGGCCTGATAGCGCGCTAGCGCCTGCGCGCTGGTGAGACCTGCTTCGGTGGTATTGAGGGCGTGCAGCACGCTCTCCACGCTCTGGCGCCCCCAGCGCTCCGGGTGCGCATCGATCACGCGGGCCGAGATCGGCCTTGGGCGCTCCCCGCCGCGCAGACGCAGCCAGCCATCGCCCAGCGCGGCCAGGGAGGCAATGACGGCAGAGCGAGTGGCGACCTCCAGCCCAGGCGCGCCCTGGAAGCCCCAGACCGCGCCAACGGCATTGGAGATCACCGAGAGCGCGACCGAATCCCGAACGGTGAGATCGCGCCCGGCGCCCGCCTCGATGATCGCGGCGACGGCGCTCAGGTCTGGCGCCAGGGCATCGGCGCGGGCCTCGAAGTGGCCGCGCTCATCACTGAGGCCAATGCCCAGATCGCAGGCGGCGTAGGCAGCACCAGCATGTGCGTTATCGGAGACAAAGGCGACCAGTGCCCCATCCGTTTGCCGGGCGCGAATTTCCTCGACGGTGTTCTCGGTGGAGAGCAGCGCGATATCGGCGCGGCGCGCGATGTTCTGGGCGGTGATGGGATTGCCGACGCTGAGCAGGACCAGTTCCACGCCGTGACGGCGGCAGGTATGGACCAGTTCCTCGACGCCTGCCGCCAGCCTGGGGCGCAGCGCCAGCAGCGCCAGCGGTCCTTGTTCTCGCTCGCTGCGCAGCGCCAGCAGATAATCGCCGCGATAGCGCAGCCGCATGGCCGCCGGGATGGGGTCTTGATCGCCGACGGGGCCAAGCGAGTAGCGTACTCCACGGATCGAGGCGCTCGCCACGCGCCCATCAAAGGCGCCGTCGCTGGCCTGGGCGCGGCCAGTCGCCGGGAAGGCGCGCCCGCCCCAGGGCGCGCCTGCCGCCGCCGCGATGCCTGCCGCGTAGCTCAGCGCCTCGGCGCTCTCCCAGGCAGGGTTCAGCGGCAGCGCGTTCATCACCTCGACTCCCTCGGTCAGCACGCGCGGCCCATCGATCAACAAGACATTGGGCAGGCGAATCGTCCGATTTTGCCGGGTGCCTACCACCGTGACGCCCGCGCGCATGACACGGGCCGAGGCGCTAAGTTCTGCTCCATCTAGCCCGACCAGCGCGGGGCGCGGATTGACCAGCAATAACGCGGCCAGCGTGCGGTTGGGTGAGCGGGTGACAACGGCGGTGGCGGCGGCGTAGGCCAGCGCGAATGGCCCCTGCACCTGGAGATAGCGATCATAGAGCGATTTTGCTACCGGGACCGGGCGCGGCTCCGGCTTGAACGCCTCGCCCGCCTGCAACTCCAGCACAAACGGGCCGCCGAAGACCTGCGCGCCCACGGGAATGATTTCGCCCGGCGCGG
>JBJKSJ010000120.1:0-2058 GCA_046704085.1 Ktedonobacterales bacterium | reverse complement strand
CTCCTGATCCCCACGCGAGCGCGCATCGCTCGTACCAGGACGTGCCAGTGGGGCGAGAGAATCTCTCGCCCCACTGGTCTTTTCTGCCGCTGCCATCTTGCGCCGATATGCTATCCTGTTGCCGATACTCCTGCTGACCTGTATGGCTCCTGCGAGGCAGACACGGCGAGCAGATGCGGAAGGATAGACTCAAGGATGGCGCGTGACCAACACCCGGAGGCAGCGGCCCCGCCAGCCGTCGCTCGTTCTGAACCTTCGCCACAGCCAGCGCGATCCCGTTGGAGCCAGTTTGCGCGCTCGCAATGGGCAGTGGCGCTGCTGGTGCTGGCCGTCTATGGTCTGTTCCTCGCGCGATTCTTTGCCTCTGGCGGCGACCCCCGCGACTTCATCGTCATTGGGAGCAGGTTTATCGAGCGCAGTGGGCCAAGCACGCTTATCCAACCCGACCCGCACTATCACTATACGCTGACCGGCTATGATGGGCAATTTTGCTACTATATCGCGCTTGATCCCATCAACGCTCCCGCGTACATTGATGTTCCTGCCTATCGCTATACGCGCATCCTCTACCCGATCACCGCCAGGCTTCTGGCGTTCGGCCAGCCCGATCTGATTCCTTACACCCTGATCCTCTTGAACTGGCTGGCAATCGGTGGTGGAACGCTGGCTGTCGCTGCCTGGCTGAAACACAGGGGGTGTTCTCCCTGGTTCGCGCTGGTGTATGGGCTGTATCCGGGGCTGTTTATCGCCTTGCAGCGCGATCTGACCGAGCCGCTGGCCTACGCGCTGGTGGCGCTGGCGATCTATCTCTTTGAGGTAGGCGGGCGCTATCGAGTCACCTGGGCAGGCATCAGCTTCGCCCTGGCCGCCCTGGCGCGCGAAAGCAGCGCGATCTTCGCCATCATCTATGCCCTGGCCCTGCTCTGCGAGTCAGCCGGGCGCGATGGCTGGCAAGCAAGAGTGAAGGCCAACTGGCGCCAGGCAGCATTGCTGCTCAGCCTGGCGCTGGGGCCGCTGGTTCTCTATAAAGGGTTCTTGCTGCTCTGGTTGCACTCGGCTGGTCTACCAGCCGATCTCTCTCCTGAGATCATTCCATTCCGGGGCATCCTCGTCTTGTGGCCCTGGCAAACCAACCAGATTGCGGCGCTGATCTGCATCATTGTTCCGGCGCTGATCTGCGCGGGTATGGGTCTCTGGGCGCTGTGGAAGCGCGCCTGGGCTGTCGAGGTCTGGGCGCTGCTGCTCAATATCCTGCTCTTTGTGGTGCTGCTGGCCCCGCCGCCGTATATTGAAATCTTTGGTTCAGAGCGCGTGACCATCGGGGTCGTGCTGGCGGCCTGTTATTGCCTGCCCTCATTTGATCGCCTGAACGGCAAGCAACGCTGGTGGTTTTGGAGCAGCAGCGCGCTCTGGCAGGCGCTTTTCCCACTGCTGGTCATCCTGACCCTTCTTTAGCCATCAGAAGATACCGACTGGTCTCTCTATGCGTGATTGGTATCGTGGAAAACGGGCGCAACGCTATAATCGCATCTGGCGAACCTTCACCGCGCGAAGCGTGACGGCGGCCCTGGCGATGGTCGATTGGGCGGCGCTGGCGGGCGCGCCCCAGCGCCTGGGCCGCGCTCCGCGCGCGCTGGATGCTGCCTGCGGCACAGGCGTCTTGCTGCGGCGGCTGCTGGAGCGCCTGCCCGACCTGGAGGCGTATGGTGTCGATGCCAGCGCCGCCATGCTCGCCCAGGCACGGGGAGCGCTGGCCGACTGGCCGCAGGCGCAGCTTGCCCAGGCCACGCTTGCGCCGGGCGACGCTGCCAATCTGCCCTACGCGCCAGGAACCTTCGACCTGATCACCTGCACCAACAGCCTGCATTACCTGCCAGAGCCAGCAGCGACGCTGGCCGGGCTGGCGCGGCTGCTGGCGCCCGGTGGGCAGTTTGTCCTGGAGGATTACGCCCGGCGCGGGCCGCCGTTTCCCTGGGGCGCGTTCGAGTGGCTGATCCGGCGGCTGGATGCGCAGCATGTGCGCGCCTATACGCTTTCCGAAGCGGGCGCGCTCTGCGC
>JBJKSJ010000119.1:0-25302 GCA_046704085.1 Ktedonobacterales bacterium | reverse complement strand
GGACGGAGGCGCAGTGGGCCGAGGATGAGGAGGGCGCGGCGGCGAGCGCCCAGGCGCCCCACAGTGGCTCGCGGGCGCGGCGCGGCGTCCTGGCTTTGCTGGAGGCAACCTTCCTGGTGCGGGGTCGGGGACTCTTCCCCGGCGTGGTGCGCTGGACGTGGAGCGTGGGCCTGACGCTGCTGATCCTGGCGTCCTCGATCTATCTGGTGCTGGGCACAGAGGCGCGCATCAATGATCACAACATCTGGGTGCAGGTGCAGCCGCCGATCAATTCGGCCAATTATACGCCGACGCTGGATGGCGCGGCGTTTATGACCGCGTGGTATCCAGGCGACTACGCGGCGATCCAATGGTTGAATGCGCATGTTGCGGGTACGCCCGTGATTCTGGAGGAATCGTGCGGCGGCTTCGTCTGGTACAGCCGGGTCTCAGAGTATACGGGTCTGCCGACGGTCGTCGGCTGGGATGACCACGAGGGCGAGCAGCGTTATGGCGATGAGGTGGCGGCGCGGGTAGCTGATGTGCAGACGATCTATCAGACTACTGACGCGAACGTGGCGATGACGCTGATCCATAAGTATGATGTCAAGTATATTTATGTGGGCCAGTTAGAACGCTATACCTGCGGCTCCTTTGGGGGCGCGCTGGGTAATCCGCTGCCGCAGGCCGCTGTGGATAAGTTCAATACGCTGGTGGGCACGTCGTTGCAGATCGTCTATCAAAATCCAGAGGTGACGATCTATCAGGTTCTTGCGTGATATAAGGGGATGGGGTGAATCATGCGCCTGAAGCGGCATGGATAGTGTAGAGTATAAAAAGGTATGTTGTGTCTGGAGTTGGCAAGGGCTGGCGGCTGAAGGCCGCGCCTGGAGGCTGCGCCGCCAAGCCTGCCTGCGCAGGCTCCCACCACCCAGGCATGGCGCGCGTTCGTCCTAGTCCGTGTAGGCGGACTTCGTGGCGCAGCCTCCAGGCGCGGGTTTACCTGCCAGCTAGATGAGAAGGATTGATCCATGAGTGATGCCTGGCTCTGGTGGCTTTTTATCCAGATGCTTGGGCTGGCGTGCCTGCCGCTGACGTTCAGCGTCTTTGCCCATCTGCCCGACCGGGGCTGGGCGCTCTCGAAAACGCTGGGAGTGCTGAGTTTCTGCTTTCTGGTCTGGTTTCCGCTGACGCTGCCCTCGGCGCTGCCTGGCGCGCTGAGCGCGCTGGCGCTGCCCTACTCGCGGACGACGATCCTGGCGCTGCTGCTGCTCCTGCTGGCGCTCAATGGCTGGCTGCTGCGATCTCGCTGGCGCGAGATCGTGGGCGTGGCGCGGCGGCATACTGGCTATATTCTGATCGGCGAGGCGCTCTTTGCGGGCGCGTTTGCGCTGCTGATCTGGATTCGCTCCTTCATTCCCGACATCTACGGCACCGAGAAGTTCATGGACGAGGCGTTTGTCTCGGCGATCATGCGCAGCCCGCATCTGCCGCCAAACGATCCCTGGCTCTCCGGCTACGCGATCAATTACTACTACTTTGGGCATTTCATCGTCGCCACGATTGCCAAACTGCTGGGCACAGCGCCCGCCGTCGCGTTCAATACGGGGATCGCGCTGGTCTTTGCGCTGATGGCGGTGAGTCTCTTTGGCGTGACTGCCAATGTGGTGGCGCTGCTGCGTTTTCATCGGCTGCGCCAGGCGGGCGCGCCGGGGCGGCTGAACCTGCTGGCGGCGGCGCCGTTTGGCCTGGCCGCCGTGTTGCTCTCGCTGGTCTTTGGCAACCTGGACGCGGCCAGCCAATGGCTGGCGCAGTTGGGCGTGCCCTTGTCGTTTGCGGGCGGCGCGCTGAACGCGCTGGCGCTGGCGCTGATGGGCGTGTGCCTCTTTGGGCTGGGCTGGAGCGTGCTGGCGCTGGCGCGGGCCTGGCGTCGAGCGGGCAGGGCCGGGCTGAGCATTGGAAAGATCGTCAGCGCGCTTGCTTTCGGCGCGGCGACGGTGGCGATCTTCCCCTGGTTTGTCGGCAGGGCGGCAGGGATGGGCGCGTGGCTCCGCGTGGCCTGGCCGCAGATCGGCCAGTGGCTGGGGCATTCGTCGTTGTGGATCAATTATAACTGGTGGACACCCTCGCGCGCGGTGCAGAGCAGCCCGAACAATTATCAGAACATTACGGAGTTTCCCGCCTTTAGCTTCTTGCTGGCCGATCTGCACGCGCACGTGCTGGCGCTGCCCTTTACTGTGCTGGCGCTGGGCTTTGCGCTGAGCCTGCTGCTGGCGCGCGGGCGTGGGCTGGCGGCCTTTGGGGCGACGAATGGCTGGCGCGCGCTGACGCTGGTGAGCGGCGCGGTGATCGTCGGCAGCCTCTACGCGATGAACGGCTGGGACTTGCCGACCTACGCCGGGCTGGCGCTGCTCTGCCTGGCGGCGCAGCAGTGGCGAGCCGCTGGTCGTCGGTTCAGCAAACGATTGGCGCAGGATGTCTTTACGCTGGCCGCCGTCTGGGTGATTCTGGGGGTGGTTCTCTATCTGCCGTTCATCCGCTCGTTTGTTTCGCCATCGCAGGGCATCGGGCTGATTCCGCCGGAGACGCAGGATGCGCAGGGAAATGTCTTGCCCGGCGCGCTGGTTCCGACGGATCGCACCAGCTTTGCCGACCTCTGGAGCGTCTTTGGCCTCTTCTTTACTATCCTGGGGGCGTATCTGCTCTGGCAGGGCGCGCTGGCGTTGATCACGCGCTGGCGGCGCGCGGCGCAGGCCATCGCTACGCGCCTGAACTATCACACTGATACTGACGACGAGGATCACTATGGTGCCCCGTCGGGGCCGCTGGATGCCGTGCTGCCGCTGATCATGTGGGCGCTGCTGGCGGCGACGTTGGCGCTGGTAATCTTGTACTTCGTGCCCTACAGCCTGGCGCTGGTGGTCTGCCTGGTTGGCGTGGCTGCCTGCGCGGCGCTGGCCTATCGGCGGCTGGATCAGCCGGGGCTGGTGTTCGCGCTGATGCTGGCCGGGACGGCGCTGGCGGTGGTGGGAACCTGCGAAGTGGTCTATCTGCGCGATGTCTTCCAGTTCGGCGAATTGTTTCGCATGAATACGATCTTCAAGCTGTATTATCAAGCCTGGACGCTGCTGTCGGTGGGTGGGGCGGCGCTGCTGTATGAACTGGTTGGCAGCGGTTGGCGCGCGCGCAGGGAACAATTGGCTCCCGCTCGTCGTCTCACAGAGCAGAAGGCGACGCTGCGCCTGGCGGGCGCGCAGGTTGCGACGTCCGGCGCGTCGTCTGGCGGGCTGCGCCCGTCTGAGGCGCTGGCAGTTGCAGCGACGACACCAGAGGCACCGCGGGGGCAGCAGGAAAGCGGGAATGTTAGCACTGGCGCAGCACACGCCGGGACCGTCGAGCAGGAGGTAGAGGCTGAGGGCCAATCGGCAGGAGATAGTCATTCTTATAGCCATGAAGGGCTGGATAGCCAGAATGGTCGGGCGCGTGAGGAAGATGAGCGCGCGGATGACAGGACGCTGGCGACTGAAGTCGCGCCTGGAGGCGCTGCGGCGCCACAAAGCCTGCCTGAGCAGGCTGGGAAGCGGGAGCGGGCAGATGAAGGCGCAGCTACGGGCGGCCAGACGGTGATCAGGCGTGACGTGGCGCTCCAGGGAGCAGCGTCGTCGCGTTCGCCAGCGCCCCCCACCCCTGCCGGCACGGAGGCCCGCGGTACAGAAGACCCCACCCATGTCGGCACGGAGGCCGGCGGTACGGGTGGCCGCCCCCACCCTTGGGGAGAACCCGCGCTTCCTGCGGGCTTGCGTGTCCTGGGACTCGGTGGTAAGCTGGTGTGGATGGCCGGGCTGCTCGTGCTGGTTCTGGGCGCGCTGGTCTATCCGGTCTTTGCGACGAACGCGCGCACAGGAGACTATGCCCAGCGGGTGGGCATCGATGGCGCGCAGTATCTGACGACGCTCTATCCAGGCGACGCCGCTGCCATTCGCTGGATCAATACGCATATCGATGGCGATCCGGTGATCGTGGAGGCGACGGGCGGCGAGTACAGCGATTTTGCGCGTGTCTCGACCTTTACCGGCCTGCCGACGGTGTTGGGCTGGGGTGGGCACGAGTATCAATGGCGCGTCAACTGGCTGAGCGACCCGACCCATGCCGCCGATTTCAACCAGCGCGCGGCTGATCTTGATACGATCTATACCAGCCCTGATCAGGGGCAGGTGATGCAGTTGCTCCAACGCTACCAGGCGCGTTATCTCTATGTGGGCACGTTGGAGCATCAGAAATATCCCAAGGCCGATCTGGGCCGGTTCGCGCAGTTCTTGCAGCCGGTATATCAGGCGGAGGGCGTGAGCATTTATGCGATTCCTTAAATGGGGGGCAGCGCGTGGATAAACAGACGGCAACCGAGCGAGATGCGAATGCGGCTCATGAGCCAGTAGATACGGAGACGATCTCAGACGCTGAGACGCCAGAGGAGTTCGCCAGGCAGGAAGAGCCTCCCAGCCAGGAGACTGCCGGGCAGCAGGGGCGCCAGCCGCAGAACGGGCATCAGCCGACGCCCTCAGCGCCGCAGTGGGCCGAGGAAGAGGACTTTGAGGTTGAGGAGCAGGCCATCCGGGAGAAGAGCGATGCCACGCCGGTTGTGACCGACGCGGGCGATACACTGGAGCAGATCAGGCGCTATGCCCCCTGGGTGACGCTGGCCGTGTTTGCGATCTTCCCCAACTATCTGACGCTGGGGCTGGTGGTCATTGCGGTGGCCCTGAACGGCGCGCGACTGGCGCAGATCGTGCGGGCGATGACGCCGGAGCAGTGGGGCTATGTCGCGCTGACGCTGCTGGCGGGTGGGCTGCGCTTCTGGGACCTGGGGCTGAAGCCGCTGCATCATGACGAAAGCATGCACGCCTATTTTTCCTGGCAATTGTTCTTGAATCCCGCCAGTTATCGCTATGATCCCTTATTGCACGGTCCCTTTCAGTTCCACGCGATTGCCTATGTTTATTATATTGCCAGCAACCTGGGCACACCCGATGGCGGCGTGACCGATGTGACCGCGCGCATTGCTGCGGCGACGCTGGGCACGGTGATGATCCCGGCCTGCTATTTCCTGCGCGAGCGCATCGGCAAGGCGGGGGCGCTGATCGCGGCCTTGCTGCTGGCGGTTTCGCCCATCTTTGTCTATTATTCGCGCTTCACCCGCGAGGATATTTACTTTGCCTCGTTCACCTTTCTGACCGTTGTGGCGCTCTTCAAGTATTGCGAGCAGCAGCGGCTGCGCTGGCTGCTGATTGGGCTGGGTGCGTTCACGCTGGCATATTGCACGAAGGAATCGGCGTTCTTCAATATCGCTATCTTCGGCGGCCTCGTGGGCGGCTTTATCGCCTGGGAGCTTGGCTCGCGCTTTACCTACCCCTGGGCGCGTGTTCAGGCAGAGGACGATGTGAACGAGGAGGAGCTTGAGCGCGGGCCACGCCTGCGCCTGCCTTTGCGCATCAGCGAGCATGCCGGTGTTCTGGCCGTGCTGCTCTATCTGGGCATAGCGGGCGTGGCGGCCAAGCTGGTTCTCAACTGGGTGCAGCAGACGAGCGCCTGGCTCTCTGCGACGGACCTGACGGGCAGCGCCAATCAGGCTCAGGTTGCAGCGGCCCGGCAGGCAGAGGGGCAGGCCACCTCGCAGAATATTGAAAATACGCTGGTGAATGTGCTGCTGCTGGCGCTGGTGTTGATCGCGGTGATCGTGCTGGTGGCCGTTCTCTGGCAGCTTTTCACCAACCCGTATCAGCCCGACCCGAACGAACGTCTGGAGCGGCGCGGCCTGGCGCGCTGGGTGGACCCGATTCGGCAGCCGTTCCTGAATGGCCTGGCGCGGGTGCCCTGGTCGCACTGGTTCTTTGGCCTGCTGGTCGTTTTTGTGATCTTTGCCGGGCTGTTCTGGGAAGTGCCCAGCAATGATCCCAGCCAATGCAATGGCTCGGTTGCGCTGGTGCAGGGAGCGATTTGCTCCTGGAGCCAGGGCTTCCATCAGGGCGTGGGTGATGGGCTGGTACAGGGCATCTTCTACTGGATTACGCAGCAGCAGGTGGCGCGCGGCGGCCAGCCCTGGTATTACTACCTGATTCTGATCCCGTTCTACGAGCAGTTGATCGTGGTCTTTGGCCTGGGCGGGCTGATTCGCTGCCTGGCGCGGCCCAACCGCTTCCGGCTGTTTGTGGTTCTCTGGTTTGTCGCCGGTCTTTTCCTCTATTCCTGGGCGGGCGAGAAGATGCCCTGGCTGACGCTGCATATCGTGCTGCCGCTGCTGATTCTGGCGGCGATTGCGCTGGATTGGGCGGTGATGCGGGCGCTGGAGATGCTCGATGAGCTAGTCTACAACCGCCGGATGGGCCGCCCGGCGTTGACCCGCCCGATGGTCCGGCGCTCCGCCGGGGCGCTGCTCAGCCTGGTGGGGGCGTTTCTCCTGCTGATCCCGATGCTGCATACGATGCTCTTTGTGACCTATGTGGACCCTGGGGACGCGCCGCACGAGATGCTTTCGTATGTGCAGACGACAACGGATGTCACCGACGTGATGGCGAAGATCAACGCGCTGGATGAGCAGTTGTATCACGGGACGCACCAACTCCGCATCGGCATGCCCAATAGCCAGGCGCTCTGGCCGTTCTACTGGTATCTGCGCGATTACAAGAACGTCTGGTGGGGCTATGACGGGCAAAATCCCCCGGCAGGCGACCTGGATGTGATCATCACCGATCCGGGCGGCGAGACGCCCTATGTCCAGCATACGACGACGGACCCGCAGGGGCTGTTTCTGGCGAAGCAGTATCGCATCCGCGCGTGGTGGGATGAGGGCTATAAGCCTCCGTCTTCTTACGGCGTGGGCTTTGGCGTCTGGATTTCGTATGGCGATCCGCCCGACTGCGGCTCGGTTTCGCTGCAAAACCAGCAAACGGTACAGACATTAGCGCAAAGTGGTGCGGTCTACTGCTTGACGACCAACGCTTCAGGAGAAAAGGTGACGAAGTGTACCAGATCGGCGGATGGGAACGCGCTGGACTGCGCGCCAGCGCCTTCGTTCGATGCGGGCAAGGCGTTCGGCAACTTCTGGGACTGGCTCTGGACACGCAAGGCGATTGGCCCGACGGATGGGTCTACCGATTTTATGTTCCTGGTGCGCAGCGATCTGCATATGCAGCCATAAGGGCGTCTAGCAAACCTTCTAGAGAGACCATGCCGCTCTGCTTTTGCAGGCATCGTGGAGGACTTGAACACATGGACATCAAACGCAGTGGATCGCAACCTTCTGGGAAAGGACCAGCCGAGTATTTTACCGGCGCGGTCCGCATGGACCCCCTCTTCGAGGCGCCCGCTCCGGCCCGCGCGCGGGGCATCAGTGTCACCTTCGAGCCGGGCGCTCGGACCGCCTGGCACAGCCACCCGCTGGGCCAGACCTTGATCGTGACGGTGGGCTGTGGCCGGGCACAACGCTGGGGTGGTCCAATCGAGGAAATTTGTCCGGGGGATGTGATCTGGTTCCCGCCGGGGGAGAAACATTGGCACGGCGCCGCGCCCACCACCGCTATGACGCACCTTGCCATTCAGGAACAGCTCGACGGCAAGACCGTCGACTGGATGGAGAAGGTCAGCGATGAACAATATCAGGGCTGATCAGGGAGCAAGAGCGTTCCGACCTTTCGGTCTAAGGCGCTATGGCTGAACTAGCTGGGCTTGAGGAAAAATTAGGGGCCGTCTTCAACGATAAACGCTTGCTGGAGCGCGCCTTTACCCATCATTCGGTCTGCCCGGAAACGGCCAATCTGGACGCTTATGATACGTTGGAGTTTCTGGGCGACGCGATTATCGGGGCGTATGTGGTGGAGTATATCTATCGCACTTCACCGGGCGCGAGCGAAGGGGAGATGACGGCGCTCAAGTCCGAGGCGGTGAGCCGCCGGGCGCTGGCTGAGGTTGGGCGGCGGTTGGGCTTGATCGATTACGTGCGCGTCGATCTGGTGAACTTGCGCACCTTCAATGATCGCTCCAGGGAATCGATCTCGGCTGATCTGCTGGAGGCGCTGGTGGGGGCGCTGCATCTGGACCAGGGGCCGGATGCCTCGCGCGCGTTTGTGGCGCGGGAGATTCTGCCGATGGTTGAGCAGGTGCGGGGCCAGCTTCACGAGAATAACCCCAAGGGGCGCCTTCAGCAGTTGGCGCTGCGCAGCACTGGCGCGCTGCCGCGCTATCATCTGCTGAGGCAGGGCGGCCACAGCAATGAGCGGACCTATACCGTCGGTGTGTATGTTGGTGAACGTCTACTTGCCACTGGCACGGCTTCCAGCATCAAAGAAGCGGGCAGGGTTGCGGCCCGCGAGGCGCTGCGCAGCGAGCGGGAGAGCGCAGCCGACGCTGAGCCAGCCGACAGCGTGGATCAGCCTTCCGCGCCGGATACAGCGGGCGCGGATGCGCCTTCTGAGTGAGGGCGGCGCCAGGAGTGTCTGTGGCAGCGTGGGTCGCGCCTGGCGCCCCGGTGTCTGAGCGCGGGCAGCGAGCAGCAGCGGCGCTGCAAGGAGGGCCGCCGAATGGGCGGGCATCTGGTGATGAGCGCGCCGCAGGCGATACAGCGGGCAGAGCTATCTGCTCTGGATGACCGCTGGCACGAGCGGCAGCTTGCGCGGGGCGAGCGCCGTCGTCTGGGTCAGTATGCGACGCCGCCGGAACTGGTGGCGTGGATACTGGAGTGGGTGGGCTATCGGGCGGGCGCCGATCTGGAGCATCTGGCGCTGCTGGACCCGGCTTGTGGCAGCGGGAACTTTCTGGCGGGCGCGGCGCAGACGTTGATCGCGCATGGGCGCGCGCAGCAGTGGTCGCGGGCGCGCGTGCTGGCTGCCCTGCAAGCCAACCTCTGGGGGCTGGAGCTAGACCCGTCGGCCTGCGCGCTGGCGGAGATGCGCCTGCACGCGCTGGCGCGTTCTCTGAGGCTAGCAGGGCGGCTGCGCTGGCATCTGCATCAGGCCGACGCGCTGGCGCTGCCCGCCGCGCCGCGCTTTGGGCTGGTCGTTGGCAATCCCCCCTATCTGGCGTCGCGCCATCACGATCTTCAGCCCTATCGACAGGGCTATCTGACTAGCGGGCAGCGCGATGCTTATCTGCTGTTCATCGAGCAGGCATGCCGCTTCGTTGCGCCGGGTGGCTGGCTGGGTCTGGTCGTGCCTGATCCGCTGCTGGCGCGGGGCAATGCCGCCGAGGCGCGGCGGCTGCTGTTGGAGGGGTTGACGGTGAGGCGCCTGGTCCACCTGGAGGGGGTCTTTCACGCCGATGTGGGCACGCTGGTGCTGATCGCGCAGCGTGTCGCGCCGCCAGCGCAGTACATGATTCCCTGGAGTCGGGCGCGCTGGCGGGATGCGTGCCGGGCTGAGGTTCCAGCCCTGTTCGAGCCATCGCAGGCGTTCGGCGCCTGGCGATGTAGGGACGTTGCCGATTCAATTCAGGATGCGCGAGCCGCCAGCCCGTCGGCGATTTTAATCGCCGCTACGGGCCTGGCGGCCACCAAGTCGTCGCAGCCGACTGACGCAAGGATACCGACTGAAAAAGTCAACGTCCATAAAGCGCAGCGAGAGGCTGCGCTGCAAAGCGCAGCTACGCGGGCTGAGATGACGGGGACGTTTGGCGTTGGGGTCTGGCGGCGGCAGCCGCGCGCCGAACTGCGCTATCTGCTGGGGCCAGCGGAAGCGGCGCTTTTCGAGCGGCTGGCGCGTGACGTGCCCTCCGCGCCGCTGGGGGAACTGGCGCGCATCAGCCGGGGCGAGGAGATCGCTAGAGGCGCGGCTGTGCCTGCCGAGGAGGGCGATGCGTCGCTCTTGCCGGTCTTGCGCGGCGGGCTGGATGTGCGCCCGTTTCACTGCCGCTTTGCGGGCGTGTATCTACGCCGCGAGCAGGTTGCCAAGCCGCTGGAGCGTTATCGCGCGCCCAAGCTGCTGGTGGTCAAAAGCACGGGGCTGCTGCAAGCGGCGCTGGATGAGCAGGGCTACGTAGCGGTACAGACGCTGTATCTGCTGCATGCCAGAGCCGGGCAGCCGCCGCTGACCTATCTGCTGGCGCTGCTCAATTCGCGGCTCTTGCGCGGCTATCTCTGGCTGCATCATACGGCGTATAAGCTGGCGCAGCCGCAGATTGAGCAGGAGGCGCTGGCGCGTATCCCTGTCCCGCTGGCCGGACCAGAGGAGCAGGCGGAGCTTGCCGCCCTGGCCGACGAATTGCGCGATGCGTATCAGGAGCGGCAGTTCCCCCTATCGGCGAATTCAATCGCCGCTACGGGCCAGAGGCCAGGTCCGCCTGCGCGGGTTGAGATGGGCGCTGTGCCAATGGAGGTGGGAGGAGTCCGCGCAGGCGGACCTGGCGGCGGAACGCCCGTAGGCGCGGTTTCGTCCGCCCGCCCGGCTTGCGCGAATGAAGCGGCCTGGATACAATTAGATCAGATGATTGTGGACCTCTCTACGCGCCTGGATGCCAGCGTTGCCCGGCTGTGTGGCCTGACGGCGGCTGAACGGGCGCTGCTTGAACGGCTCCCAACGATGGGATAAGCTGTTAGTCATACAGTGATTATAGGGAGGAACCAAGGTGGAAAACATAGAGCAGGCAGACGTGAGCCAGCCGCGCCAAATCTATCCTGGAATCGAGAGCGACCCAGGCATCTTGCACGGCAAACCAGTGATCCAGGGAAGTCGCCTCACTGTTGAGACGATTCTTGAAAACCTTGCGAGTGGTTATACCGTTGAAGATTTGCTCGATGCCTACCCATTCCTGAGACTTGAGGATGTTGTTGCTGCCATTGAGTACGCGGCACGGCTTGCTGGTCAGCCACCTGACTTTACCAGAGTTGAGGAGCAAGTGGCACCGTGAAGTTCCTGGCGGATGTGAATATTGATCGTGCGCTTGTTGTCCGTCTGCGCGCCGACGGACATGATGTACGCTGGCTGGCCGAGAGCGCGACCGAACGAAGGCTCGAAGACCCACCACTCATGGCCCTGGCGCAAGAACAAGGTGCCATTATTCTGACAAATGACCGCGAGTTTGTCGGATACGTCTTTCGAGACCAGATACCTACTTACGGCGTTGTGCTGTTGCGCGTGGCAATTGTAAGAAGACCACGCGCCGAACTTATTCAGCGCGCTCACGAGGCGATTCGTGCCTATCAGGATCGTCTCCTGCATCACTTTACAACCATTTATCCTGACCGTGTGGAGCAGGAGCGGCTAGCGGAGCCAGGCGAGCGCGATCCATCGGCAGAAGGTTGAGCGCCGGTCCATCAGAGGGCGCTCTTGTCATACAGAAAAACATAAAGGTGAAGAACATGGCTGAAGAACGCAAGATTCGCGTGCTGGTTGCCAAACCAGGATTGGATGGGCATGATCGCGGGGCGAAGGTGATTGCGCGGGCGCTGCGCGATGCCGGGATGGAGGTGATCTATACGGGCATTCGCCAGACGCCGCAGATGATTGTGGAGGCCGCCATTCAGGAGGATGTGGATGCGATCTTGATGAGTATTCTTTCCGGCGCGCATATGGCGATCTTCCCCAAGGTGATGGAACTGCTGCGCGAGCAAGGCGTCGATGATGTACTGGTGGTGGCGGGGGGCATTTTGCCGGATGAGGATATTCCGGCGATTGAGGCGCTGGGCATCAGAGGCAACTTTGGGCCGGGCACGTCCACCGAGGAGATTATTGACTTTGTGCGCAGCAATATCCATCCCTCCCGCCTGGCGGGCGCTGCCGCGACGCGAGACGCGGCGAGCGGGCAGACGGGAAAGGCGGCGCAGTAAGCATGGATATTGTGGAGCGCGTGCTGAGTGGCGACCGCCGCGCACTGGCGCGCATCGTGACGCTGATTGAGAACGAGGCGCCCGAAGCGCATGACTATCTGGCGAGGCTCTATCCGCAGAGCGGGCGCGCGCAGATCGTCGGCGTGACCGGCTCGCCGGGGGCGGGGAAAAGCACGCTGGTGACGCAGATAGCCCGCGACCTGCGGCGGCGCGATCTGCGTATCGGCGTGGTCGCGGTGGACCCCAGCAGCCCGTTTACCGGCGGGGCGCTGCTGGGCGACCGCATTCGCATGCAGGAACTGGCGGGCGATCCGCATGTCTTTATTCGCAGCATGGCGAGCCGGGGCAACCTGGGCGGGCTGGCGGCCTCGACGAGAGATGTGGTGCGGGCGCTGGATGCGGCGGGCTTTGATGTCGTCATTATCGAGACGGTAGGGGCGGGGCAGGCGGAGGTGGAGATTGTGCGCGCCGCGCATACGGTGCTGGTGGTGCAGGCGCCGGGCATGGGTGATGATATTCAGGCGCTGAAGGCGGGCATCCTGGAGATTGCCGATATTTTTGTGGTCAACAAAGCGGACCGACCTGGCGCAGACCAGACGGCGGCGGAACTGCGTATGCTGCTCAGCCTGGCCGGAAAACAGCCAAAATCTGCGGAGGTCTGGCGCGTGCCCATCCTGAAGACCTCGGCGATGCAGGGCGAAGGGATCACGGAACTGGTTGACGCGCTCTTTCGGCATCGCGCCTTTCTGGGCGAGAGCGGGCAACTGACTCAGCGCAGCCAGCGTCAGGTGCGCAGCGAGGTGCTGGCGCTGCTTCAGCATGCCCTGGCGCAGCGGCTGAAGCGCGAGGTGCCCGAAGACGAGTGGCAGCGGCTGATCGATGAGGTCGTCGAGCGGCGCGCCAATCCTTACGCGGTGGCCGATCTGCTGGCCCGGCGCGTGGGGCTGGGCGATGCCACAGGCGACGCCGTTTCTTTCAAGGAAGGGGCCGCGTCAGCATCCTGATCTGTTCCCATGCTTCCTCCTCGTTCGCGTGGTACGTGTCTTGCACGCGCTCTTCTAATCTGGACCGTGTGTTGCAAGCATTCATTCGCGGATAGAGGAGGAAACGCTTTATGCCAACCACCTTGGAAGATGTACGTGAGGTCGTTACCGGCCAGCCGAGACGCCGCTGGCTGCCCTGGCGGCGCAAACCAACCCTGGCGGAGCGCGTTGGGGATGTGACCGGGCAGGTGAGCCAGGCGTCCAGTAATATTGCCGAACAGGTTGCTCAGACGACGAGCGATCTGGCCGGGCAGGTGGGCCAGACGACGAGCGATCTGGTTGGACGCGCGCGCGAGAAAACCACGAGTCTGGCGAAGCGCGGGGGCGAGACGCTGCCGTCAGCGGCGAGCGTGCAGCGCCGCGTGGCGTTCCAGGCAGGTAAGACTGTGGGCCGTCTCTCGAACAGGCCGCTGCTCTCTGTGCCCACCCCTCGCGCCACGCAGGGGCGAATGTTCCAGGATGTACCTTCTGCCGCAGAACGCTGGTATGATGACTCCGAGCGCAGCGTTGATCTTTCAGCGGAACGCGCTGCCGAGGCTGCGGAGGTTGCGGCGCAGGCGGCCCAGCGCGCCGTTGGGGTGCTGGAGCGCGTCACTGGCTGGATACCGCTGCTGGCAAACCGGGCGCCTGAGCCGACGCCGCTGCAATCGCTCCAGGCGCCTGTTGTGCTGCCAGCGCGCGAGGAGGAAGGGCTGGGGAAGCGTGTTCCCCGCGTTCTCAGGCGCGCGGCGATGAATGTTGGGCAGAGCGTCAATGATCTCTCGGATGGACGCTATGGATTGGAGACACAGGCGCCCAAGATGGAGACGAAGCCGGAGAAAAAGGCTGGGAAGCGTATCGAGCGGCGGGCGCGCCGGGAAGCGAAGGAAGAGCAGCCCGCGTCGGGGGTGAGTTGGCTGCCCTGGGTGGCGGGCTTGAGCCTGGGGCTGGTCTTTGGGCTGGTGGGCGTGGCCTACTGGCAGCGGCGGCGGCTGCAAAGTCTCTGGCAGCAGACCTCCCATCGAATGCAGCAGGCGGCTGAGGATGTGCGCCAGCGCATGGAGTCTAATCGCAGCGATCAACCACAACTGAGGCGTCCTCCAGGCTCACCGATGATCCAGGCGGATGTGCGCCCAGGAACGTCGACGTTTACCCCGCTGGGGTCGTCTGCTCCGGCTACCGAGACGGACCAGCAGGTGAATGGCCGCAAGGAGTCGTCCACGCAGTAGAGACGCTGGCGCTCCGCGCGCTTCATCGGGATGCGCCCCAGGTGAGCCTGGGGCGCCGTGCTTCCAGTCGGCACAGCGATGGTCCACCACCTCGCCCCAGGACGGCCCGGCTGGAAGCCGGGGGTACAAGTATCACTGTGCGCTTGCATACCTTCTCTTTTTGACGGAACCCTGGCTTCTGTTCTGGTTGACGCCGCGCTGCTGCCGCGTGTACACTGGGTGGTGCAACCTGGGCTGGGCCAGATCGTAGAGAAGGTGTAGCGTGTAGGAGTGATCCAGGCGAGTCGCCCAGGAAGTGAAGCGCGAGCCGGGCGATTGGCGTTGGCATAAAGAGGAGAAGGCTATGGGTGATAATGGGCAGCGATTTCCGCCCGATGGAGATGATCTGAACCGGCGGTTTCAGGATGCCAGTAAGATGGTGCGCGACGGGCTGAATGAGGCCAGCGGGCGATTGCGCCAGGCGTTTGATCGCCTGAATGACCTGTGGGAGGAGAGCGCGCCGTATCCGCCGACGCGGCTGACGGGCAGCCGGGAGGAAGAGTATCTGCGGGGGCTGGCGAAGAAGTGGACGGACCAGGATTTCATGGTGACGCCTGACCTGAGCGAGAGCATGGCAATTCGCGCCTGGGAGCGGCTTGATCTGTGGGAGATTGCGGCGAAAACGCGCTGGGAGGGGCGCAGCTTCGAGATTACGACTGAGCCGTATACGGGGGCGCAGCCGATGCCCACCGGGCGGATCATGCCGGTCTGGGATTACGAGCTTGCCCCGGTGACGGACCTGCGCTCGCAGATTGTGCGCGAGCGTGTGCCGGAGGGGGATGAACTGGGACTGTGCCTCTCCTGCAATGGCACCGGGCGGGCGTCCTGCTCCAATTGCAGCGGGCGCGGCTGGATTGTGTGCCCTGATTGTAAGGGGCGGACGAAGCTGCGCTGCCCGCACTGCAAGGGCAAGGGCTATATCGCCGATTGGGGGCAGAAGCGTGCCAGTAAGGGTTTCTTGCAAGATCAGGCGGATAAGCTGGCTTCATCGATGGCTGACCGGGCCAGCGAGGTGATCGATAACGTGCGCCAGTATGTGCCGATCCCCAGTCAGGGGCAGCCAGGCGAGCGCCCCAATGGCACGATTCCCTGCCCGGACTGCGTGGAAGGTGAGATTGATTGCACCTGCGGCAATGGCAAGCGCGTCTGCGCGGTCTGCCAGGGGACGAAGAATCAGGCGTGCCCGGTCTGCAAGGGATCGGGCAAGGTGATCCGCCATCGAGAGATTGTGCGCCGCTTCGATGTGCGACCGACCGACCGGACGGTGGGCCAATCGCCTATTCCAGAGCGGATTTTGCGCCGGGCTGATGGTGAGGTGGTCGCCACGATTGAGACCAGCGAGGCGCTGGAGCGCCCGACGCCGCCTGTGGGTGTGCCTGAGCCTGTCTGGGCGGCGGCACAGGAAGTTGGGCGCGCCAGCCGCAAGAACATTGCGCCTGATGAGCGCGCCACGTTGCAGGTGATCGAGTTGCAGCGTATTCCGGTGGTGAAGGTGTCCTATGGCTATGGGGATGAGCCGTTTGCCTTCTATGCCTTTGGCCCGGAGGGCAAAGAGAAGTTTTACGCGGAAACTTTCCCGCCGCGCTGGAAGCGGCTGGAGCGTTTTGTCCGTTCGCTCGCCCAGGAGGTGATGCCGCCCTCTTCAACCGGCGGGCAGGTGAGCGATCTGGAACACTATCGCCAGGCGCGTGAGGGCGGGCGGCAGCGCATTCCGGTGGAGATGCCGCAGGTGGTGGTCAAGGAAGAGGCGCCCGCTGGCGAGCCGAAGACTCCGGCGCCCGACGCTGAGGCTGCGAGCAAGGATGGGGGAACGGAGGCAAAACCGGACGGCGACCAGGCGTAATGACTGGCGCGGGCGATTCGTCGGCACGGAGGCCGACGCTGCACGCGGCATTATGGCTGGCGCTGGTGGGTGCGGAGATGTTTGGTGCCGTATTTCAGTTTGAGCGCCGCCGCGCGATCTGGAACCTGCCTCTTGAGTAGCTGCTGGGCCTGGGCCTGCGCTTCTTTCGCCAGGTCGTCCTGGGCGACGGCGCGTAGGCGCAGCGAGGCGGTATGGAGCAGTTTGCTGGCGCCTTTGTGGTCGCCCTGCTGAGCCAGGTCGCGCGCTTTGTTCTGGATGCGATAGGCGGTCACATATTCGATGGCCTCTTTGACTCGTGACGGGATCACCTGGCTGCTTGAGGGCATCATCTCCACGAAATCGATGGCAAGGCGCTCGCTGCGGCGCTGATCCAGTAATTTGGCGCTGGGGATGTCGTACTTGGCCTCGATCTGGCCCAGGATGTAGTGCCCGCTGACGTTGGCAGGCAGGATGATCTCCCAGAGGAGCGCCAGCGCGCAGTCCTGGGCGGAGGCGGCCACGTTGCCGAGGTCAAGCTGCGCGTCGCGCGTCATCATCCAGTGCTGGTCGGCGGGCGCGGCGTCCATCAGTTCGCTAATATCGGGGATCACCCGTGTCACCCGGCGCAGCCGAACGTCCCCTTCCAGGGCCACTGAGAGCTTGACGTTGGTTGCCAGGGTCTTGCGCAGCACGTCTACGCGATAGGCCAATGCGGCGAAAATATCATTGGAGCTTGCCAGATAATCGGCGGAGCCGTCGCTGATGGCGGCAATCTGATCGAGCAAGGCGTCGTTCCATTCGGTGCCGATGCCCAGCGCGGTGATGCTCATGCTCTGCTCGTGAGCCTTCAGCGCCAGTTCCAGGCAGCGTTCTTCGTCGGCCAGGGTTTCACCGTCGGTCAAGAGGATGATATGGCTGACGGTTGGCTGGCGGGCGAAGCGCTCCACCTCTTCCAGCGCGGCCTCCAACCCCATGCTGATCTTGGTGCCGCCGCGCTCCATCAGCCGCTCGATGGACCCGATGAGGACTTCGGGAAGCTGCTGGGCCTCAGCGCGGACGACGACCTCCGCGCGGTTATCAAAGGCCACGACGGAGAGGATGTCATCCGGCTGAAGGCGGGCGATGAGTGAACGGAGCGCGTTCTTGATGGCGCGCAGTTTTTCGCCACGCATGGAACTGCTGCGATCAATTGCCAGGCAGAGGTTCAGCGGAAGCGTCTCCATGAGCGCGCCATTGGCGACCGGGATCAACTCGCTCAGCAGATAGAGCAGGCGCTCTTCGTGATAGACAGGCGCTTGCTTTTGGGAGAGCGTGCAATTCAGTTCCAGGCTTGGAGTGACGATGGTTATCGCGCTGTTTCCTGGGGGCGCCGCGCCTCCAGGCCGTTTAGCCTGGGAACGCCCGTTAGAGGCTCCCTTGTAGTTTTGCGCCTGCATCTGGTCATATTCCCTTCGCATTTCCACTGAGGAGAGTACCTGATACGCCTCGTAGATATGCCGAAAATCTTCGTTTGCCGTGGGATTGTCGGGCATCACATCAGGATGATACTGGAGCGCCAGTGCGCGAAAGGCTTGCTTGATCTCTTCCTGTGAGACACTATGCTTGACGCCAAGGATCGCATAATAATCTGGGAACATGCGCGTCCACCCCTCTTCTTACCAGCAAATTATAGCAGAGCATAACCAGCAGCGAGTAGTCGCCGCGCGAACCAGATGCAGGCGGCCTCACGAGCCGACGCGGTCCACTGGTTCGCCAGTAATCTCAAGCACAATGGCGGTGCTGTTGTCAAGGCCGCCCGCCTCATTAGCGAGCGCCACCAGGCGCGCGGCACTCACTGTTGGCGCGCGAGCGAGGTCCTGGTCAGCCAGGAGCGCCGCCAGCGTGGACTCCGGGACGGCATCCCAGAGGCCATCGCTACAGAGCAGCAGGCGATCTCCGGCTTCCAATGGGCAGGCGACCAGATCAATGTCGAGATCATCCTGTTTGCCCAGCGCGCGATAGAGGTCATTGCGCCTGGGGAGATGCGCCTGATTAGTGGGATCGATCTGCCCTAGCTGAATGAGCCGCTGCACGTAGGAGTGGTCTTCGGTCAAGACGGCCAGCACGCCGCGATGCAGCCGATAGGCGCGGCTGTCGCCGACGTGGGCGATGAGCGCCTGACTGGCGCAGATGAGCAGGGCGGTGGCCGTCGTGCCGATGGTCTGGCCGTGCGCCCGCGCCAGCAGGCGAATCTGGCGGTTGGCGCTGCGAAAGCCCTCGACCAGCGCCTCGCGCATGAGCCGTTCGCGCTCCAGGGCATCAGCCGCGCTGGTCCATTGGGGCGCGTCGGCCCCCTGGAGCAGCGGCAGGGCCAGTCGGCGAGTGACCTGTTCCAGAATGTGCTGCGCAGCCAGATGGCTGGCGACCTCGCCGCGCGCTTCGCCGCCCATGCCATCGGCGACGACGAAGCAGGCCAGCAGGCGCGATTGGCCCTGCCCATCACGCAGGTTCAGCAGCAGATGGCCCAGCGCGTCCTCGTTGTTTGGTCGCACGAGGCCAATGCTGGTGGCGTGGCCGACATGCACTGTCCAGGTGAAGTCTGGCGGCTGGCTGGCGGGATGGGCCGCTCGCTGCAAGGGCGCCAGCGCCTGCTGGCAATCGGTGATGACCTGGGCGACGGATTGATAGCTGTGGCTGATACCATGTTCGCGTATCTTGCCCAGCGCCGCGTCCAGGGGGGTGTTGGTTTGCTGGGATGAGTCGCTGGCGGCCAGCCTGACGAGGGTGAGGGCCAGAAAATTGGCGTCGCGCTCGAAGAGCAGGCGCGCATCATCGGCGTTGGCGCGCACGATCTGCGCGTCTTCCAGCCCACCCAGGCGCGCCTCGCCATCCACCAGCATGATGCTGGCCGGTTGAACGCGCAGGTGGGCCACGCCCTGGCTATGCAGATAGGCCAGCGCCTCGCCAACGATGATGATCTGGCGCAAGGCGTCTTCCGGCGGGAGCGCGCCAATGGGCTGGGCGTTGGTTGGCAGCGGGAGGATGAGATAGGCGCGCGCGCCCAGCGTGAGCGCCTCGCGTGGGGCGAGCAGGGCTGGATGATCCAGCCGGAGCCGCGCCAGCGCGGCAAGGGAACGTTGTTCGCCAGCCGGGTATTCGATCACCTGATAGGCGCCAACGGCGTCTGCGCGCGTGTGCGCCAGATAGGTATTGCCGTCTGGTCCGCTGCTGATGAGCCGCGCCAGGATATAGCTGCCGATCACGGCCCCGTCGGGCAGTGGAGGCAGCGTGGCGATGACTTCTGATCGGTTAGGCTGGTCCATCACGTCTGAACTCCTGGAGGCTTACAGCGCGCAGCGGAGCGCATAGACATGGTGGTCGTTGCTGCCGATATACAGGGTGCCATCGCGCACGAGGGGCGAAGATGGCACTGGGCCGCGTGTCTGGAAGCGCCAGTAGAGTTGGCCGGTGCGGGCCTCCAGGCAATAGACAGCGCCATCGCTGCACCCGAAATAGACGTAGCCAGCCGCGACGGCTGCGGATGAAGTGATCTGGCCGCCTGCCTGAACCTTCCAGATGACGCGCCCGGTCTTGGCGTCGAGGCAGTAGAAATAGCGATCAACCGAGCCGATATAAATGCGCCCCTCGCTCAAGGCGGGCGAGGCGATGAGGAAGTCGCCCGTGTAGTGCTTCCAGGCGGGCCAGCCCAGCGTGAGGTCCAGCGCATAGAGGACGCTATCCATCGATCCGACGAAGACGAGACCCTCGCCCACGACTGGCGCTCCCATGACGCCATACTGGGTGACGAATTTCCATTTCTCGCGCCCGGTCGCGGCTTCGATGGCGTAGACCCACTCGTCATCTGAGCCGATGAAGATGAGACCCTGAGCATAGCCTGCCGATGAGCGCACCTCGCGCCAGGTCTTGAACTTCCAGTTCATGCGGCCTGTGCGCAGTTCCAGGGCGTGGACAAAGCCATCATCCGAGCCGATAATGACCTGATCCTGAATGATGCGCGGGGAGGAGCGCACGTGATTCCATGTGCGATAGGTCCAGATGTCTTTGCCAGTCTGGCCGTTGATGGCATAAATCTGGTGGTCTTCTGAGCCGATGATGACCAGATCACCGATGCAGGCAGGTGTCGAGCAGATGCCGCCGTCGGTGGAGAAGTTCCATTTGAATGTGCCAGTGGCGGCGTCCAGCGCGTAGAGGTTGAAGTCGTAGGAGCCGATGTAGATGGTGCTATTTGCCAGCATGGGCGAAGAGCGCACTTCCTCCTCGGTCTTAAAGCTCCAGAGAACGGTGGGGCTGGGCGCGGGAACGATGAACTGGTTGTAGCCGATGGTGGGAGCAGTGGGAGCTACGCGCACGGCGCCAGCGGATGGCGGCATGGGGCCAATGGCGGCGCTGGCGCCGTCGGCGAAGGGCATGGATTGCCCATCTATCGCCGGACCGTAGCGTGGTCCGGCGGCTTCCTGAAAGGGTATGGTTCCCCTGGGGGACGCTGCTGGCGGGTCCTTCAGCACGCCAGTGCGATGGCCGTTCCCGTTCTGCGGGCTGGCGAGTGGTTGTGGGGGCGGGGGGGGGATCCGCAGAAGCTGGCCGGTGCCAGTAATCGAGATGAGATGGAGCGAACTTTCGATGGCCCCTTTGAGTTCACGCGCTGATTGCCAGCGTTGATCGATCTGATAGGCCAGGCATCTCATAATAATGGCTTCCATCTCTGGAGACACGTTGGGATTGAGCAGGCGCGGTGGGCGTTCATGGAAGGTGAAGGGCGTCTCCATGCGCGGGTCGCTGCCGGTGAGCAGTTGATGGAGCATGGCGCCCAGGGCGTAGATGTCGCTGCGTGACTCCACCGAGCCTTTATACTGTTCTGGTGGCGAGTAGCCCTCGGTGCCGATCATCGTATCGCGTTTATCAGGCTGGATGATCTTGGCGATGCCAAAGTCAATCAGCATGGTCTGGTTTTGCGGAGTGAGCATCACATTGGCGGGCTTGAGGTCGCGGAAGATGATCGGGCGCGGCTTAAAGGCGTGCATATAGTCGAGGACTTCGCAAATCTGGATGGCCCAGCCGGCGACCTGCTGCTCGTCAAGAAAGCCTTCGGTCTCCAGGAGGACATCTTCCAGGTTCTTCCCCTGAATGTAGTCCATGACCAGATAGGCGCGATTGGCCTCGGCGAAGAAATCATAGACCTTGGGGATGAGGGGGTGGTTCAGCGATGCCAGCAGGTTGGCTTCGCGCTCGAAGTTGCGCATGCGCGTTTGCTGATCGAGGTTATCGGCAAACTTGATGATCATCTCTTTGAGCGCGGCCCATTTGACCGCGTTCTTGAAGCGCATATCGCGCACGCGATAGACCGCGCCCATGCCGCCAATGCCGATGACCCGGTTGATCTCATAGCGTTCCTGGATGATCGTCCCTGGGGCCAGGGTGGTGGCTTCGCCTTTAGCGAGATAGGCGGTGGGGGTGGTTTGATCGCCGCCGAAGATGTCATTGCTCATGCTCGCGCCCTCCGATGTGATTCTGGGCGCTATTATAGCATAGCTTTTTGAGCATGCGAACAAGGAATAGTACGGATGTCTGTCAAAGGTTCAAGGGTGGCAAATGTTGGAGGACATCCTGCGCCTGTTGGGCGATGGGTCCGTCGAAGTCGAGAACTGTCGCTTTGCGCAGGTTGAGTTCGGCAGAGCGGATATAGCCCAGGGTGGCCTGGATGTCGCCGAGGTGTTCGCAGAAGCTGGCGTTGGTGGGGGCGAGGTTGACGGCCTGGATGAAGGCTTGCATGGCGGCAGGCAAGTTATTCAGCGCCTGCTGGATGCGCCCCAGCGTGTCAAAGGCGAGGGCATTCGTGGGCGCCAGCGCGGTGGCTGTCTGGGCGGCCTGGAGGGCTGTTCCTTGATTCAGCCCAAGCTGGTGATCGGCGTAGAAGATCGCCAGGCGCAGACTGAACTGCGGATCGCCCCCGGCGTCCGCTGCCGCCTGGCGCAGCGCCTGCTCTGCCGTCGGCAGATCGTTGAGTTGATCGGCGATGTCGCCGCGCGTGGCCCAGAGGATCGGATTTTGGGGATCGATGGCGATGGCTTGCTCGATGTCGGTGATGGCGAGGCTGTAATGGCCGTTGGCAAGGTCCACCAGGCAGAGGACATAGCGGGCAAAGCTATCCGCTGGTTTGAGGGCCAGCGCCTGGGTTTCTTGCTGCTGAGCCTGGCTGATCGCGCCCGTCTGATACGAGGCCCAGCCAAGGTAGGCGTGCGCGTCGGGGTCTTTGGGAGCGAGCGCGATAGCCTGCTGGAGCGGCGCGAGCGCCAGCGTGGGGAAGTTATTTTGTATGTCGGTGAATCCCAGCAGCTTTTCGCTTTGGGCGCTGCCGTCCCACTGATTGAGCGCCTGAAGGAACTGCTGCGCGGCGGTGTGCTGCGCGGCGTCGGTGGTCTGGTTCAGCATGGCCTGGAACGCCTGGCGGGCGTCGGCGCGGTCGCCGCGCGCGAGGCGGAGGACGCCCAGATAATACTGCGCCAGAGTGTCGCTGGCGGGCAGCGCGGTAAATTGGGCCTCGGCGGTTTGCCAGTGGCCCTGCCCGGCGTAGAGCAGCCCCAGCCGCTCGTGGGCCTGCATGGCCGCGTCTGCTGGTTGCAGGCTGGTGGCCTGAAGCCAGGCGTGTTCTGCGGCGGGCTGGCTTCCCTGATCCTGGGCGATGTCGCCGAGGGTCAGCCAGATGTCGGCAGTATTACCGCCCAGGCTGCGCGCGGTCTCCAGTTCGCTCTGGGCCAGGGCGTCCCGATGTTCCAGCAGGTGCAGGCGTCCGAGGTCGAGCGAGGGCTGGAAATCGTTCGGGGACAGCAGCGCGGCCTGCTGAAAAAATGCCTCGGCGCGCCAGTATTCCTGCTGGCTCTGGGCGTCCAGCCCGGACTGGAGGTTGTTCGCTTCGGTGGGCACCTGGACAGAGCCGCCAATGACCAGCAGGAGGGCGGCGGTGAGCATGATGCGCGTGGCCCAGACATCAGCTGTTGCCAGAACCTCTTCCCTAGAGGCGTTCTTCAGGCGCTTGAGCAGCTTGTGCATGTGGTCTTCCTCGGTGAGTGTGCCAGCATCGCCGCCGACGGGCTGGCGGGAACGATTCGGCCTAAGGGCGCTGCGGCGCCACGAAGTAAGGCTGAGCGGGTTAGAAGCGAACCGGCGCAAGAGCCTCATCCACACAAGGCGGAGCTTGCCAATCGCTGAGCAGCATACGCAGATATAGCTGTTCAGTCAAGCAAAGGGGACTTTCTTCCTGCCCCTGGGTTAGACACGCCTTTTTTCTCGTGCTACGATCCAGTGAAGGAGGACATGATGCCACAAACCGCGAGCCAGATGATTGACGCGGGGGAGATGCTCCCGCAGTTTCGCTTACCGTCTGCTGATGGGCGCACGGTGCAGTTCTGGGATTATAAGCAGCGGCAGGCGCTTGTTTTGTTGATCCTGCATGGGCCGGATTGCGCGGAGTGCGGCAGGCTGCTGGAAGCCTACGCGGCGCGCTACGCGGAGGTCCGCGAGCAAGGGGCGGAGTTGCTGGCGCTGCTGCCCGCGTCGCTGGAGCAGGTGGAGCGGCTGCAAGCGCAGGTGCGTTTGCCGTTTCCGCTGCTGGCGGATGGGACGGGCGAGACGCTGGCGCGGCTGGGCGCGTGGGAGAGCGCCCGCCAGGCGGCGCAGCCTACCATTCTAGTGGCTGACCGCTATGGCGCGCTGTATACGCGCTATACAGGCGCGTCGGAGGGTGACTTGCCCGCGCCGGATGTGGCGCTGAAAGACCTGGAGTATGTCGCAATGCAGTGCCCGGAGTGAGGGGCTGCCGAATGGCCCAGTTAGGGCTGTGAGCAGAAGCGATGAGCAAAGCGAGTCAGCGGCAGGTGAAGATCAAGCGGGTCTATGCCCCGCCTGCCGATGATGATGGGCAGCGCGTGCTGGTAGACCGCCTCTGGCCGCGCGGGCTGAAGCGCGAGGAGGCGCGGCTGGATGCGTGGCTGCGCGAGGTTGCGCCCAGCGATGAACTGCGCCGCTGGTTTGGGCACGACCCGGCGCGCTGGGAGGAGTTTCAGGCGCGCTATCGCCAGGAACTGGCGGATGACAGCCATCAGGCGGCGCTGGAGAAGCTGCGCGAGATGGCGCGACGTGGTCCGCTGACGCTGGTCTTTGCCGCCAGAGATGCGGAGCATTGCAACGCGCAGGTGCTGCGCGCGGTGTTGGTGGCTTAGCCTGCGGACGCCTGCTCAGTCTGCCAGCGCGCGAGGAAGTCGCCGAGGATGAGGTCGAAGGCGTCGGGCGCCTGGCGCGAGGGGTGATGGCGGACGTTGGGCAGCATGACGAGTTCCGAGCCCTGGATGGAGCGTTGCAGAGCGATGGCCGTCTGGGCGGGCAGCAGCGGGTCGCGGATGCCCCAGACGATCAGCGTGGGGCAGCGGATGGCGCTGAGGTCGGGGCGCACGTCACAGGCCAGGGCTTCATCGGTGGCCTGCCAGATCGCCTGGGGTTGCAGGCGACCGGGTTTGCCATAGCGGCTGTTGTAGCGCGCCTCCTGGCGGTTGGCAAGGCCCAGCCCGGCGCGGGTGAGCGAGCGCAGGAAGGGGCGCTGGATGGGCAGCCCGATGGAGTTGACCAGCACGAGGCGGTCCACCAGGCGTGGCTCGGCGGCGGCCAGCATGATCGCCAGGGCGCCGCCCATCGAATGGCCGACGAGGGTTGCCGGGGGCATCTCCAGCGCGCGCATCCAGGCGCCCAGGAGCGCGGCAACTTCGCGCATGCGCCAGGGCAGGTGCGCGGGAGTGCGCCCGTGCCCTGGGAGATCGGGCGCGTAGAGGCGATACTGCGGGCTGAAGGTGTCGAGGGCGCGCTGCCAGACGGCGGACGAATTCCACAGGCCATGCAGGCAGACGACAGGCTGCCCGTCGCCCGCGACGCGATAGACGAGTTCTTGCCGGTAGGGCGCGGGCAGCCAGGAACGCTCAAAACGCTGTTCGCGCTGCTCTACCAGCGGTTCTTCAGATGGAGATGCTGCGGCCATATCTTGCTCCTCAGTACAGTATAAGGCGCAGCGGCTGGCGCTGTCAAATATCGATGTGCTTGCTTTTTACCTCAGCGGTCTCTTCTGCCTGGCCTTCTTCGGTGCGCGGCGTGATGCCTTGCATGGTGGCTTGCGTCAGCCAGCGCGCTACGGAGCGCAGGTCGCCGGTTTGCTCGTAGATGGCAAGCTGACGGTCGGCGCCGGTCCCATCGGGACTTTCGAGCAACTGGCGCAGGCAGTTCATCTCGCGGCGGCTGCCCAGGTCATCGACGACATCATCGACGAAATCGAGCAGGTCGTGGATGGCGTCGCGGGCGGGCACTTCGCGCAGGTTGGGGAAATCGATCAGCTTGCCA
>JBJKSJ010000118.1:0-7592 GCA_046704085.1 Ktedonobacterales bacterium | reverse complement strand
TTTGAGGCCATTGAGCAAGCGTTTACCCAACCTGAGCAAGCGCCGCCTGACGCTATCCCCGCAGTCCCTCCGAGTGCTTTGAGTCAGATCAAGCAATGGTGTTTGCTTATCATTGAAGGCATTACTGCGCTGGAAGGCGAGCAGCAGAACGTGCGCAGCCAGTTCCTCGCAGAACGGCAGGAATTGCTCAATCGGCAGGCCGTGTTGGAATATGACCAGCAGCGCCAGGCGCTGCGGCTGGCTGGGATAGAGGAATGGCTGACCTCGCTGGATCGGCATGTGGCAGCAGGAGGCCAGAGCGGGGCTGCCGGACCGGGGGCGGCGCCCGCGCTCAGCGCGGCGCATCTGGCGGACCTGCGGACGCTCGTGCGCTTGCTGGCGCAGACGAGCGGGCTGGCGCAGCCGCTGCTGGAGCAAGAACTGCGCGACGCCCTGGGCGTGTCGGCGCTCAATGCCATCCCGGACGCCCTCTGGCCCAATGTGCTGACCTGGCTCTGGTGGCGGGCGCAGGAGGCGGCTCCGTCGCGCTTCAGCCAATAAAGTGGGCCGCTGCGGGTGCTGCGCCAGGAGATCGGCTTTGTTGACTCCCCGCCCCATAGCGCGGCGTCTGTGCTGTGCCCCGACGGTGTGGAAGAGCAACGTCGTCCCGACACGGAGGCCGGGGCGACACGCGGGGACTCACTGATACATCACCATGACCGGAGTGGGGTTGAGCTTGAGGACATCGGCGGGCGACATCAGCGGCTGGTCCAGCGTGGGATGCGGCGGGTTGCCGGGGAAATTGGGATAGAAGAGCTTGAAACCGGGATACTGCACCAACTGCTGGTTATCAAAGACCTGATAATCTCCCAGCTTGGAGCCGGGCGAGCCGAAGCCATCGGAGCAGGTGATGACGCGCACGCCGGGTTTGGCGTGAATATTGTACCAGTCTGGCAGCATAAACTCCTGCCATTGGTGGATGATCAGCATCTTGGGCGGCAGGGGTTGGCCGCCAACCTGGCGCTGGCCCCCAACCAGCCGCGAGAGTTCGTTGATTACGGCATTGATGTCTGCGGCCATCATATGGCCCAGATTCACGTCCGGGATGCCATCGGGGGCGACATCGAATTCGGGGTCGAGCGCCAGTTCCACGTTGGGAAGTTGCAGATAGGGCCAGAGGGCAGCGACCTCCGGCAGGAGCGGCGCGCGGCCAATCTGCATATCCAGGAAGAAGAGCATGTGCTGCTGGGTGGCGAGGTCGAGATAATGCTGGATGAGGTCTGGTGAAGAAAACGTGCTGTAATAGCCATCGGCGCCGGGATCGGGCTGCACGACCGGCGAGGCAATATCCAGCCCGGAAATGACCGGGTGCGCCGGGTCGAGCTGCGCGTACTGCTGCGACTGGTCTTTGATCCGGGCCAGCAGATCGGTGTCGTTATACGTGCCGATGAAGCCCCAGGGGGCGCCCGGAATGTAGTAATAGAGCAGGAGCCGGTTGGCGGGCACATCCACATGCCAGACCCAGGCGTTGGGGTCTGGCGCAAGATTCAGCGGCGCGCGCGTAGCCTTCGGGGATGGGCTGGCCGGATGCTGCGTGGTCCTGCGCGCCTGGGGCGTGGTGGTGGACCCACAGCCTGCCAGGATGAGCAGCAGCCCCAGCAGCGCGGACCAGCTATATCCGCGATCATACCGCCGCGTCTGAGAGTCGGCGTAATGTGTTCGCCTGAAGAATCCTTGCACGTTTACGCTCCTTGTCAGCAGTGAATCTCACCAATTGCACAAGATGCTTTACCACCATAGCACCCCGCGTCAACAAGCTCTTGTTCCAGAGGCGCGGGTGAGCGCCAGCCGCCTGATTGGGGCAACCGAGGTGGGATCATTCGCAAGATCAGGGCCAGCTACCTGGGGTGGTTATAGAGACGAAGGAGGCGGCCCCATTCTCGCAGGAGGCGCTGCTGTCGGCAAGCCCGGAAGCATTGATGTGCGCCCGATGACTGACCAGACATCCGGCGCGTGGCGTTTGTGCAGCCCGTGCCGATCAGGTGGAGGCGGGGCCGGGTGGGGGATTGAGCGATAGCACGATGGGGGGCAGCGGCGCCTGATTGAAATTGAAGTCGCTTGTCAGGTCGCCCAGGATGGAGGCGTCCTCGCGCACGTCGGGGCGCGGGTCGGGGCGGCCATCGGTCCTGGGGTCCAGCCGCTGGCCGTTCAAGAAGTCGTCCTCGATGAACTTGAGATAGGCGTCGAAGCTGAGCGTCTGATGGTCGATGTAGCCCTGCTTCGCGTAGGGGCTGATAACCAGGCCGGGCACACGCAGGCCGTAGCCCATCGCATCCACCTTTGGCGGGACGACGTGATCGTAGAAGCCACCCCAATCATCCCAGGCCAGGAAGATGGCCCTGCTGCTCCAATCCGGTCCCTGCAAGACGGCGTTGATGAGGCTTGTCACATACGCCTGGCCTGTGCTGACCAGGGCGGGCGGATGCTCGCTATCTTTGCTGTTGGGCACCACCCACGAGACGGCAGGCAGCGTGCCGTTTTTAGCGGCAGTGTAGAAGTTGCCGACCTGCTGAATGTTGCTCAACTGGCCGTCCTGCCGCACATCCGTAAAGTTGGGCAGCGGGTTCCAGATGCCGGGGACATTTACCTTTTGGGGGACAGGCGCGCAGGTCTCCGCCGCGTCATCCTCGCAATCTGGCTCGAAGCCTTGATCGAGGTAATAGGCCCAACTGACGTTGGAATTGTGCAGCAGATAGGTCAGATCAGTCCAGGCGTAGTCGGGGCCGCCGGGCACGTTGGTGGTGGCGCCATTGGGCGGGGGCGCGCCAGGGTTTTGGATGGCGCTCTTGCAGCTATTGGGGTCTGTGCCGCTGGAGCATTTGGCCGACCAGCCGGAGACCATGAAGAGGTGCGCGGGCAGGCTCCAGGAAGCCACCGACTCGAACATGTGGTCTTGCAGCACGAAGTCTTTGGCATACGTCCAGTAGTTGGGGATTTCGCGCGCGTCGTGATAGCCCATCACGTCGGGCGTGGTCGAGTTGGTGCAGGCGGGGTCGTTGGGATCGGTGCAGCCGCGCCGTCCCTGCTCGGCCTGCGCGATGAAGCCATCCATCTTGCCGCCATTCATATCCGCCGCCGCGTTGGCTGCCCCGTGCGGCCCACCGCCGTTTTTATCGGCGGGATCATGGAAGGGCTTGACGCACTGGCCCGTCTGCGGGTCGGGCACGCAGACGGTTGGCACGCCATTCTGCATGGGGATGCCGTCGGCGCCAGGGTACGTGCCAAAGTAGCTGTCGAAGGAACGATTCTCCTGCATGATGACGATGATATGCTTGATTTTGGCGATGCCCGATGCCTGCTGTTGCGGCGGCGGGCCGCCGCAGCCTGCGTAGGCCAGGGGCAGTCCGGCGCAAAGCGCGGCCAGAGCAAACAGTGTTGCTCGCCGAAACCTGCCGGGAGCAAGGCGCAGGAACGTGGGAGCGCGATCCCGTCTCATCGCTTTGACTCCTTAAACTATGGGAAGGAACACTCTACGCACACGAGGTTCATCGTGATGGGCGCGCCTGGAAACAGCGGTCCCTACTGATAACACGCCGACTGGCCCGGCGATGGTTCAAGGGGGCCAGTAGTATATTGGTCCTGGTCTGGCGGGCAAGGGTTGACGGGCTGCTGGTGAACGCTCTACAGTGAAAGGTAGGGATGAGCGCCTGTGCTTACGCGCAAGAGGTGCTTGTGGGGTGGTGAGAAGCTGAAAGGAGGCGTTCCCGGCTATGGCCCAGTCCTCTGCGCAGACGCCAAAGTTGCCGCTTTCGCTCGCTTCCCGCGCGAGTCCGCGCCTGGGCGTCGGGCAAGGATCGGCGCCCGCGCTGGTGGTCAGCTTCCTGGCGCGGCTCTGGAGGCCCATCCTCTGGTTCTGGCTCACGCTGGCGCTCAGTTGGATTACCGCGAGCTTCCTCACGCTGCTGCTGACGGCGGGCCAGCAGGATATGCCCGATCTGCCGGTCGTTCGGCTGGCGCTTGAACAACCCTGGGCCATAGTGGCCGCGCTGGGGCTGGTGGCGCTGCTGACGCCCTGCGTCTATCTGGCGCATCGAGCGCGGCGGCCACATACTCCCTTTCTCCTCAAGCGCGTGAGCGCCCTCGCGGGCAGCGCCGCTCAGTTTATTCCTCGCTATCTGGCGAATTTTTACCTCTATCGCGTGGCCGATACGGAGGCGCGCGAACTGCTGCGCATTGCCGCCAGCCGTGCCGACGATGAGGAGCCGCTGGGCGTCTGCATCTTTGGGCCACCAATGATGGGCAAGACGCGCCTGGCCTGGGAGGCGATGCAGGTTGAACTCCACGATTGGACTCTGGCGCGCTGGCCCGTTGAGGGGCGGGCGCCGTTTGATTTTGCCGCGCAGCGCGGCAGGCGGGTCGTTCTCTGGCTGGATGATCTGGAGCGGTACGCGCAGCCGACGCTGGCCCCAACACTGAACGATCTGCCTCGGCGCTTTGCCGAGGTTGGCGCGCGGCTCATCGTCGTGGCGACCTGCCGCGATGGCGCGGCGCTGCGACGGGCGCTGGAGCATCTCGGCCCCCTGCTGGCGCGGCTGGCGTCGATCTACCCAGCGGCGATTAGCGAGAACGAGGTGGCCTGGCACGCGGCGGCGCTGCAATATCAGGGCGTCCGGCTGCACAGCGATCAATTTGATGGGACGCCTGGCTCCATCGTGCTGGAGACGACGCAGATGGTCCTGGAACGCTATCCGGCACTGCCGAAGGGGGCGCAGCGCGTGCTGCGGGCGATGAAGTTGCTGCACTCGACGGGCATCGCCAGCTATCCAGAGGCGCGGGTGCGCGCAGCGGCGCAGGATGTCTTCCGGCTGGAGCCGCGCCAGTGGCGCGGGGCGCGCATTACGCTGGCGCGGGCAGGCTTCATCCGGTTGGAGCCGCTGCCCAATGGCGAGGGCTGCGCGCTGCGCCCGGTGGCGGATGTCTATCTGGAAGAAGCCGTGCCGGACTACATGCCGCCGGGCATCGACATCAGCGCGGGCTGGCGCGAGTTGGAAAAAAGTCTGACGGCACGCGCCGATGCCGACGCGCTCTGCCAGCTTGGCCTGGCGTTTCTGGAGCGGCGCGTGGGCAGCGCGTCGGTGAATAAGCAGCATGCCGAGGCGTGCTTGCGCGCGGCGCTGGCGGTCTATCGACGGCAGGGCGCGCACGCCGCCTGGGCGATTGCGCAAGGGCATCTGGGCCTGGCGCACTGGCACCAGGCGCAGGTGGCGCAGCCGTCGGAGCGCGGCGTGCTGCTGAGTCAGGCGGTGGCGGCCTATCGTGCCGCCCTGCGCGTCGGGCAGTGGGAGGGCATTCCGCTGCATTGGGCGCAGATGCAGCAGCATCTGGGCGCGGCGCTGAGCCGTCAGGCCACGCTGGCCGATGGGGCCGAGCGCGAGGCGTTGCAGGCGCAGGCGGTGGAGGCGGCGTGCGACGCGCTGGCGCTCTACGAGCGGGCGCAGGCGCTGGATGATCTGGCGCGGGCGCAGGAGGGTCTGGGCGTGGCGCTGAGTGATCAGGCGCACCTGGCGGAAGGCGCGGCGCGGGTGGACCTGCTGGCGCGGGCGGCGGCGGCCTATCGCGCCGCGCTGAAGGTCTACACCCAGGAGCCGGTCTTGCTGAATTGGGCGCGCGCGCAGAATAACCTGGGCATCGCGCTGATGCAGCAGGCCGAGGTGGTCGGCTGCGAGGCGCGCGCGGCACTGTTGAACGAGGCGCAGGAGGCGCATCAGGCGGCGTTGACCATCTATACCCGCGAGGAGACGCCGGAGGGCTGGGCGCGGACGCGCAGCAATCTGGGCAATGTCGCGCGCCATCAGGCGGAACTGGCCGGGCCAGCCGAGCGCGTGGACCTGCTGGCGCGGGCTGTGGCGGCCTATCGTGCCGCGCTGAAGGTCTACACCCGCGAGGACGCGCCCGACGAGTGGGCGATGACACAGAACAATCTGGGCAACGCGCTCAGCGATCAGGCGCAGATGGAAGACGGCGAGAAGCGGCTGACGCTGCTGAGCCAGGCAGCGAATGCGCACCAGGCGGCGCTGACGGTCTATACCCGCGTGTATATGCCAGTGGAGTGGGCGGGTACGAACCTGAATCTGGCGCAGGTCTATCTGACGCGGGCGCTGGTCCTCAAAGGGACGCATAAGGTGAAGCGCCAGACGTTGGGCAAGGCGCAGGAGGCGATTGAGCAGGCGCTTTTGATCTTCACCCCCGATACGGCCCCGGACTATCACGCGCTGGCGCTGCGTGTCTACGATGAGATTGACGCGCGGCTGGGTTCTGAACCTCTGCCTGCCTCCAGCCAGCCTCCCAGCGAAGCCGAAGCAAAGCCCGCCCTGGCCGGGGATTGACGCTGGGCCAGGGTTGGCGCGCCTGGGGCTTCAGAGGATGATATACTTGGGTAGTCGCTGCCACTCAAGGAGTATCAGGAGGTGAACCATGCAACTTGAGGATTATTTTGATTTCCTCGCGCCAGATGATATTCGCATCAAGGGCCATCGCATCGGGATAGAAACAATTCTCTATGACTACATCTACGGCGCGCTGACTGCTGAGGAGATTGCGAAGAAGTGGACGACGCTGACATTGGAACAAATCTACGCAACGATCCTGTATTATCTCCATAACAAGGAACGGGTTGATGCCTACATTGCTGAATGGCTCGACTATGGGGATCGCATGCGTGCTGAGCAGGAGCGGAACCCTACCCCGGTGATGCTCAGGCTGCGCCAACTCACAGCCGAACAGCGCCAGGCGATACTGCGCAAGGCAGCGGGCGATAGCCCTCAAGGGTCGGGCGCCTGAAATGGTTCTTTGGTATATTGGCGGTCCCGGCGCTCCAGGACTTGGAACGCTTGACTCAGACATTTTGCTCTGGTGCGAAGCAAAGGGATTTATCCTGGTCACAAACAACCGCAGATCGATGCCTGGTCATCTCCATGACCACCTGGCTGCTGGACGGCATGTTCCAGGAATCTTTATTCTGAATCCTAAAAAGAGCATGGGCTGGAATATCGAGGAGTTGGTGCTTATCTGGAGCGCATTGGAGGCAGAGGAGTATCAAGACCAGTTGAAGCATCTGCCAGTGAGCGAGTAAGTGATGCTGCCCGGTTTGACCAAGGAGAGGGGTAAACGATGAGAGGTTGCTGCTGATGGATGCTGATCTGCAAGACCTGGCTGACGACGATTTCTGTTATCTGACCACGACTGGCCGCCGGTCAGGGCGTCCACATACCATTGAAATCTGGTTTGCCCTCCAGGGGCAGACCCTCTATCTGCTTTCCGGAGGGCGCGATCACTCGGATTGGGTGAAGAACGCCCGGCAGTTCCCGGAGGTGCAGGTGCGCATCCAAGATCGGGTCTTCAGCGGGCAGGCGCGGCTGGTCACGGACGGGCAGGAAGACGCGCTTGCCCGCAAAATTGTCTACGACAAGTACACGCCGCGCGATAGCGACGACCTGAGCGACTGGGCGCGCACCTCCTTGCCCGTTGCCGTCGATCTCGCGCTCTAGCTGCGTGAAGCGCCGCCGTCCCTACGGGAAGGGCCGCTGGACGGCCCTTCCGGTGGGCAGCCCTGG
>JBJKSJ010000117.1:0-6395 GCA_046704085.1 Ktedonobacterales bacterium | reverse complement strand
AGATCGCGCGCCAGGTTCCAGACATCCGGCGTGCCGATGCCCGTTGCCATATCATAACCGGATGTTGCTTGATAGAAGCCGTTGTTGCCAGAGGTGATGTCATGGTAAGCAGAGAATGCCTGGGGGGTATTGAAACTCTGGTAGAGGGCCGCGCTGGCGCTGCCCAGGGTCGGCCTGCTCTGGCCTGCGAGGAACTCGTTGATGTCGGTGGCCGCGCCCGCCCACAGCGGCGCGGCGGCGCTGGTGCCACCAACGGTAAACCAGCCGATCTTATCACACCCAAGATGATAGGGATCGGTACAATATTCCGAATAGCCGGTATAGGGATCAGCATCCGCCGAAACATCCGGCACTTCGCGCTTGCCATCGGACCACGAATTAATGACGCCGGGGCCGGTCTGATAGCTCGGCTGTGTCCAGTACAGGCTCAGACCACCGCCGCCCCCGCCAGAGCTATTATTCCAGACCGTCTCACCGAAATAGGCGCCGCCGCTGCCAGTTGTGAGGGTGGTGCCCCCAACGCCGACAACGTAGGGATCAGAGGCTGGATAATCGACTGCCAGCGCAGAGCTTGGCGGAGTGGCGCTTAAGCAATCATAAGCGCCGGAGTCGCCAGAGGCAGAGAAGAATGCCTGGCCCTGCGAGGCGCCCTGGGCAAAGACGGTATCCAGCGCCTGCATAGCAGCAGTGCCGGTATCAACTTCGCACAGCCCCCAGCTATTGCTGACGACGTTGGCGGTATCATCCATCACGATCTGGTTAAAGTCGTCATAGAAGTTCTGGAAAGTGTTGTTGGGCGCGATGTACACTTTCTGCGCCGCGCCTGGAGCGATGGCCGAAACGACCTCCATATCAAGTTCGACCTCAATGGCGCCGCCATAGGGCGTCGGGGAGGAACTTGCCCCATCCACCAGTACGTTCGAGTAGTTGGCCGCGCCAAGGTTATAGAAGGTGAGATACGTATTGACATCGCTCGGCTTGTAGCCATCGAGTTCCAGGAGAGCAACCGTCTGGCCGGCGCCATTGTCCGAGCTGATCAGGGAGTTCATATCATACGCCGTGCGCAGTTCGCTCGGCGTGTAGCCGCCGCCGGGTCCGGTGGCGGGCGCCTGGGGGCTGAGCGCCTGGCGCTGCTGCGGAGCGAGCGCGCCGAGCCGATGCGGTGTCGAGACATTATCCAGGCCGCCAACGTTCAGGATGAGTCCGGCCAGTGTCGAAGGCACGGAGGGTTCATTGCGCGGCGCGTAGACCGTGTGCCCGTTGAGCGCGTAATTCTCGATCTGAACATTGAACGCCTGCTCAACGGTGGCGACGGTTGCGTCCGCGTTGATGCTCAAGTGATTCGCGGCCACCGACTGCACAGCCAGCCCCTGGCTGCTCAGGAATGAAACGACTCTGTCTACGCTGGCCTGGGAAGGCGCAAAATGGGCGGTAAACTGCTGGGGCGTGATGAACTGATGATAGAGCGCCGAATGCGGGTCATTCTGCGCCGCGATCAGGGCGTGCAGCCCGCCAGGATCGGCGAGATTCAGGCTGATCGTCAGGTGCAGCATCTGCTGCCCGTTCGTGGCGCCAGTGGGGGTTTTCCCGTTGAGCGCCGGGATCAGGTGCCCTGGAATGGGCTGGCGCCCGCCTGGCGACGGACTCGCGCCGACGATCCCGGAGAAGAGGAAGAATAAGGTCGTCAGGACGATCATGGTCAGCAAGGCAGGGACCGAAAACTGCTTGAGCCGCTTCATGCACTTCCCTCACTTTTTGCCGCGCCAATACGTTGGCTGGATTGTGCGGAGCAGCAGTCGTGTGGGCGCAGGAGGGAGGCAATCAGAGGAAAGAGATGGGAGATGGCTGCTCACCAGCGCCCGCTAGAAACTCTGCCATACACGCGGGTAGCCTAGCATGAAGCTTTGCAGCATGCAAGCATACTGGTACTTTTAGGAGCGCCTGGCTAGTACTTTTAGGAGAGTTGCTCAGGGCCAGAAATCCCGCCCGGCAGGTTGAGACAAGCGCCGCCGCTGATGGGGCATGGGGTGGGGAGTCGGCTCTGCCGACTCCCTGGCCGCAGGCCCGTAGCGGCGAATTTATTCGCCAGCGCGCTGGCGGCGCAGGTTATCGAGCGACCAGACGCCCGGCACGAGGACGAGATGGATGCAGAGCAGCAGCCAGATGGCATCGCGGATGATACTCCCGACGCTGACCGTTTCGCGCAGCGCGCTCAGGCCCAACGCGCTGCCGAAGCAGCCGCAGTCGAGCGTCAGCCCGCGCACCAGCGCCGAAGCCATCGCCGCGATGAAGACGAGCAGCAGCACGCCAGCGGCCCCCGCCGCCCAGCGCTGCATCAGCCCCACCAGGAGATAGACGCCGATCAGAATCTCCAGCAGGGGCAGCGCAATTGCCATTGGCTGGACCAGAGCGGTGGGCATCATCTGATAGGCGCTGATCTCTCCGGCAAAAGCGGTCATATCCAGCGCCTTGCTGATGCCTGCCGCCAGGAAGACAACGCCCACCACCGCCCGCGAGACCAGCGTGGGATACGGGCCGCGCAGAAAGTCCCAGGCTGCCCGACGCCACGAGCGCGGCGCGACGGCGCGCGCCGCGCCAGGCTTCCCCGCGCTGCTGGCGCGGCTACTTGTTGAGCGCCTGAGTGATTTGTTGTTGGAGGCTGCCATAGCTGATCTCGCCGTCTCCCGCGTAGGTGATCACACCGTGCGCGTTGATGATATAGATCGTCGGGTATGCCTGGATGTGATAGGCATTGGCCGCGTTCAGGCTCGAATCGAAGAGCGCCGGGTAGGTCAGGTGAAAATTGCTGGAGAACCACTGAATGTCGCTCATCGAGATCGGCGTCTGATCGCCCGACTCGTAGTTGCGCCCATAGGGCGAGGCGCTCACGCTGAGAACCTGCACGCCCTGGCTGCCATCGCTCTGCTGAATCTGGTTGAGGGTGCTGGTTTCGGCCTGGCAGTGCGGGCACCAGGGGGCGAAGAGTTCCAGCACGACGACCTTGCCTTTATACTGGGCCAAGCTATTGGTGCCGCCATTGGCGGCAGGCAGCGGGCCAATCGCCGGGGCCGTTGTCCCGGCGGCCAGCAAGCCCTGCGAGGAGCCAGATAGCCCGCTGGCAGTGCTGGCGTTGCTGTTATGCCCGGCGACGCTGCTGATAATGGCGAAAGCGATAATGCCGACGACCAGCAGGCCGGTGATAATTCCGGCCCAGCCGCCGCCGGAGAGATGCGTCAGCCGCTGGCGGAGGGTCATTCGCCGCCGTCCACGCCGGACGTTATGCTTTGGCGCGGGCGTCTGTGCTTCGGGCGGGCGTTTGACCTGCGGTTCGGAGGGCTGTTTGGCCTGTGATTCAGGCAGGCGTTTGTTCTGACTTACCGGAGCGGGCCGACCCACAGGCGCAGCCTTCCTGGGCTGCCCTGTGTTGGGGGTGATCCGCTGGCGCTGGGGGGTTGGAGACTTTTTGGTAGGCATCGTGGTATCCAGTTGAGTTTCCAAAGTTACGTTGATGGCATCTTCGACTACATTGCTTACGTTTCTCGCATCGCATATGTTGTGACGTGGACATTGCTCGTTTGCAAAACCTTCTAGAGATAGTATACCCCCTCCAGCGGATACCCTGCCTGGCTGGCTCTCGCGCTGAGATGTCTGACGTGCGCTTGCGGGGGCAGACCGCTAGGCCCGATTTGCGGTGTCGCCAGTGCGGGTGATCTGGATGCCCTTAAGCAGATCGGGGCGCTGCGAGAGGCGGTCGCGCACCATCGCGCGCTCGGAGTGATGGAAAGAAGGGCAGGCGTCCCCGCGCTGGACGGTATGGGCGCGTGGGTCAAGCTGGCAGATACCTCGCGCATACTGGCCCGGCTGCGCCTGATAGAAGCGACAGCAGCCGCAGTGCTTTTTGATGCGACTGATCCGGTGGATGAGCTTTTCGCCTGACGCGCAAAGGAGCATCACGGCGCCAAAGCAGATCAAGCTGCCACCTAAGAGCAGTGGAACGGTGATAACATCAGGGCCGAGCGCGAGGGCCAGCAGGACGCCCGCGCTGCTGATGCCGACGCCGATGGTGGTCATCACGAGGCTTTTTTTCAGGCCGGTGGGTTCTGCCTGGCTCCAGCGTCCCTCGGTTGGGAGGAAGCGCAGACGATGGTCCGAGGCGCGCTGGTGGCTATGGCGCTGGTGAAGCGGCAATCCGATCATAGGGTGCCTCCTGTTCCTCTGGAAGTATGCGCGTGATCAAACCGTTGGGATGATGATTTGTTTTCAATTATATAACATGGTTTATTGAAAAAGTCAATAGATATATTGATAAAATTGAAGGAAGCCTATGATTTCTAAGGCGCGATCTGGCGGCGGCTGGCAGTGTGGGGGCAAGGGTTTCCTGGTGAGGGAGACTGGGAAGGAGAGGCTGCCATTGTGAGAACTGGTCTTTCAGTGCCGTATATAATAGTGTACTTGGCTGCATGAAACCCACGCGAGCGGATGGTTCGCGCGGAGGCATCGTGTGCGCGCGAGCAAATAGGAGGGATCTGATGAGCAAGCGATCATGGCACTCAGTCGCGCTTTGCCTGCTACTGCTGGCAAGCCTGGGCCTAAGCCTGGCGGGCTGCGGCCAGCAGGCGCAGACGCCCAGGCCCAGGCTTACGCCCACGCCCCTCCCTACGCCCGATCTTCCGGCTATTCAAGCCTGGATTCAACAGGCGGCCATTCCGCTCACCACCACCGATCCGCAGGCTGCGCTGGATGATCTTCAGCCGTTGCAGCAGATGGTGGGCAACGCTACGATAGTGGGGCTGGGCGAGGAGTCGCATGGCTCGCGCGAGTTCTTTACGATGAAGCAGCGGCTGGTGGAGTTTCTGGTCGAGAAGATGGGCTTTACGCTCTTTGCCATCGAGGGAAGCTGGACGGCGGGCATGCTGGCGAATCAGTATGTCCTGACGGGCCAGGGCGATCCGCAGGCGGTTCTTCAGCAGTTCCACGCGTGGATCTGGAATACGCAGGAGGTGTTGTCCCTGCTGGAGTGGATGCGCGCCTACAATGCTGACCCGACGCACGCCCAGAAGGTCCATTTTGCAGGCTTCGATATGCAGGAACTGGCCGCGCCTACCTTTGATAGCGTCGTGCAATACATCCAGATGGTTGACCCCCAGCAGGCGACGCAGGTTGCCTCGCTCTATGAAGGCATTCGCCCCGACCCCTCGATCTCCTGGAGCGCGTGGGATGGCGAGTATTTTCAGCAGTCCACTGCGGCAAAGCAGCAATATATCAAGAATGCGCAGGCCGTTGCCGCGCTGCTCCAGACCAATCAGAGCGTCTATGAGGGGCGTTCATCGCCCCAGGCGTTCGCGCTGGCCTTGCAGGACGCGCAGGTGATCGTGCAGTCTACGCAGCTCAACACGCTCGACCCAAATAATCCCAAAGACCTGCCGGTGGGCAATAACCTGCGCGATGCCGGGATGGCCGATAACATCGCCTGGCTGCGCGCGCATGCCGACGGCGGCGCCAGGATGATCCTCTGGGCGCACGATGGGCACATCGGCGCCTCGAACAGCGGCGGCAATATCACGATGGGCATGCACCTGCGTCAGCAGTTTGGCGGAGACTATCTGCCGATTGGGTTCAGCTTCTACCAGGGGGCATTTAATGCGGTTGGCCCTGACGGTATGAAGGTTTTTACCGAGCAAGCGCCGCCCAAAGGCAGCTATAACGAGACGCTGGGCAGCGTCGCTCTCCCAATCTATCTACTGGACCTGCGCACCGCGCCCGCCGGGCCGGTGAGCCAGTGGCTGGGCGGGCCGCGCGACTTTCACAAGCTGGACGCAAGCTACGACCCGACCCACCCCCAATCAGACGATGTGACCGTCTCGTTGCGCCAGTATTTCGATCTGGTGATCGAGATTCAGCACGTCACGGCCTCTCAACTGATTCCCTTGCAGTATTGAGCGCGGCGATGAAACGCGCTTCATGCTCTGCCAGGCGTTCGAGCAGCTCTGGCAGCCTGGCACGCTCGTCGGCAGCTTTTCAGGCTGATTGTGAACAGCATGGCATATCCTCTAGTGGAAGCGTCAAGGAGGATACGCCGCCAGCATCTGCTGCAAGTCGGCGCGCATCTGGGCGTGCCACGCCTCTGGCTCAAGGAGCGCCGCCCCTGGCCCTAGCCAGCGCAGCAGTTCCAACACGAGAGCCGGGTTGCTTTCACCAAAGGTCATCACTACCTGATCGGCGCTAAGCTGCTCGAACTGGGCGTAGCGATAGTACCAATCCTGTTGCAGCCGCGCGGCCTGGTCGGCAGTGAGCCGGATTTTGACGGGCACGCGCTGGCGCCAGGCTTGCATTGCCTCCTGGAGCCAGCTTCGCCCCAGCAGGTCGCGCACATCAAACTCCGTCTGGAGCGGCGC
>JBJKSJ010000116.1:0-2410 GCA_046704085.1 Ktedonobacterales bacterium | reverse complement strand
CGGCCTGGTGGGCGGTGGAGGATTCGAACCTCCGCAGGCTTACGCCGACTGATTTACAGTCAGTTCCGATTGTCCACTCCGGCAACCGCCCTTGTGTCTATTCTCTCAGAGCCGACGGGCGGACTTGAACCGCCAACCGACGGTTTACAAAACCGTTGCTCTGCCTTTGAGCTACGTCGGCCTGGGCCACGCCTGTTCTGCCCTTGTGACAAAGGAGGCAACTCCCTCACTTCCTGGCATGGGCAAGAATGCTGTCTCGTTTGTCAACGCAGGAAGTATTATATCATGCCACAATACTACTGAGCAAGGGTCAGAACCACCAATTCTGCAAAAGACCCGATGGCCTGTCCTGGCAGGTCAGACTCCTCTTCATCGGCAGCAGCCATCAAGGGTTGCTGGGCGTTGTGGATGCCGTCGATTGAATGGGCCACGCACGATGACCCTGGCCGATCATCCCCTGGATGGGCTATACACGATGTAGCTTTTGCTCATGTCGCCAGGCGGTCTGGAAAGGGCGCCTGAGGAGAAGCTGAGCCGATGTTTTGGCGTAGGGCTAGGCGTGAGCATCTGCGTTGGCGTGGGCGCAGCGGTGGGTAGGGAGGTGGGCACAGGCTGAAGCTGCTTCCAGCGGTTGTAGCCATAGAAGATGGCGCCGCCCAGCGCGGACAGGGCTACCAGCAAGACGAGCATCTTCAGGATGGCGCTGACCAGGCGATGAGAACTTTCCCGTGCGGCGCGGCTCTTTGGCGGCGCGCTGAGGCGCCAGGCTGGTGGTGGCGGCGGGGGAATCATGCGCCCTTTGCCCGCGCTGCTCCAGGCAACCACTTTCGCAGGCTCGGCCTTGAGCATGGGCGGCCCGTCGGGACCCTGTACTGCGCCCCCAGACGCAAGAGCCGGAGGTGGGCTGCCAGCGGCCAGGAGATCGCCACGCATGGATGGCGGCACAGGCGGCGCGCCATTCGCCGGACCGGCGACACTACCAACGGGTATATCGACGCCGGGCATGGCAGGCAAGAGCAGCGGCACATTCCCTGGCGGCAGGGCCGGTCCAGTTGGTCCACTGTCCACCGACGCTGGCAGATACCCGGATCGCTCCAGCGCCCGATAAAACGTCTCACTTAGCTCGGCAACGCTCATCCAGCGATCTTCGGGCGCCGGGGCCAGCGCGCGCATCACCAGACGTTCTAGCGGCGGGGGCAGATCAGGATACCTTGCGCGCAATGAAGGTGGCCCCTCCAGCTTGGCCCCCAGCAGCGCCTGCGGCGAACCCTCGAAGGGCAGCACGCCAGTCAGCAAGCGATAGAGGATGATGCCCAGCGCGTAGAGGTCGGCAGTCACGCCGTTGGGCGTGCGCCCCGGAAACTGTTCCGGGGCGAGATAGGTTGGGTCGCCAAAGGAGCGGGAGCCATTCCAGGCGATCCAGAGTTGTTCAGCGAGATAGGGCAGGCCAAAGTTGGCGAGCAGCAGGTGGCCGTTGGGCTGAATGAGGATATGGCGGGGCGAAAGGCCCAGATGGGTGATACCAGCCTGATGCGCGCTGCCCAGCCCGGCAAACATTTGCCCAACCAGGCGCATCACCTGCGTCGGGCCGACGGGCTGCCCTGGTCGCTGGCGCAGCCAGGCATCCAGCGTCAATCCCTCGACAAAGGGCGTGACCAGATAGGCATAGGGGCCATCGACGCCATAATCATCGAGCGTGAGCAGGTTGGCATGCTCCAGCGTGGCGAGCGTTCCCGCCACGCGCCAGAACTGCTGCTCGAAGCCCTGGGCAAAGGTGAACTGGTCGGAGAGGATGCGCAGGGCAAATGTGCGCTCCAGGTTGAGATGCAGAGCCTCGTAGATCAGGCCAAAGCCGTCTTCGCCGAGTGGCGCGCCCAACTCATAGTTTGCCAGTCGCCGACCTGTCAACACACCTACTGCTTGCATAGCGCACATCACCTCGCCCACAAAGCATCGTTGTGCGCTTAAGAGTACACGACCGGGCGGGGATTTGTCAAGCCGCCTGTGCCTATCGGAGAGCATGGCACCCAAAGTGCCAGGGGCGCGCCGGGGTGGCACTCTTGCGCGTTTTACGAGAGCAGGCGCGGAGCGGCTCCCCACGCAAGAGTGCCTGAAGTTCCCGAAGTTCCTAAAGTTCCACTAGCCCAGCTTGTACGTGACTAGCCCTTTGGCAACGAGCGTGCCCGACGCGCCAGAGACCTCTACATCGAGGTACACCAGATTGCGCCCGCGCCGGAGGACTCTGGCGGTGGCCTGAAGGTCTTCGCTGTTCGCCGCCGCGAGGTAGGAAACGGTTAGCCCGACGGTGGTGCCACGCATATTCGGGGGCGCCTCCGCGCCAGACCAGGCCGCGACCATCGCGGTGGTATCAATCAGCGAGGCGATGGCCCCGCCGTGAACAGTATTGCCA
>JBJKSJ010000115.1:0-5392 GCA_046704085.1 Ktedonobacterales bacterium | reverse complement strand
GATAGAGCGGCCAAAAAGGGTGAGATCGAGACAGGTGTTGGAGAGGACAATAACAGGGAGTGGCGCCTCGCGTACTGTCTTGCCTAATAGGTCGTAGCGTTCAAGCAGCGGCTCAAGCTGAGCCGGTTCGACACGCGGCGGATCAACCAGGCATAAGACAAAATCGAGACCTGGGTCTTGTACCACCACGTCCAGGGCGCGCTGGGTCAACAGGCGATCAACGACCACATACCCCGTCACATCCACTGGATTCTGGACAGTAGCAAATGCAGGCAGCAAAGCCTGAAGACCCTCAACTGTCGTCTGGGCAAACGCGGGGAGTTCGATGCCTTCCTTCGGCGCCCGGTCGGATAGCAGATCACAGGCTCCTCCAGAGGGCGTTACGACGCCCATACGACGCCCAGGCAGTATGGGCGTGTACCCCAGCAAACCCGCTGTGATGAGCAGGTCTTCCAGCGAGTCTACGCGGATGATGCCCAGTTGACGAAAAGCGGCATCATTCACCGCGTCGTTGCCTACCAGCGCCCCGGTGTGCGCGAGGGCGGTACGCGCGCTGAGGGCGCTACGACCAGTTTTGAGGACGACAAGAGGCTTTTGTCGCTCTAGCGCTTTGAGAGCGACGCGGCGCAGTTCATCGGGGTGGCGAATGGATTCCAAAAAGAGCGCGATGACTCTGGTCGCTTCATCTTCAATCAGGTAATCAATGATATTGGTTGCCGAGATCATCGCCTCGTTGCCCATCGAGACGAGCAGACTGATGCCAACGGCGTGGGCTTGCGCGAAGGTAAGTATGGCGCTCGCCAGAGCGCCACTCTGGAGGACGACCCCAACTGGCCCAGCCATGAGGGGCGGAATAACCGGCAGGCCATAGGGAGCTATCTGGTCTGTCGCATTGATGAATCCGTTGCCATTTGGCCCTAAGAGCAGCAGGTTGCGCTCCTGGGCCATCGCCAGCAGGCGCTGTTCCTCTTGCAACCCTGCGGCGCCCATCTCGCTGAATCCGGCGGTCAAGATGACGAAATGGCGGATGCCCACTTCTGCCGCCTCTTCGACCACGCTATAGACCTGGGAGGTTGGCGTCATGATGAAGGCCAGATCGACTGGTTCGGGGAGCGCCTGAAGGCTGCTGAAGGCTGGCTGACCATGCGCCGCCTGGCGTCTGGGGTTGACGCAGTAGAGCGGTCCACCACCGAACGTGTTCAGGTTGCCAAAGACGTTTTGTGACCATCCAGAGAGATCGCTAGCGCCGACGAGGGCAAGGCTGCGAGGGCAAAAAAACGACCGCAAGCGTTCAGGAGAAATGTGCTGGGCCTCAGCCATGTAGCACTCCTTTCGCAATGACTCACAGTGCGAGTTTGGCAACGCAGAGGAAGGCTCCTCCAATGGAGAAATACTGAAAACCATCTTCTGGGCGCCAGTATGCCAGAGTGTACGCCAGAGAACAAGGGGGTTTTGGATGGTGGCATACCCGTTGCAGCAATTGCTGACAGTGGAAGAGATGGAGGAGTTTTGCCGTGTGATTGTTCTTGCTCAAAGGAAATAGGAGGAGCGACTATGGGCCTGATTTCCCGATTTACTACCTATATCAAGACAGTGTTTAGTTCATCGCTGGATAAGGCTGAAGACCCCGGCATGACCCTGGATTATGCCTACCAGCAGCAACTTGAGCAGTTGCAAAATCTTCGTCGGGCGATTGCAGAGATTGTGACGAATGAGAAGCGCCTGGAACTCCAACGGAGCCAGGGGGAGACACAAATCGCCAAATATGAGGATCAGGCCCGGCAGGCGCTGGCTGCCAACCGTGAAGATCTCGCGCGGATGGCACTGGATCGACGCGAGCAGTTGCAGACACAGCTCGCGGGTTTCCAGGATCAGATCGAGCAACTGAAGGCTCAGCAGGAAAAATTCGTGCAGATGGAGCAGCGCCTTTCGGCCAGAGTAGAAGCCTTCCGCACGCAGAAGGATATGGTCAAAGCGCAGTACGGCGCAGCCCAGGCACAGGTCAAAGTCAGCGAGGCGGCGACTGGCATTTCTGAGGAGATGGGTGATGTCAACATGGCTGTGGAGCGCGCTCAAGACAAGGTGCTGACGATGCAGGCACGCGCCAATGCGATGGACCAATTGATTGAAGAGGGGACGCTTTCCGAAACTGGTCAGCTTGGCGCTGGGGGTGACAATCTTGATCGCCAGCTTAACCAGCTTTCCACCCAATCGAAGGTCGATGCTCAACTGGCGGCCATGAAGCAGCAACTGCAACTTGGCTCTGGAGACAAGCCGCAGAATCAGCCACAACTGCCCAGCGGGGAGAGCGAAAAGAGCCAGACGACGCCGTGATTGAACGGGTGCGCGAGAGTCAGTCCCATTTCCAGGGGAATCAGCCCAGCCGCGAGATATGATATAGTGCATCAGCGCCTCTGAAAGCGGAGGCGCTCTAGCTTCTCTCTCTCTCTCCAGAAAGGCGTACCAGCAGATGGATACCCCTGGCCCAGATTATGGCTTCGAGAGCTACCTTAATATGCGCTCAGCATCCGGGGCGAGCTTTTCACCGGATGGACGATACCTTACTTTTTTGACCGATATTACCGGCGTAGCTGAAGTCTGGCGTATCCCCATTGATATGCAGGCTGAAGTTCCAGCCTGGCCTGAGCAACTCACCTTTCGCGGCGAGCGCGTCTCTGGCGCGCGCTACTCCCCGGTTGCGGATAGGCTCCTTGTGACCGGGGATGTTGGAGGGAATGAACGCACCCAATTCTGGCTCCTTCAACCAGAGAACGGTCCTCTGGTATCGCTGACTTCAGACCCGGAGGTGATCCATGAGTTTGGTGGGTGGTCGCCAGATGGAACGCAGATTACCTACGCCAGCAACGCGCGCGACCCGCACTTTTTCGATGTCTATGAACAGGCCGTTGACGGTGGCGCGCCCAGGCGCGTTCTTCAGCAGGATGGCACGAATCACGTGCTGCTCTATTCGCCCGATGGGCGCTCTCTCCTCATCAGCCGCGCCGAGTCCAATACCCGCAACCACTTGCTGCTGCTGGATCGAGCGAGTGGAGAAACCCGCTTACTGACGCCAGAAGAGCTGGGAAACGGCCCGGCGCTGCACATTGCAGCAGCCTGGTCTGCTGACCGGCGCGGCCTCTACCTGTTGAGCGACCGCAATCGGAACTATCTCTCGCTGGCCTGGCTTGATCTGGCAACGACAGAGCTGACCTTTCTGCGCGATGTTCCCTGGGATACAGAAGAATTGGCCGTGACCGATGACGGAACCCGTCTGGCTCTGGTGACAAACGAAGCGGGCTACTCGCGGCTGGAGCTTTTTGATGTAGCCGCAGACTGGGGGCAGCGGCGGGCGTTACCAATTCCGGCCCTCCCTCCATGTACTCTGCGTGATGTGAAGTGGTCCCATGATGGAGCCAGGTTGGCCTTCACGGTAGATACGGCCAACGATGTGCCCGATGTCTGGGTATGGGACGTGGCGAATGAGATGTTCTGGCGCGCAACGCGCAGCGCGCGCGGTGGTATTCCTCGTGAACGCCTGGTGACTCCATCGCTGGTATCCTATCAGACATTTGATGGGCGCGAGATTCCGGCCTTCCTCTATCTGCCACAAGGGAGAGCGCCGCGTGGCCTCCCTGCCATCGTCTATGTGCATGGCGGGCCAGAAGGCCAGTTTCGCCCGAACGCCTTGAACTATAATTCGGTGATTCAGTATCTGGTTGCTTCAGGCTTTGTGGTGCTTGCGCCAAATGTGCGCGGCAGTACCGGCTATGGACATGACTATCAGAGCCTGGATGATATACGCCTGCGCATGGATTCTGTCGCCGATCTGCCTCCTGCGGTGCGCTGGCTGGCCGAACAGGGGATTGCCAATCCAGCGCGCGTTGCTGTCATGGGGCGCAGCTATGGGGGTTTTATGGTGCTTTCTGCACTCACCACCTATCCAGAAGTGTGGGCGGCAGGCGTGGAACTGGTCGGGATCGCCAACTTCGTGACGTTTCTGGAGCGCACTGGACCCTGGCGCCGCAAGCTGCGCGAAACCGAGTATGGCAGCCTGGAAAATGACCGTGACTTTCTGGAGCAGATTTCACCAATTCACGCAGTAGATCGGATCGCTGCGCCCCTCTTTGTGGCTCATGGCGCCAACGATCCGCGTGTGCCGGTTAGCGAGGCAGAGCAGATCGTGGAGGCGCTGCGCCGTCGAGAGGTGCCTGTGGGGTATTTGCGCTTCAACGACGAGGGCCACCAGTTTACCAAACGCACAACTCACCTGATCGTCTACCCGGCCATCGTGCGCTTTCTTGAGAAACATCTGTACGGGACGTTTTAGAAAGATGCCCCCTCTCCAAGAGTTTACAGAGTCTACAGGTGTGGCGAAATATGCTGGTTATCTTGTGAGAGCGCATGCCTCATTCAGTGAGCAGAGGATCGCTCCTGCGAAACGTTTGGAAGCCAATGCCTGCCTTGCGGCTTCCTCTGCGCTCTGACGATCCGCAGGCTGCACATGGGTAAGTACCAGCACGACTGAGGCGCCTGGTGGGATACTTTTTAATAGCCCCTGTTGATGGGTCGCCAGCGTGGCAAGCGCCTGGGGTGTCAGGATGTCGCCAGGGCGCAGGCCGGTGAGCGCGCTCACGCGCTCCAGCCGATGGGCTATCGCATCGTTGAGCGGCTGCCCTATCGCTTCAGCGTTTGCCAGTGCCAGGACAAGGTCAGTTCCAGGCGGAATGACTGGCTCGTGATCGGCAGGGGCTTTTATCATCCGCCCTTTTGCGCCATCTGCCTCCACCAGCACCATGCTCACGCCGGGCAAAGCGCGCAGATCAGCGACCCACTCCGGTGGTACGCCGCGCAGCTTGCCTTCAGGAGCAGGAGCAGTCGCTACAGTAATATGGCGATGCTGTGCCAGCGCATCGGCGGCCCGCTTGAGTAATGCGTCATGCTCTGTTGCCAGGATCAGCGCTTCGGTCTGTGCTGGAGTGGGCGGGAAGATATGGGTCGTTGTCGTCGTTATGACCCGCTCGTCAAGCGCCGCGCGCTCGGCGGCCAGGCAAAACATCGTTGTTGTTTTTCCCCCGGCTCCTACCAGCGCCACAATCATCCCCGCTTTCAGGGGGAGTAGCTCGCTCAGCATAGCTTGCTCCGCTGCAAAGAGAGATATTTCCTCAACTATATCATGGGAAAGGCGTTTCCAACGGCACAGCCTTCTATAATAGCCGCGCGACGGGGCAGTCTGGCCGGGCCAGGTGAGGTGCTTGGCAGCAAAGGGGTGATTCACATGACCCGCAAGGTCGATGGCCTGGTCTATCTCGAACGAGGCGTGCTCCAATTGAAAGGCTTTGTCGCCACAGAGCGGGTGGTGCAGGTCCAATCGGCGCCCTGTACAGCAGGGAGT
>JBJKSJ010000114.1:0-3488 GCA_046704085.1 Ktedonobacterales bacterium | reverse complement strand
GCCATCGGAGGCCGGGACTGGCTGGTTGGGTTGCACGCGCAGCAGGGCGTCGCAGACGTTTAGCGACCTGCCGCGCTGATCGACATCACAGAGGCGCGCGAAAAAGTCGGTGTGTTCCAGGCTGGATCGCACAAACAGGTCCGCCTGGACGGGGCCGATGACTTCCAGGGCGTTTTCCAGCGGGGCGCTGGTGTAGATCAGGACATCGGGCCGCGCCTCCAGCGGGCGGTTGTCGGTGGGCAGGGACTTGCCCATCAGGACCGGCCCGGACAGCGACGGAGTGGGATCGGCGGGGTCATAGCGATAGTGGTCTGGCTCCGACGTGCTGGGCAGGTCGGGAGCCAGTCCCCCAGCGGGCTGAAGAAAGAAGCGCTGCGGCTGCATGTCTGGCGGCGGCCAGTCGGTGAGGGAGCGCCATTCGTTCGCGCCCGTGACAAAGACGCGCACCGGCCACTTGCGAAGCTGGCCGCTGTCGCCCAGCAGATGGGCATTGAACCAGGCTAGCGACTCCCCTACCGAGGCGCCCATCATCTTGAACGAGCTATGCGCCCAGGGGCCAATCGTGAGATAGGGCTGCTTGCCCGCCTCGCGCAAGAGGCGGTAGTCGCGCAGTTGCCAGGGCAGAAAGATGTCGTACCAGCCGCCAAAGAGGTTGATGGGCGTCGAGATGTCCTTGACGGTTGGCTCGAAGTTACGCCGCTGCCAATAGTCGCTGTCGGCCTCTGGATGGTCCAGCCAGTCCTGAAAGAAAGCGATGTGCTGACCGGTGGTGAGTTCGTCCAGGTCGCGCAGGGGCAGATGGGCAAAGAGGGGAGGCAGTTTGCGGTTGGCCTCTCTCATCCGGCTCAACCGCCTGGGCTGCCCCTGGAAGGCCATCATGTGCGTCCAGTAGAGGGCATTTGCCAGCCCAAAGGAGCCGCCGGCATAGGTGCGGTCGTGGAGATTGCTGGTGCTGACCTGAATTGCCATCGCCTGGATGTCGGCGCCCGCGTCTCTGGCGATGGCCCACTGGACATAGCCCAGGTAGCTGGGGCCGTTGGTTGCCAGCGACCCGGAGAACCAGGGCTGCTGCTTGAGCCAGGCAATTGTCGCCAGGCCGTCGTCGTGTTCATGCCCATACGGGTCGAACACGCCGCCGGAGCCAAACGTGCCCCGCGTGCTTTGCACCAGCACCTGAAAGCCCCGCTCGGCAAAAATGCGCCCATAGAGCAAGCCAAAGAAGCCCGTCCGCCCATAGGGGCAGCGGACCAGGATGGTTGGCAGGCGTTCGCTGCCGCGAGGGGCGTAGTGGTCTGCGAGCAGCACGACGCCATCGGGCATGGGCACTTGCAGATCACGTTCGACGATCACGGCATGCGTTTTGGCCGGAGGCAGTTTGGCAAGCCTGCCGATCAGGCGGCTAAACATGGTCATGGCGATCCTCCTGGCACAATAGCGGGCGGGCGGTTGATAAAGTTTGATAATGAGATTGGGTATCCGGCGTGCCGCCAGCCCGACGGCGAATGAATTCGCCGCTACGGGCCTGGCGGCCAGAACGTCGGCATGAGCCGACTCCCCGCCTGTTCCAGCGCACAGTACGATTCTCTTCACCCGTTCTGCGGGTGATGTGGCGGAACGCCCTTAGCGGCGAATTCATTCGCCGCTGGGAGGCTAGCGCCCCTGAAACTGCGCCTGGCGCTTCTCGACGTAGGCAGCAATACCCTCTTTGGCGTCCTCGCTCTGGAAGAGCAGTTGTTGCAGTTCGCGCTCGATTGCCAGGCTCTCGGAGAAGGCAACCTCAGAGCCGGACTGCACCGAACGCTTGATGCGCCCGACGGCCTTGGAGGCTTTGTTGGGCGGGCAGAAGTTGCGCGCGAAGTCCATCACCTGATCCCAGTAGTTCTCGGACTCGTAGATATAGTTAATCAGGCCCAGGCTCTGGGCTTCCTCAAAGCTAATCAGCTTGCCCTCGACCATCAATTCGATGGCTTTGTTCTTGGGCAGGGCGCGCGCCAGGCGCTGTGTGCCGCCAGTGCCGGGCAGCACACCCAGATTGACCTCCGGCAAGCCAACCTTGCCGCCGCCGCGCCGCGCAATGCGGATGTCGCAGGCCAGGGCAATCTCCAGGCCGCCGCCGACGGTGTGGCCGTTGAGCGCGGCGATGACCAGCTTGGGCGTTTGCTCCAGGCGGGTGAGGGTTTCGTTGGCGTGCAGGCAGAAATAATACTTGAAGGTGGGTGTGACGGAGTTGAGCATGCTGATCTCGGCGCCCGCGCTAAAGAACTTTTCGCCAGAGCCGCGCAGGAGGATGACATGCACGCTCTCGTCAAAGCGCGCCTGCAAGATGGCCGCGTCTAGCTGGCTCATCATCTCGTAGCTGTAGGTATTCGCCGGAGGGTTGGTGAGTTCGATGATCCCAACGCCTTCGGTGGTAGTGTAGTTGACCAGGGTCTGTTGTACCGTTGTACTCATGCTGTTCTCTTCCTTTCAAGAGGGAGCGACGCTGCTTCTATCTATTGTACCAGAAGGGCTTCCAACGCCCGGCGCGTATATGATTTTATCATGCGGCGGCGCAGGGCGATGGTGCCGGGGGTGTTGTCCATCGGGTGGGCCAGGCGATAGGCCGTCTCGGCGGCGTTTTCGATCACTTCTGGCGTCCACTGCTGGCCGCGCAGCATTGTTTCGACTTCAGGCAGCGGCAGCGGTTGGGTCACCACGGCCTGAAGGACGACGCGCACATCTTCACAGATGCCACCATCGAAGCGGGCGACGGCGGCCACGCTGGCAATGGGGAAATCAAACGCGCCGCGCACGCGATACTTTTCGTAGACTGAGCGCCAGCCAGCCACCGAGGCGGGCAGGTAGATGTCGGTCAGCACCTCGCCGTCGTGCAGGCGGACGGGGTGAATGCCGTCGTCGTGATAGAGTTCGGCGACGGGGACGATGCGATCACCCGCGCGGGAGGCGACGCGCGCGGTGGCGCCGAAGGCGATGAGGACCGGCGCGGTGTCGCAGGACGAGACGGCGTAGCAGCCCTCGCCGTTGGGCGCGACACGGCAAATCTCGGAGCCTTTCTTCAGGCAATAGTCGCGGGCCTTGCGCCAGAACTCCGATTGGTTGTAGTAGTTGCAGCGCGTGTCCAGGCAGAGGTTGCCGCCAATCGTGCCCATCTGGCGCAGTTGTGGCGTGGAGACGACCTCCGCCGCCTGGGCCAGCGCGGGATAATAGGTATGGACGAGCGGCGAGTGGGCGACCTCGTTGAGCGTGACGCCCGCGCCGATGCGCAGGCCATGCTCTGGATGATAGGCGATGCCGCGCAAGCCAGAGATGGCGCGCAGGCCGACGACGACCTGCGGCGTGAAGATGCGGTGCTTCATGTTGGGCAGCACATCGGTGCCGCCAGCCATGAGCATGGCGCGGGCCGCCGGGTCTTTATCCACGCCGCCCTCGAACTCGCCCAGCCAGCCCAGCGCCTCTTCCACCGTGCGCGCCGAGCGGTACTCAAACTT
>JBJKSJ010000113.1:0-12117 GCA_046704085.1 Ktedonobacterales bacterium | reverse complement strand
GGATGAGGCGCAGATGTGACCGCTTCGGCGTAGGCGGGGACGCGATTGGAGTTGCCCGGCTGGAAGGCGTCCGTATTGCTGACGATGTAGCAACTAAGCTGCTCCTGTGAGTCAAACATGAGCCGATAGCAGACCCACCATGTCGTATAGAAGCGCGTGGCGTGATGCGTCTCCAGGAAGGCAATCAACTGCCGGTCGCGCGCGCCAGCAGGCACGCCATAACTCTGAGTGTTGGTTGATTGCTGCAAGGCGTTGACGGCCCCGGCGCTGTGGATGACAAAGAGGGCGAGGAGCAGCGCCAGCCCCACGAACGCCCCCACGCGCGGGCGCGGCATGGGCAGATGGCGTCGGCGCGCCCTGAACCAGTGCCAGAGGCGCACCGCGCCTCGGCAGAGCGGGTCGGCGATCAAGGGCATGCAAAGATAGATATTGCTGATGTAGCGGATCGAGGTGTCGGAGCTTTCATAGGAGGAGCGGGTGATCAGGTATTGCAGGACCGTCAGGCCCAGGCCAATGACCAACATCGTCCGGCCCCACGCGCGCGCCCTCTGTCTGGCGCTCACCAGCACTGCCACCGTTGTTCCGCTTTGCCTCGCTTGCTGAATGGTATAGCGAGCGTTGCGCACCAGCGGCCTGACAGCGATTATCCAGCAGATGAGGACGAGCAGCGAGAATGGGGCCGAGATCAGCGCGGCGCGCAGGGCATCGGCGGGCGCGAGATTGACGCCTGGATAGGGCCAGAGCGGGCATTGCGCGCAGACGGTCTGCCTGCCCAGCATCAGCGGCACGCCAACGAAGAATGTCGCCGCGATCTGCTGGCCCAGCGCAACCACCACGCCCAGCGGTCCGGCGGGCACATCGGAGCCGCCTGGCCCGCCGCCCGCGCGCAGCGCCTCGGTCAGAATGACGCCCTTCGTGGTTACGGTGGTGATGAGGAACGGCAGCATGCCAATGATGCCTCCGCCCAGCATCACCAAAAACTGGCGCACCAGCCGCCGGTTCTTTTTCTCCTCTGGCGCGATGCGGCGGCTGCGATAGGCTTCGACGCCCAGCGCCAGGGCTGCTGCCAGAATGAAAGGCAAAAGAAGAATGGTACTCCAGAAGGCCAGCCCCATCACCAGCCCGATGCCTAGATCGAGGGCTAATCTGGCCCAGGCGCGCGCCGGGCGGCGCAGGCGCAGGACCACCAGCCACAGCAGCAGCGCGCTGAGCAAGAGCATGTCCTGGGCGTAGTGCCCGGCGCGCAGGCCATAGAAGAGTTCCTGGAATGGGCCGAGCGCCAGCAACGCAATGCTAACTCCGGCAACGACTGGCGAATAGACCATGCGTATGAAGAGATAGAACACGAGCAGAAAGAGCAGCATCTGCACGGTGGTGGTGAGATGTAGCGCGAAGTTGGTGTGCCCAAACAGGAGGAAGCTGGGCACTTGAAGATAGGCATCGAGCGAACCGACATGATGCTCGCCATAGGTGAAGGCTGGGTGCCCGCCGTGCCAGATGATGTCATCGATCATCAGGCCAGTAGTGGCCTCGTCACTGTTGCTGTACGGCCAGCCGCGCGCTGCCAGCACGAGCCGAAGAACCCCCGCCACCAGCAGCACGGCGGCGACAAAAAGCGCCTCGCCTGATGGCCGCCAGCGGAGACGCTTCCATCGCTCGACCATCGGCTCAGGCTGGGGCGCCTGCGGCGCCTGTGTGGTGTTTGCAGCCATACCGTTCCTCGACCTACAAAAGATGTGACCATCAACAACGGGATATGATAGCACATTCTCTACCCCGCTGGGGAATCATCAGCAGGGTTTCTCACTACCATCGCTTGACAGGCCGGGTAGAGTGGATACGAGTTGGTTTCTTGTCCACACTCGATAGAATGGAAAGGGGGACTCTAAAGAGTCGCCATCCATCGCCCTCTGCATGCGCATTGCTGTTCTCCTGGCTGTCCTGCTGGCGTTCTACTACATGCTGGGATATGCCAGAACGCCTGCAAAGCACCGGGATGCGCGCAGGCATAGCTCAACTTCAGACGCAGATCATAGCGCAGTCTTAGAGACGGCGAAAGCGCAGGGGGTGATAACCGATCAGTGAATCTGGCGCTTTTCTAATAGTCGCGGTCCTGGGGGCGACGCGGCGGGCGCGGTGGTGGGCCGCTCCGGCGCGCAGGCGGCTCGTTGAAGCGATCACTGCGCTGCGAGCGCGGCGGCTCATCCCATTGGGCGACGCCGCCCTGCCAGGGCTGGGAGCCTTGATTGCCGACGGGCGGATAGCCGCCAGTGGGGCGGCGCGGACGCCCGCCGGTTGTGCCCTGCCCTGGGTAGCTGCGGCTGCCCGTGCTGCCAGCCGCGCCATACCAGGCGGCGCGAATGGCCCGACGCCTGGGCGGCAGAATGATCAGCAGCGCGATCAGCACGCCGACGGCGATGATCAGCAAGATCGTGACGAGAATAATCGGTGTCTTGCTGCTGCCAGAAGCACTGGCTGGAGGATTCGTCTGATTGCCGGTGGTCCCGCCATTCTGGCTTGCGGTTGGCGAGGCTGCGGCGGTTGGCGAGGCTGCGACGGTTGGCGAGGCGACTGGACTGCTGCTGACGGGCGTGCCGGAAGGCGGCGTGCCTGCGGGCAGCACCTGGATGGGCACAGAAGCCTGATAGGGTGTATCGGTCGGGTAATCGGCAATAGCTGTAAAGACGTAGGTGGTCGCTGCCGCCGACTTTGAGAAGGTGAAGTCAAACGACCAGGTGCCATCGCTCTTGATATTATAGGGCGTGGAGTTGACAGGCGGCTTTCCCGAAGGCGGCGTACAGGTAGGATTGCAATATTTCTGGGCATACACATAGAGGGTATAGTGCCTGGCAGGCGCCCAGCCAGTACCAGTAATCAGCACCTCCCCACCAGGGTTGGTGGTACTGGTAGAGAGGGTGATGGTTGGGCCATCGGCATGCGCAGTCAACCCGCCGCCGATGAGCAGGGCAACCAGCAGGCTTGCCAGCAGCAGCACTGCTGCCAGGCCGAGCGCCGCATTCTGGCGGCGGAATCCCGATACTCCAGTGCTAGCCATGCCTGCACCTCGCTTGGTGAATCTTCACTGTTTTTTGGCCGATAGCAGACGATAAACGTTGACGCGCCGCTCCCTCAAGTGCTGAGTATAGCCATCTGAGGGGCGGCGCGTCAAGTTGAGTAGGCCCAATGGGTAGGTTAGCGGATGCTCTGGTTCAGGTTAGCGAGGAACTCCTGATTATCCTTCGTCTTGGACATGGAGGAGAGAACCGCCTCCAGCGCCTCCATGCCGCGCTGCTCAGCCAGCGTGCTGAACATGCGGCGCATGACGACAACGGCGCGCAGGGTCTTCTCGTCCAGCAATTGCTCCTCGCGGCGCGTGCTGCTGCGGGTGATGTCGATGGCCGGGAAGACACGGCGGTCGGAGAGCTTGCGGTCCAGCGTGATCTCGCAGTTGCCGGTGCCCTTGAACTCTTCGTAGATCACATCATCCATGCGGCTGCCCGTATCGACCAGGCAGGTAGCGATGATCGTCAGGCTGCCGCCCTCTTCGATGTTGCGCGCCGCGCCAAAGAATCGCTTGGGCGGATAGAGCGCGCTGGGGTCCATGCCGCCAGAGAGCGTGCGCCCGCTCTGGGGGATGACCTGATTATAGGCCCGCGCCAGACGGGTGATGCTATCCAGCAGGATGACGACATCCTGCCCGGCCTCCACCAGGCGCTTGGCGCGCTCCATGACCATCTCGGCCACGCGGATGTGCATCTCTGGCGCTTCATCGAAGGTCGCGCTGTAGACCTCCGCCTTCACCGAGCGTTTCATGTCGGTGACTTCTTCGGGGCGCTCGGAAATGAGGGCGATCATCAGGTGGATGTCGTTGTAGTTGGTGGTGATCGAGTTGGCGATGGATTTGAGCATCATCGTCTTGCCCGCTTTCGGCGGCGAGACGATCAGGGCGCGCTGGCCGCGCCCGATGGGAGCAACGAGGTTGACGAGCCGACCAGGAAGATTCTGCGGGGTGGTCTCCAGGTTGAACATTTCGGTCGGGAAGATCGGCGTCAGGTTGTCGAAGTGGGGGCGGCGCTTGGCGACCTCCGGGTCCATGCCATTGACCGCTTCGACGCGCAGCAGGCCGTAGTACTTCTCGTTGTCCTTAGGAGGGCGCACCTGGCCGGAAACCATGTCGCCAGTGCGCAGGCCAAAGCGGCGAATCTGCGACTGCGAGACATAGACATCGGTCGTGCCGGGCGAGAAGCGATCTGGCCGCAGGAAGCCGAAGCCATCTTCCACGATCTCCAGCAGGCCAACGCTGAAGATGTTGCCCTGCTGCTCGGTGTATGCCTGGAGCAGCCGGAAGATCAAATCTTGCTTCTTGAGGGCGGTGTAGCCAGAGAGGTCCAGGTCGCGCGCGATGTCGCGGAGTTCGGCCAGCGTTTTGTTTTCCAGTTCGGTGATGTTGATGTGGTGTTTGGCACCGGGCGCGTCGCCGCGACGCTCGATGGTTGCAGGGCCATAGCCTCCTTCGCCGCGTCTGGGCGAGTAGGGGGCATTGCCGTTGCCATTCTCTGGGGTTTCGGAGAAGTCAGGCTGGTCGATCTGACCAGGGGTGGCGCTCAGTGGTGCGCCGTTGGGGGTGTTTCTTGAGAAATGCTGCATAGATGTCCTGTTTGTTGAAATAAAATTGGGGACGCTGAACGAATTGTCACGGCTATGCACGATCACAGCTATACATGATTTGGAGCGAGCGTGATAAAGGCACACCGCAATGCTGGGGCGCTGCGCCATTCGCTGATGGGCTGTAGCGCAGCCTGACAAACCACTTTCTTTGCGCTGAGAGAACGATGGATACGGCTCAGGCAGAATAGCCGCGCGCTGCTGCGCCGGATGCGTGTGTTCGGGCCTTTGCTCCCTGTCATCTGCGCGAATCGCGCCTTGGGGATGAGCCGTGCCACAAAAAAGCAGGAGCGCCAGGGTGGGAAATAAGGTGCAAAACCTGAAGCTGTTCTCATTATAGTACAGGCAAGGGAAAGTGTCAAGAGCTTTTCGCTATTCCATGAAGCCATGATAGGCAATTGCGCCGTCCGGGCTGTAGAAATCGTAGAGGCGCATGAGTTCTTGCAAGTCCGGGCTGGCGTGATTGTACAGCCCCTGAAGCAGCCCCTGTGAAATCTCCGGAGGGAGCGTTTTGCTGAAGTAGTTCATTTGAATGTTCATAAAGAGCTTATAGAGATCGATCAGCGCCATGCTGCCGATGGGTGTATCCAGATCGGTCAGCGTCACGGCGCCGTTATACATGCGGGCTTTCAGCCCATGCTGGCGCGAGAAGGTGTTCAGTTCTTGCTCAAACTGACGGGCAATGGGGATATACCCAAAGAGGGACAGTTTTTTGTAGATCGTTTCCAGCAGCAGCTTGAAGAGTTCAATGATGCGTGGCTTGTTGGGGACGCTGGCGCGGATCAACCCGGCGTTAACCAGCGTGACCAGGCTGCGGATGACATCATAGCGCGTCATGCCCGCGCGCGTGGCGAGGGCGATAACATCGGAGCGGCCATCCAGCAGCGCCAGGATGCGATGATCGCGCGCGCTTAACCCCGCGAGCTGCGACTCTGGCGCGAGTTCAAGGTTGACGGCAGGATGGAAGATCATGCGCGGCGAGGGGATGATGGGACTGATGTTTCCCCATTCATCCACGCGGCGGGCGCCCTCCATAATCAGACGCTCGCTGGAAATATCCACTGGCAGGGTGTTCTCCAGGTCCGGGTTCTCTAGCTCGCCGTAGTAAAAGCGAAAGGCGCAGTCGCGCCAGAGGAAGAGGCTGTAGATCGCCTCTTCGATCTGCTGTTCGGCGCTGGCGTGCAGGTCTTCGGAGGCGACCAGGCCGGAATCAAGTGCCTGGCGGGCGAAGCTCTGGCCGCTCTGGCGGGCGCGCTGACTCAAAAACTCCACCTGCTGCTGGGTCAATTGGCCGGATTTTATGAGCAGTTCGCCCAGGCTGAGCGGGCGGGTAGCCTGCGAGATGTGGGACAGGCGCCCTTCCTGGAAAAAGACACTGCGTGTGTTCCAGCCCTGGCGCAGTTCCAGTGTGCCGGTCTGGCCGGAGAGGCTGAGCAGTTGCAAAATGTCGATCAGGAGAATGTGGGTCAGGCGCCCTTGCAGATCAGGCTCGCGCTCGGTTGTCTCCATTTAGCCCGCCTCTTTGAGTCGCTGACTGAGAATACGCGCACCCTGCGTGCAGCGTGTGCCCAGATCGCTGGCCTGACTACAATACATTTTTGCCTGATCCAGCAGGCGAATTTGCTGATCCAGCAGCTTACTGATCGGCGGCGCAGGCGCCGTCCTCGGCTCGCCTTGCGGCTGAGCGCCTGGTGAGTTGCTCCCTATACCGCCGAGCGGTGCGGGAGACGTCTGCAAGGTTTCAATCGTCAGGTCTTTAGCGATGGAGAGCGCGCCCACCAATCTGGTCTCCAGTTGCGCAAAATGCTCATGCTGGCGCTGCATGACGGCGCGCAGGTCTTCGGCCAGCGTACTGCCCTGCGCCATCTGCGCGACAAGTTGATACAACCTTGTCAGCGAGGGAAAGATGCGGTCAGCCAGCGTGCCGGTAGCGTGCAGGGCGCCAGGAGCCAGACCCCGCCCGATAGCAGTGCAGGCATCGAGAAGTTGTTGCAAGGCGCTTTCCAGGTGGCGGTATTCTTGCTCGATACGCTCCACGCGGCCCAGCCGCTCGGCCATGATGTTAAAGCTGACGGCCAGAGGCAGGAGTTCGTTGCCCTGCAAGGAGACGCGCGCGGTGTAATCTCCGTTGGCAACCCGCGCCTGGACTTCCTGAAGCGCCTGGATGCCGTGTTCGAGGCGCTGCTTCTGATCGGCGATCAGGCGGGCTTGCTCATTGAGGCGCGCCTGCGCCTCAGCCAGTTCCTCGGCGCGGCTGGCGCGCAGGATGGCGCGGTCTACGCTCCAGGCATACAGCCAGACGATAAATGTCCCGCAGACTTGCAGCAGGATCGGGCCTAAAATCGCCGTATAAGCCTGGCCGCCATCGACCTGCTGAATCTCCTGCGTCAGCATGGGATGGGGGGTCAGGTTCACAAAGATGCCAACGCAGATGAGTATCTGAATGGCGCCAATAATGGAGATGAAGATATTCGGTAGCACCATCCCGGCGATCAAAATGGCGATGACCAGCAGGTACAGGTCGGCCAGCGTGGTATTCGTCAGCAGCCCATGTGGTTGCCGCACGACATTCTGCGCAATGCTCAGGTCGGCCAGCGCGATGATCAGCACGCCAGCTATCGTGCCCTGCCCGGCACGGTTGAAGAGCGCCGCCAGCACCGCCATGACAGCTAGAATCAGCACTGGCTGCCAGAGGTTGGGCACGGTAAAGGTGCTGGGAATGAGCAAGGCGATCACGATGGCTACCAGGATGAGCAGCGCGCTGATGAGCCGCGAGCGACGCAGGCGTTCCTGACTGGCAATGCTGGTTCCAAAGCGTTTTGGGTGTGGGCCGGTGAGCCAGAGCCAGGCTTTCCAGGGCCGCCGAAGGGGGCCGGAGCGGCGCGACGGCTGGAATGCCTGGGATTGTTCGTTCCGCTCTTCAATCAGGACAGCGGCTGGGTCTATGTCCAGAGGCTGGTTCCGCATAAGTCAAGCTCCTGACGCCCCTACGGTGGGGTGATGAGTTCACTGGTCGGGCCAACGCTGATGGCATGTTGCCCTGTGAAGAGAAGTCGCCCTCCGACGGGACGCGCTCTCCTTGCTTCCTTAGGAATTATCGCCAGTCTAGCCCATAGCCACGTCCATGTCAACGAATCTGGTACTGAAAGCGTGGGGGCATGCCTGGGTAGCCCTGCACCGTCCATCTGGTGAATGCCCCTGGAGAGCCCGTGACGCTCAGGCAGAGATGCTGGCGAGCGCGACCTCGCTGGCATCGGGAAGATCGCGTTCCACTGCGCGCAGGCGTGGCGCCAGCGACCCCAGCAGGGTCGTCAGCAGGGCCAGCAGACCCATGAGGATGAAGATCAGGCCGATGCCGCGTCCTGGGCCGACGCCGATCAAGCGGCCAACGCTCCCCGCCAGCGCGCCGTGATTTGCCAGCAGCGGGTTGAAGACCTGATCAGCCAGCGGCCCGGCCAGCAGAAAGGCCAGCGGCGTCATGGCTTTGCCGATCATCTGCCGCGTGGCGAAGACACGCCCCTGGACATCAGGCGCGACCTTGCTTTGCCAGATCGCCTGATTGGTGACATTGCTCACTGGCAGCGCCGTGTGCGCGATGGCTGCGCCGATGGCAACCAGGATGGCCGACGGGCGCAGGCCAATCAGCAGAATGCCCACTCCAAAGACCAGCTCGGAGCCGAAAACGCCGAGGATGCGACGTTGTGGACCGTTCCAGACGCTCATCACCAGGCTGCTGAGAACCAGCCCGGCCCCTGCTATCGAGATGACCACGCCAAGCTCGGTGGCTGAGGCAAAGTTCAGAATCAACGGATAGATCAACGAGGCGATCAGACCGTTCAAGAAACTGGTCGCGGCGAAGAAGATGAGCAATCCCAGCAGGCCAGGTCGCGCCACGATATAGGTCCAGCCATAAAGCATCTGACGCAGCAAAGAGCCAGTGTCGCGCTGGCTAGTGGAGGTTGCCGGGAGCGCCGGGAACCTGACGACCAGCAGCGAGAGAATCGACACGAGGAAGGTGCCCACGTCGATCAACAGCACGCCGCCCAGTTGCAACTCGGCGATCAGGAATCCGGCCATGAGCGGCGCCAGCACATCTTGCGCGGCCAGCCCCAGTTGCAACAGGCCATTGATGCGGCCAAACTGCTGCCTGGGAACGAGCAGCGTGGTGGCAGCAATATAAGCGGGCAACTGGAACGTGGCGCAGGCCGCGCCAACGGCTGTCGCTACGTACACCTGCCAGAGGGCCAACTGCTGGCTGAAATAGAGCAGGGCCACCATCAGGACGCTCAGGCCCGCGCCTGCATCGCTGAGCAGCATCAGCCAGCGGCGGTCCCAACGGTCAGCCACCACGCCCGCCAGCGGCGAGAGCAGGATGCGCGGCAGCGCGCCGCTGAGCAGAATCAACGCAAATTGCGTGACCGATTGCGTGCCCTGGTACACCCAGAGAGCCAGGACAAAGCTGGTCAGGCCAGAGCCAACCAGCGAGATAAGCTGGCCGCTCCAGACAATCCCGAAGACCTGCCAGCCCCGCAAGTGCCGCAGCGATGACATGGGAAGTCCCTCACCTTCGTGAGCAGGAGGCGCCTGGTCTGGCAGGCGCCTCCCATGTTTGCGGCTGCCGCCAATTAGTGATGATGCAAGCGCTGCCCATGCGTCAGATAGTAGTTCATCGCTTGCTCCCAGGCGGCCATAAAGTCCGTGTAGTACGCCTCGGTGAACCGGGCCAGGTGCTCGTTGCCCGCCTCGCTCAGCGCCGTCAGGGTATACGTGACGGAAGCCCATGTCGTCCCGTCAGGGGCATCCTGGCACTGCGCATCGACAAAGCCCACCCGCGAGCCAGGCGTCACCCGCAGATAGGTGAGATGACAATGGGCCAGATCATAGGTGGTAATCGTCCAGATCGTATCGGCCTCGCCTGGATGTTGTGTGACAAAGATCGTTCCCTCCTCCGCCGCGCCAGAATCTGGGAACAGCAGGGTCGGTTCCCAGCCCTCGGCCCAGGCTTTTTCGCCGATTGGCTCAAAGAGCGGAAAGACGCGCTCAGAAGCTGCGACCAGATGAATCATGCGCGTTCTGCTGATATGTTGGGAAGTGAAAGACATGATCGCCTCCTGTGTTCAGCGCGCTTCATGGTCAGGGCGCGCCTCGGTGAAGCGATGGCTGGCGCTCACCCCGTAGTCCATGCCATAGACTGCCTTGAGCTGCCGAATCCGCTGAAGCGTCTCCTCGCTAAAAGGCGGCTTGCTCTCGAAGGCATGCAGGACAATGCCCTCCAGCAGATCGCCCAGCGACAGATCGTGATATTCGGCCAGGGCTTTCAACACCTTGACCATGCGCTTCTCCATCCGCGCGCCAATCTGCACCCGCTCGATGGAGAGGTTCCGCTCTTGCCCGTTGGGGCCGTCTTCATGGCTGTTCATAGCTTCCTCACGGTGTCCTCCAAGAAAAATGCGCTCATTTATGTTATATTGTTATTTATGTAACAATATAACGGAAGGGAAGAAGAAAGTCAAGCAGTTACGTAGAGAGTGTTCACACACTGCTCAAAGCAATTTTTGCGGAAGAGGTCATTTTCGATACGAAACTATTGCGTTTTTATATTTCTCATGCTATGCTCTTCTCAGTAAACGAAACGATGCAGTATCGTATCGAAAAGGAGCAGAGCCATGCAGAACAATCGCTACCTCATCGCGTTGGTGGCCGCGCTGGGCCTGATTCCCGTTGTGCTGGATACCACCATCGTAATCGTCGCCCTCACGCCTATTCGCAACGACCTGCACACCGATGTCAATACCGTTCAGTGGATTGTGACCGGATTCTTCCTGGCGAGCGCCGCTGTCGTTGCCGTCGGCGGCTATCTGGCAAACCGCTTTGGACGCAAGCGCATGTTTATCCTGGGCATCACCGTCTTTACGCTTGGTTCCGTCCTCTGCGGTATCTCGCCTGGCATCGGCTGGCTGATCGGCTTCCGCGTGCTGCAAGGCATCGGCGGCGGCATCCTGCTGCCTATCGGTCCGGCGCTGGCCTTCGACGCCTTTCCGCAGGAAGAGCGTGCCAGAGCCAGCGCGGTGGTGGCCGTGCCGGTCTTGCTGGCGCCCGTCTTTGGCCCGATCCTCGGCGGCTGGCTCAATGATACCTTCGTCTGGCACAGCCTCTTCTTCGTCAATCTGCCCATTGGCATCCTCGCGGTGGCGGCGGCATTCGTCGTCCTGCCGAACGACACACCCGGCGCGGCGCGCGGCAGGCACTTTGACTCTATCGGGCTGGCGCTCTCGACCCTTGGCATCGTTGCCGTCGTCTACGCGCTCAAGCTGGTGACACAGACCGATCCCGCGACGGTGACGGCAGCTAATCCCGGCGGCGATCTCTATGGCTGGAGTTACTGGCTGGTCTGGCTGCTCCTGGGCGCGGGCGTCGTCCTCCTGGGCATCTTCGCCTTCTACGCGCTGCGCCTCAGCCGCGATCCCGCGCTGGACCTCCGGCAGCTCGGACGGCGCGATTTCCTGGTCAGCAGCCTCTTCACCTGGGCGACTGCCATCATCTCGTTTGGCTTGCTCGTGCTGCTGCCGCTCTATCTTGAAGCTGTGCGGTTGCCACAGCTCTCTGCGCTCGATACCGGCGTGGCGCTGGTGCCATTCGGCCTGGGCACGCTCCTGGGGACGGTCGTCTCCGCCGCGCTTTATCGCTCCATCGGTCCCCGGTGGGTTGTCATGCTCGCGGCGGCGCTGGGGTCGTTGAGCGCCTGGCTCCTCGCGCAAACGATCCAGCCGACGGCAACGGCCAGCCAGCTTCTGGCGGCGGTACAGACCCACGCGGCGGTCCCATCGGTCGCTGGCCCGGATGCGCTGCGCTGGGGGCTGGTCCTGGTCGGACTCAGCTTTGCCATGATTAATGTTCCCGTCCAGACGCTGGCCCTTGAAGCCTTGAAGGGCGAGGCGCTCGCCAAAGCGTCGTCCCTCTTCCTCTCGACCAAACTGATCTTCTCCTCCATCGGCGTTGCCATCATCACGACGCTCTTCGTCAATGGCACGCGCTCGCAGGCCACGACTCTTGTCGGCCAGGTGCAGGCGCTGCTTCCAGGCGCAGGCATCAACCTGGCAAATCCGAGCGTGGCGGCAGCCCTGCGCGCGATGCAGGCGCAGATTCCCGTCCAGGCAGGCACATGGGCCATCCAGAGCATCTTCTGGCTGATCTTCTTCGGCTCGCTTGCCCTGATCGTCCTCGCGCTCCTGCTGCCCGGTCGCAAGCGCCAGATTGGCCCCCCGCAGGCAAAGGACGAGGCGCTCACCGTGACCGAGCCAGTCGAGATGCAATGACCTTCGCGCGGGAGCAGCAGCGCCACGCTGCTGCTCCCGCCCCGTCGTTTCGGGGCGAAGAATTTAGGTAAACCCATTGACACCCTTTTGCACATGTCCACCTAGCGGCGACAGGTGATCGCCCTCAGGGGCTTTT
>JBJKSJ010000112.1:0-15752 GCA_046704085.1 Ktedonobacterales bacterium | reverse complement strand
CAACTGTCATGGCTCCGGCGCGCCCCAGGGGGTTGCCGACGGCGACGACGAGTTCGCCCACGCGCAGTTCTGCCGAGTTGCCGATCTCCGCAGGCTGTAGCCCGCTGGCATGAACCTGAAGCGCCGCCAGATCGTGCGCGGGGTCGATGGCAACCAGTGTGCCCTCAATCTTGCGGTTATCGGCCAGTTGTAGGGTGAGGGTTTTGGAGTCAGCGGCGCGCACGACATGCGCGTTGGTAATGATCGTTGCGTCGGTCTCGCCTGCGGCGTTCGGTGTGCCGGTCCGCCAGACGATGCCCGACCCGATGCCTCTGCCGCCTTCATGTACCACGACGACGCTGGCGCGCAGTCGTTCGGCCAGGTCGGCCAGGCTCTCGGAGAGGCTGCTATAGTCCGTTGCCATGAAATAGCTCTCTTTCTTACCTCATCAGAGCCGCCAGCCCATCGGCCATTGAAATGGCCGCTATGGGCCTGGCGGCCACCAAGTCCCTTTGGGACTTCTTGGTGGGACGCCCTTAGCGGCGAATGAATTCGCCGTTAAGAACGTGGCCGCCAACCCTGCGGCGAATTCATTCGCCACTAGGGGCAGCTTCGTCAGGCACGCTCGCCAACGGTGATGCTGATCTCGCGTGGCTCACCGCCGCGAATGAGTTTGGCGGTGATGGCCTGGCCGAGCCGGTCCGGCCCAAGCTGCCCGCGCAGCGTCCCGCCGTCTGTCGTGGGCTGATCGCCCAGGGCAAAGAGCAGATCGCCGACGAGCAATCCGGCCTGCTCCGCCGGGCTGCCTGGCTCGACGGTGACAACCAGGAGCGCCGTTTGCTGCGTGACGCCCGCCTTTTGCGCCAGCGCGGCGGGGAAGGGCACCTGCTGTGTGCCGACGCCCAGATACCCGCGCCGCACGCGCCCATGTGTCAGCAGGGTATTTGCCACGCGGCGCAGGGTGACGACGGGAATGGCGCTGCTGTTCTGGCGGGTCAGTTGGGAGCTATTCAGCCCGACGACCTTCCCGGCGAGATCGACGAGCGGCCCACCGGAGAAGCCTGGATAGAGCGTCACGTCAGCATAGATGACGCCTTCAATCTCGTTGCCCTGCCAGGAACGGCGGGGGCCATCGATGGAACTGACCGCGCCAAACGAGACGCGCGGCCCATCGCTGGATGGCCGACCAATCGCCAGGACGAGATGGCCGACGCGCAGCCCTTCGTCGGTTTCTGCCGCCACAATCTCTGTGCCCAGATCGACATCTTTGAGCCGCAGCGCGGCCAGATCGGTGCTGGGGTCGCGGCCAATAAGCTGAGCTTTCACCTCGCGCTTGTCCGGCAGGGTGATGTTGATGTCCTCTTCGCGTTCGATAACATGATCGGCGGTGAGGATAATGGTCTCCTGATCGGCACGCCAGAGAATGCCGCTGGCTGACTGGCGTGGCCGTGCAGCCACTGTTACAATCGAACGACCTGCCTTATCGACTACTTGTGCCAATTGATCTGAAAACTGACTCAACACGGATGGCTGTGCTTGCGTCTCTGCCATTGGTAATCTGCTCCTCTTTGCGCTCACCTCTCGCTTGCCTTCTGGAAGGAGGCGCTGCAAGTGGCGTTTGCCTATCACTCTGTATGGGGTGAACCTTTCTGTCCACTCTGTTGCCGTGATAGATTGGCTGTTCTGAGCATACAACGCTGCAAGGGTGGTCACATCCCCCTTCAGTCGAGTGGCGCACCTAGACGTTTGGGCAGGCGCAAGCAGAAGGAACCTGGCAAGATAGCTGATGCGCTGGCCGCGTCAAGGGAATATACTCCTGGTAAAATCAAATTCGCGTGAACAGGCTGGCTGGGCAGGAAGAGGACAAGACAAGGGTTATGCGTGATTTCTACTGGTTGATTGAAGATGTCCTGGCGGGCTGCCCACGTCCGGGTGGGAAAGGCAGAGGTAGCGTGGCGCGCTCATTTGGCAGTGGAGAAGATACGGCGTCCGATAGCCTGGATGAAGACCTGGATTGGCTCAAGCAGCAGGGTATCGCCGCCGTCCTCTCGCTGACTGAAACGCCGCTGGCCGAAGAGACGCTGGCGCGGCATGGGCTGGCGGCGCTCCATCTGTCCGTGCCCGACCTGACGCCACCGACGCCGGAGCAGTTGATGCTCGCCCTGGAGTTTATCGATGCGCAGCGCGCTCAGGGTCGCGGCGTGGCTGTCCATTGTCTGATGGGCCAGGGACGCACAGGAACGGTGCTGGCAGCCTTTCTGATCCGCGACGGGGCCAGCCCGAAGGAGGCGCTGCGCACACTGCGGGCGCTCTGTCCTGGCGCGGTTGGCGCCGAGTCCCAGGAGCGGGCGCTGCATGCCTTTGCCGCTCGCCGGGACTGGATTCTCTGAAGCGCCCGGCGAATAATGCCGATTGAAGCAAGGTCTGGGCAACACAGCGTCGCGTCTCTCTCAGGCGCTAGCCGGGAAAATCCGACGGGAGCCTATGCAGGCCAAGGGTGAGCGAGAGTTCGCCGCCGTGGTGCAGGTCATGCTCCAGCACATGCCAGACGACCCAGGCGCGCGGCAAGTGGACTGTTTTGCCGTCCCAGTCGTCGGGGAAGGTCTGGCGCATCTCGGCAGGACTCCAGCGGGCCAGGCAATCGGCCATGCACTGCCAGGTGTGGTCCAGAGCCTGCACCAGTTCGGCAGCGGTGGGGACGGGCGCCCCCAGCGCCAGCGCAACCTCGTTCCAACGCACGTACGTCTGCATCTCCTCGCCGCAGTCTTCGCCCAGGAACGTGATGAACCAGTAGGCACGGCAGCCGATGATGTGCAGGGCATTCTCGCCGATGGAGCGCAGGTGCGGGGCGGCGCGCAACTTAAGCTGCTCGGTGGTGAGCGGCGCGAGCGCCCCCTTGATGTGATCCTGGTACGCTTTCCAGGAGGTGTAGAACGTCGTGAGCGTGAAGGGGTCTTCAGCCATGTGTCATAACTCCTTGTGTGGCGCGCCGCGTCGCCGCAGGGTTGGTATGCTGCCACACAGCGAGGCCGCGTCGCTCGCAGACGAAGATCAACATAGCCACATTCTACCATATCTCCAGGTCGAGCCTTGAACAGGCTCTAGAACACCAGTCAGATGGCCGACGGGCTGGTGGCTGGTATGCTATACTGCGCTGGATTTCAACGGTTGACTTTTTGACTGGGGTATCTGTGTGCTGCCGGGTGGCTTGCGGCTGAAGGCCGCGCCACGAAGCCCACCTACGTGTGCTAAGACGAATCCCCGATATCTTTGTCGCACTTTATTATCCAGGAGCAGGATGCAGCGTGTATGACTCTCACTCACGTGTATTATTCGCGGCTGGCAGCGGCATTTGTGCGGGGAAGGCTGATACAGGCGCTGCTTTCTGAAGACCTTCAACTCTTGTTTTCACGCCCGCTTGAAGACCTCTCGGAAGATGAGATGGAGCAATTGATTGCGCTGGGCATCAGGCGCGGGCTGCGGTTGCATCGATTCAAGCGCGCGATGGAGCTTGCCCGTGTGAGCAAGGCGCTGGGTATCCTGCGCGGTCTTGGGCCACAGAGCCTGCTGGACATCGGCAGCGGCAGGGGCGCGTTTCTCTGGCCGCTGGTCAACACGTTTCCCGATGTGCCGGTGACGGTGATTGATCTGCTCGACCATCGCGTAGCCGATATTCAGGCGGTGCAAGCCGGTGGAATGGCGCAGATTACGGCGCTGAAGATGGATGCCACCGCGCTGGCGTTTGCTGATCGCAGCTTCGATGGTGTCACCATGCTGGAAGTCCTGGAGCATATTCCTGATACCGCCAGCGCGCTCGCTGAAGCCTGCCGGGTGGCACAGCGTTTTCTGGTCTGCTCCGTGCCCTCCAGGGCGGATGATAATCCTGAGCATATCCACCTGTTTGCCGAGCGCCAGTTGCGAGAGTTGCTGGCGCGGGCAGGGGCGCGACATGTGAATGCGAGCTATGTGCTGAATCATATGCTGCTGGTGGCAACGATGGGAGAGCGATGACCGACCTGTATAAATATCCGCGCACGCGGCATATCAAAGGCTCTGGCTTGCAACCGGGCGATGAGGATTTGGGTGTCGTTCCGTTTCAGGAGGTTGCCGGGCGCTTTCTAGTGGTGGAAGAAAAGATGGACGGCGCCAACAGCGCTATCAGCTTCAGCCCTGCCGGGGAACTGCTTTTGCAGAGCCGGGGCCATTATCTGGTCGGGGGCGAGCGCGAGAAACACTTCGATCTCTTGAAAGCCTGGGCCAGACGCTATATCTCGGAGCTATGGGATGTGCTGGCAGACCGCTATGTGCTATATGGAGAGTGGCTGTACGCGAAACACAGTATTTTCTATACAGACCTGCCCCATTATTTTCTGGAGTTTGATCTCTTCGACAAGCGGGTTGACGTCTTTCTCAGCACGCAGCGGCGCCGGGAAGTGCTGGCGGGGGCGCCATTTGTCACCTCGGTGAAGGTCGTCTACGAGGGGCAGCCACCATCGCTGACGACCCTGACCGCACTGATTGGTCCCTCGCACTTCATTGCCCCGGACGCGCTGCGCCGCCTGGAATCGCTGTGCCAGGAGCGACATCTGGATGCCAGGGGCGTGTTGCAAGAGACCGACCAGAGCGGCTTGATGGAAGGCTTGTATATCAAGGTGGAGGAGGATGGCTGGGTGCAGGAACGCTATAAGTATGTGCGCGCCGGTTTCTTGCAAACGGTCCTCAATTCCCATAGCCACTGGCTTGATCGTCCCATCATCCCCAATGGCTTGCAGCCCGGCGTGACACTCTTCTAGGACGCCGGTCAACCGAGGGCTGGCGGATACATCCGCGCCTGGAGGCTCCGCAGCGAAGCCCGCCTGCGCGGGCTAAGACGAATACACGACTTTTTGACTGATATGCTAGCAGCAGATGAGATCGTGTGGTGTTTTATGGTTGGCAGACAGGAGACGGAGCAGGGCTGGTCGTTCCCGCATTGCCCTGCTCCGCCGGATTGGCGCCTGGCATGGGAGCCTCTTCAGGAGCAGTTTGCGTGGATACGCGGCATGCGGGGCGTGCCCCAGGAGGCGAGCTATCACGCGGAAGGCGATGTGCTGACGCATACGCGCATGGTTGCCGAGGCGCTGGTTGCTCTGGATGGATGGAGAGCCTTGCCCCAAGAGGCGCGGGCCGTGCTGTTTGCCGCCGCGCTCTTGCATGATGTTGCCAAGCCGATCTGCACGGAGGTTGATGTCGATGGCCGGATTACGTCAAAGAAGCACGCCCGCACAGGCGAATTGCTGGCGCGGGAGCTGCTATGGCGCGGCGTGGGTCTGGCTGCCCCTGTGCCTTTCGCGCGGCGGGAGCAGATTGCCAGGCAGGTGCGTTTTCATGGGCTGCCGCTGTGGTTTTTAGACAAGGTGGACCCGGCGCGGGCAGTGATCACGGCTAGCCAGAGCGCGCGGATGGACTGGCTGGCCCTGCTGGCGGAGGCGGATGTCCGAGGGCGCGTCTGCTCCGATCAGCAGGAGATGCTGGAGAGCGTCGAACTCTTCCGCGCTTTTTGTCAGGAGCAGGAGTGTTACCCTGGCCCCAGAATGTTCCCAACGCCGCACAGCCGGTTTCGTTATTTTCAGGGTGGGTCAGGCGATCCGGCCTATGTGGCCTATGATGACACGCGCTTTGAAGTGGTCTTGATGGCTGGATTGCCGGGGGCCGGAAAGGATACCTGGATATGCGACCACCTGCCAGATTGGCCGGTCATCTCGCTGGATCGCCTGCGGAACGAACTCAGAATTGCCCCTGAAGCGGAGCAAGGGGCGGTGGTCCAGGCGGCAAAAGAAGCGGCGCGTGAGTTGATGCGCAAACAACAGTCGTTTGTGTGGAACGCCACAAATGTTAGCCGCATGCTCCGGGCGCAGCTAATCGCTTTTTTTGCCTCCTACCATGCCAGGGTGCGTATCGTCTATGTCGAAGCTCCTCTTGCGGAGATCAGCAGCAGAAACGAGAGTCGCCCCAACGGAGTACCCGAAGGGGCGATCTTGCGCCTGATCCGCAGGCTGGAAGTCCCTGATCTCACCGAGGCGCACGCGGTGGAGTGGGTCTGTTCCTGATGCGCGCCTGCAAGCCTGACGTTTAGACGGCCTCCTCGACGAGCGCGGGAGCGGTAAACTGGCTGTTGTAGAGGTCGGCATAGAAGCCGTTCTGCTCCAGCAGTTCTTTGTGCGTGCCCTTTTCGATGATCGTGCCGTGATTCATCACCAGGATCATCTCTGCGTCCCGAATGGTGGAGAGTCGATGGGCAATCACAAAGCTGGTGCGCCCCTTCATCAGTTCGGTCATCGCCTGCTGAATCTGCTGCTCTGTTCGGGTATCGACGCTGCTGGTCGCTTCATCCAGGATCAGGATTTCTGGATCGGCCAGGAAGGCACGGGCGATGGTCAGCAACTGCTTCTGCCCCTGCGAGATGTTGCTGGCCTCTTCGTTCAGCACCGTCTTATAGCCATCGGGCAGTGTCCTGATAAAGTGATCGGCGTAGGCTGCTTTGGCCGCTCGGATGATCTCTTCTTCGCTCGCGTCCTCACGCCCATAGGCGATGTTATCGCGGATGGTTCCCTGGAAGAGCCAGGTATCCTGAAGGACCATGCCGAACGTGCGGCGCAGCGCACCGCGCTTGATCTGGGTGATGTCCACGCCATCCACCAGAATCCTGCCGCTGTTGACTTCATAGAAGCGCATCAGCAGGTTGACCAGGGTGGTCTTGCCCGCGCCGGTGGGGCCAACGATGGCGATCATCTGGCCCGGTTGGACATCAATGTTCATATCCTCCATCAGCACCTCATCTTCTTTATAGCCAAAGCGGACATGCTCGAACTGGACCGCGCCCTTTGGCTCCTTGATGACCTGGGCGTCAACCGCCTCTGGCACCTCTTCCTGCTCATCGAGCAGTTCAAAGATGCGCTCCGCTGAAGCCATCGTGGATTGAATGACATTGGCGAAGTTGGCTAGCTGGGTGATTGGCTGGGTAAACTGCTGGGCATATTGAATAAATGCCTGCACATCACCAATCGCAATCTTCCCCTGCGTCACCATGATGCCGCCGAGTACCGCCACGAAGACGTAGCCCAGGTTGCCAATCGAGCGCATCAGCGGCATAATCATGCCGGACATGAATTGCGCGCGCCAGCCAGCCTGATAGAGCTTGTCGTTCAGCTGGGCAAACTCGGCGATAGAATGGTCCTCGTGTCCGAAGGCTTTGACGATCTTGTGGCCGCTATACATCTCTTCGACATGACCGTTGAGTCGCCCAAGCTCCCGCTGCTGATTGCGGAAGTATGTTTGCGAACGCTTGGCAATGCCCAAAGTGACAAGCAGGCTCAGTGGCAGGGTGAGGACCACGACCAGGCTCAGCAGCGGACTGATGAGCAGCATCATCACAATCACGCCAATGACGGTGACTACGGAGGTGATCAACTGCGTGACGCTTTGCTGCAAGGTGCTGCTGATGTTATCCATGTCATTGACGGCGCGGCTCATGATTTCGCCATGCGTACGCGAGTCATAGTATTTCAGCGGCAAACGCGCCAGTTTTTCGTCCACTTCTCGGCGCAACTGATAGACTGTTCGTTGCGCTACCCCCGCCATTACATACTGCTGGATGTACAAGAAGATAGAACTGATGATATACAAGCCAAGTAAGATCAGCAGGACGGTGCCGATATAGGTGAAATCAACCCCAGGCAAGGGCAGCGGGTGCTGGGGATGGAGCTGGTTGAATTGATACACCTGGAATTTCGCCAGCAAACCCTCGAAGAGCTTGGTGGTCGCCAGGCCCAGAATCTTGGGTCCAACAATATTGAACGTCGTGCCAAGGATGGCTGTCGCCAGCACGAGCAGCAAAAGATATTTCTGCGGCGCGAAATAGCGAAGAAGTCGACTGGCGGTCCCCTTGAAATTCTTCGCTTTTTCGACCGGCCTGCCCATGGCGCCCCATCCGCCCCGGCCCATCGGGCCGCCCTGCATGCCGCCAGGTTGTGGTTTGCGTTGTTCTTGACTCATGCAATCCTCTCCGCTATTTCTGCCACCGAAAGCTGGGACGACACAATTTCACGATAGACCTCACAGGTCTGCATCAGTTCTCGATGCGACCCGATGCCGGCGACACGTCCCTCATCCAACACGATAATCTGATCGGCATCCATTACGGTGCTGACCCGCTGGGCGACGATGAGGACAGTCGCATCAAGCGTTTCTTTTTTGAGCGCGGCGCGCAGCCGGGCGTCGGTCTTAAAATCCAACGCTGAGAAAGTATCGTCGAAGATATAGATTTCCGGCCTGCGCACCAGGGCGCGGGCAATCGAGAGACGCTGCTTCTGCCCCCCGGACACGTTGGTGCCGCCCTGGGCAATGACGGAATCAAAGCCGTTGGGCATCTTCGAGATAAACTCGGTGGCCTGGGCCACCTCTGCCGCGTGCCCGATCTCTTCGTCGGAAGCATCGTTTTTGCCATAGCGGATGTTCTCGGCAATGGTCCCGGAGAAAAGTACGGCCTTTTGCGGTACAAACCCGATCTTCGCGCGCAGATACGCCTGTGCCATCTCGCGGACATCCACGCCGTCCACCAGGATATAGCCGCTGTCTATGTCGTAGAAGCGCGGGATCAGGCTGACCAGTGTTGACTTGCCTGCGCCTGTGCCTCCGATAATCGCCGTGACCTGGCCGGGTTTGGCGCTGAAGGAGATGTGCGCCAGGGCTGGCTCTTCAGCGCCGGGATAGCTGAAGGTCACATCCTGGAACTCCACATAGCCTTTCTCCTCATCCGCCTTCTTCACCTGCTCGGCATCCTTAATTTCAGGGTCGATTGCCAGCACTTCGTTAATGCGGTCTGCCGAGGCAAAGGAGCGCGGCAGCAAAATGAAGAGCATCGAAACCATCAGCAGCGCGAAGAGAATCTGCATGGCGTATTGCAAGAAGGCGATGAGCGCGCCGATCTGCATTTCGTTGTTGTTGACGCGGATGCTGCCAAACCAGAGAATCGCAATACTGGAAACGTTCAGCACCAGCATCATCACCGGGAATAACAACGCCACCATCCGATTCACACGGATCGCCACGTCGGTCAGATCGAGGTTAGCCACGTCAAAGCGCTGCTCTTCATGCTTCACGCGGTCAAATGCCCGGACGACGCGCACGCCAGTCAAGCCTTCATCCAGGATGAGGTTGATTTTATCAAGTTTCACCTGAATGATGCGGAAGAGTGGAATGGCTTTGCTCATCAGCAGGGCGATGATGCCGACCAGCAGTGGAATGATAACGACTAGAATCCAAGCAAGCGTGGCATCCTGGTTGATCGCCAGAATGATGCCGCCGATCATCATCATGGGCGCCGTAATCAAGAAACCCAGCGTGATAATCAGGACTTGCTGAACCTGGGTTGTATCGTTCGTTGTGCGCGTAATCAGCGAGGCGGTGCTGACTTTGTCAAATTCGTGCAGCGAAAACTGCTCCACACGGGTGAAGATTTTGCCACGTATGATTTTGCCAAAGCCGGTTGCAATCCTGGAGGCGAAGAAACTGCCGATGATTGCAGCAATCACGCCACCGAGTGTGACCAGCAGCATCAGACCGCCAGTTCTCCAGATGTAGCCGGTATCGTTTCTGACAATCCCGTTATCCACAATATCGGCCATTAAGGTTGGCAGATAGAGGTTTGCCATCGATTGCGCGAAGGCAAGTACGAGTACAACGACAAGCAGCAGGCGATACGGTTTCATGAACCGCAACAATTTCATCATGCTTCTTCAACTCCGTTTCAGGGTTGGTCAGCTATGTCGGCTATTGGCTCAGTGAACACAGGCGCGCACATTCGCGTGTAGGGAGGGGCGCATTATTTATTTAGCATCTAATTTATTAGACGGCCTAAGTATAAACGGGGATGGTTACTTTGTCAATAGCTAAAGGTTTGGGAGGGGTTACGAGGTTAATAAAGCAGATAGCTGATACCTTGCTTCTGGCACTCATCGGGGGAGCTTGTGGCATAATACAGGCCACGACGGCGATTGCTCGCCAGCGTGCATCCGCTCTCTCTTAGGAGGACCAAGATGGAGATTTCTTTTCATGGCGCTGCTGGTGGGGTTACAGGCTCCTGTCATCTTGTCCAGGCGCTTGGCAAACGCATCCTCATTGATTGTGGTCTGTTTCAAGGCAGCCGAGATATGGAGGAAGAGAACGCCAACGATTTTGGTTTTGATCCTCGCAGCATCGATATGCTTCTGCTGACCCACGCGCACCTGGATCACTGCGGGCGCATTCCCTTGCTGGTGAGGCATGGCTTTCGTGGCGAGATTGTGACTACGAGCGCAACCCGCGATCTTGCCAAACTGGTGCTGATGGATGCGGCCAGCCTTCAGGTGGAGAATGCCAAACGTAAAGCCAGGCGCCATCTGCGCCGGGGAGAGCCGATACCCGCTCCACTCTATGATGTGCCCGATGTCTTCGATACGATGGACCGCTTTGGCCGTGTCGCCCGATACAATTCGCCTGTCGCATTGTCCACGGGGATTCGCGCGACGTTTGGCAATGCTGGGCATATTCTTGGCTCGGCCTGGGTGCTGCTGGAGGTCGAAGAGCAGGGCGCGCAGCGGCGTCTGCTTTTCTCTGGAGATATGGGCAATCGTGACAAGCCTATCCTGAATCCGCCGAGTCCTGCTCCACAGGCGGATTATGTGGTCATGGAGAGTACTTACGGCGACCGCGCGCATAAGCCGCTGGCGCCGTCGGTGGAAGAACTCAAGCAGGCGATTCTGGATACGCTGGAGCGCGGCGGCAATGTCGTAATCCCCACGTTTGCCCTGGAGCGCGCGCAAGATTTGCTGTACTTTCTGCGCGAGCTAGAGGAGCGGCGAGAGTTGCCCCGCTATCTGTCGGTTTTCCTGGATTCGCCGATGGCGATCTCGGCCACCGAGATTTTTCGGCGGCATCCAGAGTTCTTCAACCCGGAGACGCGGCATCTTTTTGAGGATGACAAAGACCCCTTCACGGTGCCAGGGCTGCATTTTACCCGTGATACAGCGGAATCGATGACCATTAACCACATTCGGGGTGGCGCAGTGATCATGGCTGGTTCGGGGATGGCAACAGGTGGGCGCGTTTTGCATCATTTCAAGTATAATCTCTGGCGGAAAGAATGCAGCGTGGTCTTTGTTGGCTATGCTGCTGTGGGCACGCTGGCGCGCAGGATCATTGACGGCCAGAAAGAGGTCCGTATCTTTGGGGATGAAGTGCGCGTCGCGGCGCGGATTTATACGATCGGTGGATTTTCGGCGCATGCCGATCAGGCGGAATTGCTGGAGTGGTATCGCAGCAGCGGCACGCCCGCGATGACGTTCCTGGTGCATGGAGAAGATGACGGGCGCGAGGCGCTGGCAAAAGTTCTGCGCGAGCGCGGCTTGCGTGTCGAGCAGCCGACGCTCCACGCGAGCTATACCATCTGACGGCTCAGATATGAACAACCTGGCTGAACCTGAAATGGCTGCACATGAGCCATAGCAGCGGCCTGTGTGAAAGGAGTGCGCGCAGTGTCTGTTACTGTTGAACGCAAGGGCTTCGTGACGACGGTTGTGCTGAGCCGCCCGGAGGTGCGCAACGCGGTTGACCGCAAGACTGCTGAAGCACTGGCGGAGACGTTCCGCGCCTTCGATGCCGATCCCAATGCGCGGGTTGGCGTGTTTGTCGGCGATCATGGGCAGTTCTGCGCGGGCGCGGACCTGAAGGCGATTGCCGCTGGCGCTTCCAATCGGATGGAGCCGACAGGCGATGGGCCGATGGGGCCGAGTCGCATGCTGTTACATAAGCCGGTGATTGCGGCCATTGCAGGCTACGCCGTTGCTGGAGGGCTTGAACTGGCGCTCTGGTGCGATCTGCGGGTGATGGAAGAGGATGCCATCCTGGGGGTGTTTTGCCGACGCTGGGGTGTGCCGCTGGTAGACGGCGGCACGATCCGATTGCCGCGCCTGATTGGCTTGAGCCGCGCGCTGGACCTCATCTTAACCGGGCGGCCTGTTGCCGCCGAAGAAGCCCTGGCGATGGGGCTGGTCAATCGCGTTGTGCCGCGCGGCCAGGCGCGCCAGGCTGCAGAGACGCTGGCCGAGGAGTTGGCGCGCTTCCCGCAGGAGTGCCTGCGTGGAGATCGGCACTCAGCCTATGAGCAGTTTGACCTCACGTGGGAGGAAGCGCTGGCAAACGAGTTTCAGCATGGCCTGGCATCCCTGCGAGCAGAGAGCGCGGCTGGCGCGCGGCTGTTTGCCCAGGGATCAGGGCGGCATGGCAGCTTCGATCTCAAGACGCCCCCGCAAGAATGATCAGTATAAAGGTAAATAGGGCGAAGATGAAGACCATGCCAACCAGAAACGAGATTGCCAGCGTGCGATAAAAGCTATCGTCGGCAGGCTCTTTGACTTCGGTCTCCGCTATTGTGGCCTTCTCGGTGTCCGTGGTACTTTGCGCCATAGGTGTCCTCCACTCAGAGCAGGTTCATTGTTGAGATGCTTTCCTGGTCGTCCTCAAGCCTATGCCTTAAGAGTGGCAGATCGCTCTTGCCAGCAGGGTAACTGGCAGTAACTTCCTGGTCACAGATATGACAGAGCAACAGGATGGCTTGTTGCTCTGTCATATCTGTGCTATCTGTATTATAACAGTGATGAAAGATGGGCCTGGAAGTTCAGCGATGCAGATGAGCGCGCAAAGCAGTACCTTCTATCCTGGCAGAATGTCTTTGTATCTCCAGGGAGTGCCAATGCTGAAAGGCAACAACGAGGCGGAGCCGATGCTGATCCGGCTTAATGAGAGCGATCCAACGCCCAAATATACCCAGATTGCCGAGCAGATTCGCCACTTTGTGGCCGAGGGAAAACTGACGCCTGGCGAGCGGTTGCCATCTGTGCGCCAGCTTGCCGCTGACCTGGGAATTAACCTGAATACCGTGCTGGCCGCCTATCACGCGCTGGAAGCAGAAGAGATCATTCTCCTGCGGCATGGCTCGCGGGCGGTCATCCATCCGCGCCTGCGGCGGCCAGCCGCCCCGCAGTCCGGCGATGTGGCGCATATCCGCGCCCTCCTGGGCCGGGTGCGCACCGACGCGCGGCTGCGGGGCATCTCGCTGCCCATGCTCCAGGAGTTGGCCGCCGACGTGTTTCGTCAGCCGCCATCCGATCACGAAAAAGCGGCTCGTTCGCCAGAAAGGCAGGATTGAGTATGCTGCGTTTCTTTCAGGTGACACTTGATGCTATCGTTATCGTGAGTACGGCCTGGCTGTACTGGCTGATGCCGACGCTCACCCGGCGTGACGTGTTCTTTGGCGTCACGGTTGCGCCCAATACACGCCAGACCCCTGCCGGGCGGGCGATCATCCGCCGCTATCGTATCGAGGTCGTCGGTCTGCTGGTGCTGTTCGCGCTGGCGCTGGCGCTGCTGGCCGTCTTTGCGCCTGATTCGTGGTGGGCCAATGGCTGGTCCAGCCTGGTGGTCCTGACGCCGGTCCTGCTGCTGGCCGTTCCCTATCTGCTGGCCCATGTCGCCAGCCGCAATCTGACGGCTGCGCCGCAAGCGATGGGCGAGGAGCCTTCGCCTGCCAGTGAGCCGGTGGCGGAGTTGCGCCCGCGCCACTACGGGAGCTATGTTCCCTGGGCATGGGAGAGCCTGCCGCTCGCGATCATCGCCGCAACGGCGATCTATCTGGCGATCAGTTACGCGGCAGCGCCTGCGATCATCCCCATCCATTTCGATGCTGCCGGAACCCCGAATGGGTATGCGACCAAGACGATTGGCAGCTATTTTGCGTTGGTCTGGTCGCAGCTTGGCCTGGAGGTTTTGTTGACTGGCCTTGCGCTGCTGCTCGTTGGGGCCAAGGCGCTGCCAGGGCGCGCCGAGAGCCGCTTTCGCAAGTGGTGGCTGCGCTATCTCTTCGCAATGAAGGCGCTGCTGATGGCGTTCCTGGGCGGGCTGGCGGTGTTGATCGCCAATGCCGAACAAACGGGTTCTAGCTCCCAGATCATTCTCGTGCTGCCGCTGTCGCTGGTCCTGGTCGGGGTGCTGCTGGTCAGCGCGCTGGTTCTGGCGGTGCGCACCGGCCAGGGAGGCTCGCGGCTGGGCAGCCCGACGGAGACGGCGGTGGATCGCATGGATGATCGCTACTGGAAGCTTGGCGCGCTCTATGTCAACCCGAGCGACCCGTCCATGTTTGTTGAGCGGCGTTTTGGCGTGGGCTGGACGGTCAACCTCGGCAATCCGAAAGGTCTGTTGCTGTTGCTTGCCCTGATCGCTGTGGCGGTCCTGACGCCGCTGCTGGTAGTGCTTCTGAACGCGGAGAAACGCTAGCTGGCGCAAAAGCTGCTATCATATGGGCAGGAATCGCAACCCTAACCCTGGAGAAGAGGGTATCTCCAGGGCTGGCCTGGAAAGGATGACCTGCTGTGGATGATGTGATCGTCATTGGAGGGGGCATTGTCGGAGCCAGCGCCGCCTATCGGCTCGCGCGGCATGGCGTGCGCGTGACGCTCGTTGATCGCGCTGACCCCGGCCAGGCGACGGCGGCTGGCGCGGGAATCATCTCCCCTGGGACGAGCTTTAAGCCCCCTGCGGCCTTTTTCTCGCTGGCGTTTCCGGCGGTGGGGTATTATGAGGAACTGCTGGCGCAACTGGCTGAGGATGGCGAGACCGGCACTGGCTATGAAGTGGTTGGCCTGCTACATGTTGCAACCAGCGAAGCAGAGGCAGCGCGCCTGCCCGACCTGCTGCGGCTGATTGAGGAACGCCGCGCAGCAGGCGTGAAGAATATTGGTGATGTGCGCCAGCTTGACTCACGCGAGGCGCAGAGCCTCTTCCCTGCGCTTGGCGCCAACTATGGCGCGATCTCTACGTCGGGGGCTGCGCGTGTCGATGGGCGCTTGCTGCGAGATGCCCTGCGCAGCGCGGCGCAGCGTCATGGCGCGCGCATCCTGACGGGCAGCGCCGAACTGGTGCGCAGAGGCGATCACACCATCCAGGTCAGGGTCAACGATCAGGCGCTCTCCGCTGACGCTATCATCATTGCTGGGGGCGCGTGGTCGGGCGCATGGGCGGCAACGCTCCGGCTGCGCCTGCCCGTCTACCCGCAGCGCGGGCAAATCTTGCACCTGGAGATGCCGGGTGTCGCAACGAGCCGGTGGCCTATCATCGTCGGCTTCCACTCGCACTACCTGCTCACCTTTCCAACGCATCGGGTGGTGGCCGGGGCTACACGCGAGGAAGGCTCTGGCTTTGATGTGCGCCTGACGGCTGGCGGCGTGCATGAGGTCTTGAGCGAGGCGCTGCGCGTGGCTCCTGGGCTGGCGGGCGCGACGCTGCGCGAGACGCGCATTGGTCTGCGGCCCGCCAGCCCGGATGGCCTGCCCATCCTGGGGCGCGTGCCAGGCTTCGAGCAAGTCTTCCTGGCGACTGGGCATGGTCCCTCTGGCCTTCAGCTTGGCCCGTACTCCGGCGCGCTCGTGGCCGATCTGCTGCGCGGCTCGCCCATCGCCCTTGATCTGGCGCCGTTCAGGCCGGAGCGATTTCAGGCTGACGCAGGATAGCACGGGCGGGCGCGCCATCGCCGCCGACAACTTTGAGCGGCAGGCAGATCAGTTCATAGGTTCCCGGCTGCACCGATGAGAGGTTCAGCCCCTCGATGATCCAGATGCCCGCGCCCAGAAGTGCCTGATGGGTTTCTGGTCCATCCTTCGTATAGCCTCCGACGGAGAGGTAATCAACGCCTACCGTCTGGA